>NZ_JBYNTT010000013.1:0-159431 GCF_057784995.1 Ramlibacter sp. G4-7
GCTCCGGCTCCTTCTCCACCCGCGGGGCGGGCGCGGGCGCCGGCGGGCGCGACTCGCGGGTCGCGACGACGGGGGTGGGGGCCCTCTCCTTGCCGGGGATGCGCAGCGTCTGGCCGCCCGCCACCTGCCGCGGCACGGCGATGCCGTTGTAGCGGGCGAGGATGTAGAAGGAGTAGATGTCGCCCAGGTAGCGGCCCGCGATCATCGACAGCGATTCATTGGGCCGCACGGTGTAGCTGAAAGACTCGCGGCCCAGGGTGGCCATCGGGTCGCTCGTGATCTGCCGCATCAGGTTCTGCGCGAGCTTGTTGTTCGGGTCGGTGGCCAATGCGCGCTGCAGCTCCGCACGCGCGTCGTCCTCGTGCCCGGTCTCCAGCATGCCCACCGCCGTCATCGCGCTGCGCTGCGCCTGCTGCTGCGCCGCCGCCGACACGGGACCGGTAGGCACGCTCGGCGCGGGGGCAGCGACCACTTCGGGCGCCGGTGGCGCCGCAGGCACGGGCGCGGCTTCGGCCGCGGGCGGCTTGGCCGGGTTCTGCTGGCAGGCAGCCAGCACCACGGCCGATGCGAACAGGAGGTGGAGGCGCAGCTTGGTCATACGGAGCTCCTCGTGCGTGGGGCGGCCCGCGGCCGCGTGCCTTGGCACGCCGGACGCGCCAGTGTCGCTCCGACGGCGCGTGCGGCAACGTGACTTTCGTTCATTGCCGCCGCGGCGCGCCCGGCCGAGCATGACTCGACCCCGCACCCATGCAGACGCTGGAACGCCCCCCCATCCCGGTCGTCGTGCAGCAGCACGCGGAGGAAAGCGCGATGCTGCGGCACGTCCGCTCGGTGCTCGTCCGCGCGCCCCACGTGCGCCTGCGGCACCTGGGCCGGCTCGACGAGCGCATCGCCGCGCACCTCGATGGCCTCGCGGTCGCGGGGCGCTACGGCACGGCGCTGTGCACGGCCGCACTGGAGCGCGCCGGGGCCGGCGAGGTGTTCGCGCTGGCGGTGCGCGTCATCGACGAACGCGACGACGCCGCGCTCGGCCGCCTCGTCGCCCTGGCCGGGGCCCTGCCCGACGCGCAACGGGGCCTGCTGTCCGCGTTCGGCTGGGTCTCGCCCGCGCAGCTGCAAGGCGTCGTCCAGCCGCTGCTCGCCTCGCCCGACGCGCACCGGCGTGCACTCGCCCTCGCAGCCTGCCGGCTGCACCGCGTGGACCCGGGCGCTGCGCTGGCCCGGGCGCTGGACGACCCCGCTGCGGTCCTGCGCGCGGCGGCATGGCGCGCGGCGGGCGAACTCGGGCGCACGGACCTGCTCCCGTGCGCGCGCGATGCGCTGGCCGATGCGGACGAAGACGTCGCCTTCCACGCAGCGGCGGCGGCCTGCCTGCTGGGGGAGCGCACGGCGGCTCTGGACAGGCTGGAAGCCCTGGCCGGCGGCGCTGGCGGCCACGTCCAGGCGGCACGCGCGCTGGCGCTGCAGGCTGCGGAGTTCGAGCGCGCCCGCGCCATGGTGCGCAGGCTCGCCCGGGCCGGCGCGGAAGACGCGGCCCGCAAGCGCGCGGTGATCGCCGCCTGCGGCCTGCTCGGCGACACGGCCTACGTGCCATGGCTCGTGGAATGCATGGAGGATGACCTGTACGCCCGGCTCGCAGGCGAATCCTTCTCGCTGATCACGGGCGCCGACCTGGCCGCGCTCGATCTCGAACGCAAGCCGCCCGAGCACGTCCCCGGCGGCCCCACCGACGATCCGGAAGACGACAACGTCGCACTCGATCCGGATGAAAGCCTGCCCTGGCCGGATCGCGAGCGCATCACACGCTGGTGGCAGGCACGTGCGTCGGCGCTGCCCGTCCACGGCCGCTGCTTCATGGGCCGGCCGCCGGCGGCCGCGCACTGTGCCGAGGTGCTGCGCGACGGCTTCCAGCGGCAGCGCATCGTCGCCGCGCGCTGGCTGGTCCTGCTGGCGCCCGGCACGCGGCTGTTCCCGCTCGCCGCACCGACCTGGCGGCAGGAACGGCTGCTCGCCGGGTGACTTTCGTTCATTGCGGGAGCACGGCCACGGCACGACCATGGCCGTCTCCCATGGCGAGGGGAAGGCCCATGACCCTGACCTTGCGCGCTGTGTCGCTCAACGACCAGCCGCTGACCCAGCCGATCACGGCGCACTTCGACCGCAACGGCGGCACCATCGGGCGCGCCGACCACAACACGATGGCGCTGCCGGACCCGGAGCGCCACATTTCGCGCGAGCAGGCGGAGGTCATCGGCGGCATCGGCGGCTACGTGATCCGCAACGTCGGCAGCTCCAATCCGATCATCGTGCGCGAACAATCCCTGGCACACGGCGAGTCGGCGCCCTTGCTGCACAACTCGCAGGTGCGCATCGGCCGCTACCTGCTGGAGGTGGTCGACGAGGGCGAGGGGCCTGCCGACGCCGACGCCACGCGCACGCGTCCTGCCGTGGACGGCCTGCCTGCGGCGCGCACCGGCGCGGCCGGCCTCGGCGCGGACCTGCTGCGGCCGCTGTCCCCGGTGAATCCCTTCGCGGACCTGCTCGCCGCGCCGGCACAGCCCCAGCCGAGCGCGACGGCCCATGCGCGCGCCGGCGGCGCCGCCAGTTCGTCCGCGCCGGTGCGGCTGCCCGACGACTTCGACCCCTTCGCGCCGCCCGCGTCGGCCCCGGTCACCCCGGCGCGCAGCCGGCCTGCGGGTGCGTTCGACGACCTGATCCCGGCAGCCGCGAGCGGCTCGCTCGACGACCTGTTCGGCCTCAAGGGCTCCGCCGGCGACGATCCGCTGGCCGGCTTCGTCGCCGGCCTGCAGCCGGCACGCGCCGGCGGCGCCTCCCTGCCTTCGACGGATCCGCTGGTGCTCTTCGGCGGCCCGGCGGCCGCTGCGCCGCCGCCGGAGGTCGCGCCGGATCACACGCCCGAGCTGCGCACCGCCTTCACGCCCCCGCGCCCGGTGGCGGCGGTCGCGCGTCCGCAGCCGCGGGCCGAGGCCGCACCGGTTGCTGCCCCCGCGCCTGCCGCGCCCGCTGCGGTGCCCGAAGCCGCCGCCGCAGCCACCCCCTTTGACAGCGAGGGCGAGGCCCTGTGGGCGGCGTTTTGCGAAGGCGCCGGCGTGCAGGTCAGGCCGGCCCAGGGCGTGGACGCGGAACTGCTGCGCCTGGCCGGCGCGCTGCTGCGCGCGAGCATCGACGGCGCGCTGCAGCTGATCGCCGTGCGGGCCGCGACGCGCCACGAACTGCACGCGCAGGTGACCGTGATCCAGGCGCGCAACAACAATCCCCTGAAGTTCTCGCCGGACGCGCAGTCGGCGCTGGAGCAGCTGCTGCAGCCGCCCATGCGCGGTTTCCTCCCGGGGGCGGCGGCCGTCACCGAAGCCATGGACGACCTGGTGGGGCACGCGATCGGCACCATGGCCGGCACGCGTTCGGCGCTGGAGGGAGTGCTGGCCCGCTTCTCGCCGCAGGCGCTGGAGGCCAAGCTGGTGGGGCGCTCGATGCTCGACAGCCTGCTGCCCATGGCGCACAAGGCCAAGCTGTGGGAGCTGTACCTGCAGCACCATGAAGCCATCCGCGACGAGGCGCAGGAGGACTTCCATGCGCTGTTCGGCAAGGCCTTCCTCGACGCCTACGAGCAGCAGCTGGACCAGCTGCGGCGCGAGCGGCAGCGGCACTAGGCGATCCCGTCCATGTTCGAGATCGCTGCCGCCAGCCGCAGCGAGCGCGGCCAGCGCGAACGCAACGAGGACCGCGTGCACGCCTCGCACCACGGGCCCTTGTGGCTGGCCGTGCTGGCCGACGGCGCCGGCGGCCACCACGGCGGCGCCGAGGCCTCGCGCCGGGCCGTGGAGAACCTGCCTGGCGCATTGGCGCTCGCGGAGACGGCCTTCAGCGCGGGCGCGCTCACGCGCGCGGTGGTGGCGGCCCACCACCACGTGCTGGCAGGCCAGCGCAGCGGCGACGGCCTGGACCGCATGCATTCGACCGTGGTGGTGCTGTGGATCGATGCCGCGGGCGGCCGGGCGCTGTGGACGCACGTGGGCGATTCGCGCCTGTACCTGGTGCGCCGCGGCGTGCTGCGCCAGCTCACGTCCGACGACAGCGTCGTGCAGCGCATGGTGGACGCCGGCGTGCTGACGCCGCAGCAGGCGCTGGTGCACCCCAACCGCAACCAGCTGATCTCCGCGCTGGGCATCGAGGACGAAGTGGAGCCGCACACGCTGGCGCAGGCCGTGCCGCTGCAGGCCGGCGACGCGTTCCTCCTGTGCAGCGACGGCTGGTGGGGCCCCCTGGCCGACGAGGAGGTGCTGGCGACGCTCTCCGGGGCCGACACGCCGGAGGAATGGCTGGACTCGATGCAGCGCGGCATCGAGGCGAAGGGGCAGCCGCGCCAGGACAACTTCAGCGCCATCGCCGCCTGGGTGCTGCCGGCCGCGTGACCGGCCGCGGCTCAGGCCTGCGTGTTCGCCAGCAGCGCCGCGAAGGCCGTCCCGTCCGGCAGGCCGGGCAGGATGGCCAGGCTGTCGTCGCTGCCTTCCGCGCTGCAGCGCCACCACAGCGTGCAGCCCGCCAGCCGCGCGTGCAGCTCGCGGGCGGCGAGCGCATGGACCCAGTGCGACAGCGGCGCCGGCCGGCCCAGGCGCAGTTGCTCGGCGCGCGCGGATGGCTGCACGGAGAGCGCCGGCGCGCGGCCCGGAGTGGGCCAGGGGGGCGCCTCCTGCAGCGCCGCCTCCAGCGCCTGCACCGAGCCCTCGCCGGCCTGCAGTGTCGCCATCGCCGCCTGGGCCAGGTGCGCGTACCAGCGCTCCAGGTGGTCCAGCGCGATGCGGTCCTGCGGCGCCTGCGCGCGCGGCTGCGCGATCAGCAGCGGGAAGTAGCGACCCACGCTGTCGCAGCTGGGCATGAGCAGGCCGAACCACCATTGCCGGTCCACGACCCCGGGGGCCCAGGCGAAGCGCAGCACCGGCGCCGTGAGGTAGACGTCCAGCCAGCGCGATCCCAGCTGCTCGCGCGCGCCGTGCAGCGCGCCCGCCAGCCAGCCGTCGCAGGCGCGCAGCCACTCCGGCGGCAGGCGCCGGTGCGCGAAGTCGCCCAGGGCCGCGAGCTTGCCGTACCAGCCCGGTCCCTCGCGGACGTCGCCGGGCGCGGCAGCGGACATGGCGGCTCCTTCACAGCCCCGTGGGGCAGGCGAAGTCGTTGAGCTCGCGCAGGCGGAACGGGTTGCGCACGCTCGTGGCGGTGACCTCGAAGATCGCCTTGCGGCCATCGACGTCGAAGGTGGCGCGGAAGCGCTCGGGCGCGTCGCCCGGCTCGATCTTGACGCGGTCGAACAGGCGCAGCAGCGCCCAGGGCCCTTCGTAGACGGCGCCGAAGGTGTTGCTGGCGCCGGGCGGGCTCACCTGCACGCGCACCTGCGAGCTGCCGCGCGGGCCCGGCCACTGCACCGTGGTGGGCACCTGCGGGCCGTGGTCGTAGCGCACCACCTGGCCGTCGACGTCCAGGATGAACTGCTTGAGCGCCGCGTCCATCTCCAGCGGCTTGAACTGCAGGCGCAGCGAAGGCGTGTTGCCGGCGGGGAAGAACGTTTCGCGGATCGCCTGCGCGCGCTGGAACTGGGGCAGGGTGCCGTTGTCCACGCCCAGCGGAACCCCCTCCACGGCGCGGAACTTCCAGGGCCGCGTGGAGGTGTCGACGTAGGGCGCGAGCTTCTGCTGGAACAGCTGGTCCATCTTGCCGCCCGGCGCGAACAACGTGGCGAAGTCGGCCTGCGTCGCGTCGCGCGCGGAGCCGCGGTCCAGCGGGTAGCGGCCGGAGACCGCCTGCTGGCAGAACTCGCCGACCTGCGAGCGCACCTCCTGCGCCAGGTTCTGCCGCACCAGCAGCTGCGACACCTGGGCACTGCCTTGCGAGAGGTTGTCCATCATGCCGCGCACCGGCTCGGGCATGCGCGCCGCCTCGGCCTTCACCTTGTTGGGAACCGGCGAGACCGGCGGCGCCGCGCCGCCCTTGATCGCCGTGTCCACCGCATTGAGCAGCACGTGCACCTCGCCGATCAGCGCCAGGCTGTCGTCCATCGGCGACTTGCCACCGGGGGGCGCCGTGACGAAGGCGCGCAGGCCGGTGAAGCGGTCGTCCACGATGGCTTCGATGCGCGGCGCGTTGGGATCGGCCTTCTTCTGCGCCAGCAGGTCCGACAGCGCCTTGCGCCCCTTCTTCAGCGCGTCGCTGGCGGTGTCGCTGCCCTTCTCGATCACGTTCTTGCCTGCGGAGGCGAGCAGGGTGGTCTCGCGCGACATGGCCTTCATCAGCGGCGGCAGCGGGCTGTCGGGTGCGGACAGCTGGCGGGCCATCTGGATGGACACCGGCAGGCTGGACATGGGCTGCAGGCGCACGTCCGAGATGAATCCCTGCCAGGTCGTGGCGTACTCGTTGAGGTAGATCCGCCGCACGTCGTCCAGCAGCTGGTCGTCCGCCACCACGGTGGCAGCCGCGTCGCGCGGTGTCTCGGCGATGCCCAGCACCCAGGCCTGCTCCTCGGCGAGCTGCCGCGCCACGCGGCTGACTTCCTTCTGGAAGCCGCGGTGGTAGCCGTCGTAGGTGTAGAGGCCGGGCACGCCGCGCGTCAGCGGCGCGCCGCTGGCGCGCTGGAACACGAGGGCGGCGTTGTTGCCGGCAGCCTTGATCACGGTGAACTCCGGGAACTCGCTGCCCAAGCCGCGATGGCGCATGCGGTTGTAGATGCGCTGGGGCAAGGGCACGGTGGCCAGTCGGCTGCGATGGAAGTCCACCAGCTGGCGGTCCGGCGGCAGCGGCGACACGGCGGGCCCCATTGCCAGCAGGGCGTCCAGGTGTTCGCTGAGCTGCGCGCGCTGCTCCGCGTCCAGCGAGCGGCCGAACTGCGCGTCCCAGTCGGCTTCGACATAGGCCTTGAGCGCGTCGCCGTCGAAGTGCTGGATGTCGCGCAGCATCAGGTAGGTCTTGAGCGCCTCGTACTGGCTGTCGGCAGCCGCGCCCGCGGTGCGCAACTGTTCCTCGACGCGCAGCCCCACGCGCGGCAGCATCGCATCGACCAGCATGCGGCCGTAGGCGGCGCGCGCCGCGCTATCGAGCTTGCCGCCCTGGTACAGGCCGAAGCCCAGCTTCCAGGGCACCGAGCCCTCGCTCTTGGCCAGGCTGCGCGTTGCATCGAGAGCCGGGATGATCGGCTGCAGGTCGGCCGAGGCGCGGTTGGGCGTTTCCTGTACCAGCTGGCGCACGCGCTCGACGCGCAGCGCGACCTCGTCGACGTAGCGGCGGTTCTGCACGTAGCTCAGGGTCCACGCCGCCAGCGCACCGACGGTCACGGTTCCCAGCGCCGCGTAGGCGCCCAGGGCCAGCCAGCGGCTGCGTCGTTCCCATTTGAGGTTGGTGCCCGCCAGGCCGTTCTCCGCGATCACCACCTCCCCCATCAGCCGCGACAGGAAGTAGCTGCGCCCGCTGGCCTGCTGCGGCGGGATCACGGCGCGTTCCAGCTGGTAGCTGCGCGCGATGGCACCGAGCACGCGGTCGATGGGGGTGCCTTCCTGCGTGCCGCTGACGAAGTAGAAGCCGCGCAGCATGGGCTCCGGCTCGAAGGCGACCGGGGCGAAGGCTGCGTCCAGGAACTCCTGCAGCGGCCCCCGCAGCGCGCCGAACTGGCCGGGGAAGCCGTAGATGCGGGCGCGCGACTGCGGGTCGCGCTCGGCCTGCAGCCGTTCCACGAGGCCGTCGTCCAGCCGCTGCAGCAGCGCGTCGAACTCCGGGCCGAACCGTGCCAGCCCGTGCGCCGCGCCCTGTTGCAGCGCGAAGGTGGCGCCCCAGGGCGTGGCGCGCTGTTCCTTGTCCAGCGTCGCGAAATACTCCATGAAGCCGGCCATCAGGTCGGACTTGGTGACCAGCAGGTAGACCGGGAAGCGGACACCGAGGCCCTCGTGCAGCTCCTGCACCCGCGCCCGCACCGTGCGCGCGTACTCGGCGCGGGCCGCGGCGTCGCGTGCCAGCAGGTCGCTCACCGACACGGTCACCAGCACGCCGTTGACCGGCTGGCGCGGGCGCGACTTGCGCAGCATCGCCAGGAAGCCCGACCAGGTGGCACGGTCGTTCTCGCGGTTGCTGTCCTGCGTGGTGAAGCGGCCGGCGGTGTCGATCAGCACCGCGCTGTCGGTGAACCACCAGTCGCAGTCGCGCGTGCCGCCCACGCCGCGCAGCGCCTGCTCGCCCACGTTCGCGGCCAGGGGGAACTTCAGCCCGCAGTTGCGCAGCGCGGTGGTCTTGCCGGAGCCGGGTGCGCCGATGATCACGTACCAGGGGAGCTCGTAGAGGTATCGCCCGCCCAGCCGGGCCGACCAGCCGGCCAGCACGCCGCCGTTGCCGAAGCGCGCGCGCTTGAGCGTGAGCAAGGCCTGCTCGAAACGCTGGCGCACGGCGGCGAGGTCGGGGCTCTCGGCATCGGCGCGTGCGCCGGCCGGTGCGGCCAGCAGCTGGTTGACGACGGCGGTGTTGCCGCGGCGCGCCTGCCAGCGCTGCCAGGCCACGGTGGCGAGCACCAGCGCCAGCAGCGTCGCGATGGTGGTCCAGCGCGCTGTCTCGCGCTCCAGCGGCCGCGCGTCCGCGATGGCGACCAGGGGCCCGACGATCCAGATCACGACGCCGACCGCCATCAGGATCACCGCCAGCAGCACCCAGCGGTTGAAGACCAGGGACAGCAGCTTCTTGAACATGGCGATCACCTCGTGGGCGGACGTGCGGCCGGGTCCGCGCGGCCCACCACCAGCGTGATCTCCACGCGGCGGTTCATGGCGCGGTTGGCCGCCGTGTCGTTGTTCGCCAGGGGCTCGGCGTCGGCGCGACCCTCGGCGCGTATGCGTTCCGGGGCGACCTTGCGGGCGACCAGCAGGTCGCGCACCGACTTCGCCCGCTCCTGCGACAGGTGCCAGTTGGACGGAAAGCGGGCCGAGCGTGCGATCGGCTGGCTGTCGGTGTGGCCGGTGACCAGGATGTTGCCGCTGACCTGGGCGAGCGCGTCGGCGATGCGTCCCATCAGCGCCTCCCGCTCGGGCAGCAAGGTGGCACTGCCCGGGGCGAAGGCTCCGTCGCCGCGGATCGTGACGACGCTGCGGTCGACGTCGTCGCGCACCGCGACCAGTCCGGCCTTGATGTCGGGCTCCAGGAATTGCGCCAGGCGCGGCTTGGGCGCGGGCAGGGGCGCGGCCACCACCGGCGGCGTGAGGCGAAGTCCCTGGATGCGGCCGAACACGGGATCGGAGCGGTTGCCCAGCGAAAAGGTGTAGGCGAGGTAGCAGGCCAGCATCAGCAGGGCGGCGACTGCCGCGGTGGCGGCCAGCGGCAGCCAGCTGGCCGCGGCGCGGCGGGCGACGACCTGCGTCTGCCAGTGCTGCGCGAGGGCGCGGCACGGATCGCCGCGTTGCTGCCGCAGGATCTGCGCGAGCTTGTCGCGCACGGCCTCCAGCTGCGCGCGGCCGTTGTCGACCACGCGGTAGCGTCCCTCGAAGCCGAGGGCCGCGGCGCAGTAGATCAGCTCCAGCAGGTCGCGGTTGACGTCCGGCTTTTCGGCCAGCCGCGCCATCAGCTGGAAGACCTTCTCGCCGCCTTCGGTCTCGTTGTGGAACATGGACAGCAGGCTGTGCCGGGCCCACACCCCGCCGCCGCCCCAGGGCGTGTCGGCCGCGGCTTCGTCGATCATCGTGCAGATGACGTAGCGCGCCGCCATCACGCGCTCGGGCGCGATGCCCTGCTGCGCCGCGCTGGCCGCGAAGTCGCGAATGCCCTGGGCCAGCGAGCTGCGCAGCGCGGAGACGTCCTCGACATGGCGCGTGGCGCGCAGCTGCGGGACCGCCAGCAGCAGCCGGTTGGCCAGCGCCACCAGCGGATTGAGGCCCTGGTCCGGCGCCGGTCCGCCACTGGCCGCGGGCGCGGCTTCCTCCCGCAGCGGCAGCACGCGGCCGCCTGGATTGGGCTTGACGAAGGTGTGCTGGGTGTCGTCGAGATCGGCGAAGGGGTCCTTGACCGCGAAGCTGTCCATCGCTGGCCTTTCAGGGGATCAATGCCGGATGGCCCACAGCTCGAGTTCGAGCGCGGGGAAGTCGCCTGCCACGTGCATCGCCAGGCTGCCGCTGCGCTCCAGCTGCTTCCACAGGTCGCCGCCGCGGTCGATCTCGAAATAGTGGAAGCCGGCGTGGAACGGCAGTTGCCGTGGCGCGGTGGGCAGGGAACGCAAGGTGATGCCGGGCAGCGCCAGGTTCACGAGGTCGCGCAGCCGTTCCGGCGGGCCCAGCTTGGCCTGGGTGGGAAGGCGGGTGCGCAGCTGTTCGGCCGGCATCTGCGCGTTGGCGGCCAGCACGAAGTTCGCGTTGCGGGCGAGCTCCGCGTCGGGGAACACCGCGAGCCGCACGCCGTGCCCGCGTTCGGCCAGGTCGATCTGGATGGCGTTGCGTTCGAGGACCGTGGACAGCATGCGGCGCAACTCGGCGACCACCGGCTGGAAGGTGGCCTGCAGGTCGTCGTGCCGGTACACCGGGTGCTCGGAAGCGCAGCGCGACTCGCTGGCGAAGGTGGCCAGGTCGCCGGCCAGCTCCAGGCACGTGTGGTACAGCGCTTGCGGCGGGCTGCTGGGCGCGAGCGCGTGCTGTCGCAACACCGGCTCCGCGCGGTTGAGGGACTGCAGCATCAGGAAGTCCGCCATCTCGGAGACGCCGTGGCTCAACTGGCCCATGCGCCCGGCCAGCGCGCGGGCGCGCTGGCGCACGAGGCCGTGCAGCAGCGCGGCGTGTTCGGAAAGCTGCTGGCTCGCGTCGATGCGCGTCTGCGGCGCGATGTACCCGCGGTCCAGCACCACCTGGCGGTCGGCGCGGCGCTCCACGACACGCGCCACGCCGAGGACCGCATGCGCATCGGTCACTTCCTTGGCGCGCGTCAGGCGCAGTTCCAGCGCGCTGGTCTGCACGGCTTCGGGCTCGTCCACGGCGTTGGTCTGGTCACGCAACTCGGCGTTCACCGCGCGCCAGCGGCACAGGTCCGGAGCGCCGGCTTCTCCGTCGAAGCGCACCTGCGTGACACCTTCGCGTGCCAGCGGCACCGCCAGCACGACCAGCTCGCCCTTCATGTCCGCGGGCACTTCCAGCGGTGCGAGGGCGGCGTCCTGCTGCGGCACGGAGAAGGGCGTCCCGTCCGGCAGGATGCCGCTCGCCCGCAGGACGCCCACGCGCCCCATCGCCAGCAGGGCTTCGTCCAGGGCCAGCTCGAAGAAGCCCCAGGCGTGCACACCGGCCGCGCGCAGGCGCATGGCGGCCGCGTACTCCACGTGCCGCGCTTCCTGCTGGAAGTGGTGCGGCAGCAGGAACATGCCCTGCGACCACACCACCCGGTCTGACAGGCTCATCGGCCGCCTCCGCTGACGGCGGTCTCCACGGCCAGCTCGTTGGCGTGGATGGTCACCTTGTGCATCTGGCCCGGCTGCACGGCCACGACGCTGCGCCACTGCGCATGTTCGACGTCGCGGTAAGCAGCCAGCACGCCGAGGAAGCGCGTCTCCGGCGCCAGGGTCTTGGCGAAGGTCTTGGATTCCCCCGGGGCGAGAACGAACTCGTCCTTGCCCAGCAGGTCTGCACCCAGCTCGGCCTTGTCGCGCTGGTAAAGGGACATGAAATCGGCGGCATTGAAAGCCGCGGCCGTCTTCAACTCGTACACGCGCACCAGCACGGGCGAGGGCCGCTTGCTGGCGCTGGGATTGACCTTGGCGGACGCCTCGATGGTGCCCGCCACCTGTGTCGGCTTGGGCGCGCCGGCACATGCCGCCACGGTCAGGAGCACCCCTGCCGCAGCAACCCGCTTCAGGGCGAAGAGGTTCAAGATGCTTGTCTCCGGTCGTGTGCAAACGAGGATAGCCACGGGGCGCGTGCACACCTCGTGACTTAGGTAATCGCCGGCCCGGCCTACACTGCCCCCGCATGAGACGACGGTGGCTCGCAGCAAGCCTCTCGGCGGCCCTCGCGTCCCTGGCGAGCGCCGCGATGGCCCAGGACCCGGCTTCGCTGTCGCCTTGCATCGGCGCATTGCGCGCGGAGCTGCGCGCGCATCCCGACGTGGCGCCGGGGACTTTCGACACCTACACCCGCGACGTGCAGGACCTGCGCCCGGTCATCGAGAACGCGACCCGGGCCCAGCCCGAATTCGAGATTCCCCTGTGGGACTACCTGGCGCGCCGGGTCGACGCGCAGCGCATCGCCGACGGCCGCGAACTGATGCGGCAGCATGCGGCGGCCTTGCAGGTGATCGCGCAACGCCAGCGGGTGGATGCGGCAACCATCGTCGCCGTCCTGGGCATCGAGACGGACTACGGCCGCGTCGCAGGCCGGTACCCCGTCGTGGACGCCACCCTCAGCCGCGCCTGCCTCAACCTCGACAGCCGGGAGCGCAAGCAGCACTTCTACGACGCGCTCTGGCTGCTGCAGGAGCGCGTGGTGCAGCCGGAGATCTTCCTCGGCTCCTGGGCCGGCGCGTTCGGCATGACGCAGTTCATGCCGGCGACCTTCCGGCGGTTCATGCGCGACGATGCCGCTTCGCCCGCAGCGGACATCTTCGGCAGCATCCCCGATGCGCTGGCCACCACGGCGCGCTACCTGCGCGGGCTCGGCTGGGAAGACGGGCTGCCCTGGGGCATCGAGGTGCGCGCGCCCGCCGAACTGGCGCGCTTGCACGCGCCGGAGGGCGACCATGGTTGCCTGCAGCCTGGTCGACCGAAGGGACGCTGCCGCACGCTGCAGGAGTGGAGCCGCGCCGGCGTCAGCCGTGTCGACGGCAGCCCGCTGCTTCGGACGGATACCGCGGCCGCGACCTCCGCAGCCCTGCTGATGCCGGCCGGCCCCACCGGCCCGGCATGGCTGGTCACGCCCAACTACCAGGCGGTCTGGCGCTACAACCGTGCGGACGCCTATGCGCTGGCGATCGGGTTGCTGTCGGACGCCCTGCGCGGATCGGCCGCGCAGCAGGTGGCCTGGCCCGGCGACGACCCCGGCTTGTCGCGCGCGGAATTCCGTGAGCTGCAGCAACTGCTGCGGGACCGGGGGAACTGCGAAGTGACCGTGGACGGTTCGGAAGGGCCTCGCACCGGCGCGGCGATCCGCGCAGAGGAAAGCCGCCTGGGCTGGCCGGAGACCGGGCGGTCGGGCGGCAAGCTGCTGAATGCCTTGAGGGGCGAGGCGTCGGCGGCAGCGGGATGCGTCGTTCGCTGAACTCGGAGGAGAGGTCCCGCGCGCGCCTTACTTCCTGCGCAAGAACATGACGCAGGCAAGCGCCGCTGCCACCAGGGCAATGCCGGCCCACTGCGACGCGGAGGCGCCTTCGCCCAGCAGCCCCATGCCCGCGGCAATACCCACCGCCGGCACGCCGAGGCTGAACGGCGCCACGCGGTTGGCGGGATGGCGTTTGAGCAATGCGGTCCACATGCCGTACGCGGCGATCGTTGCCACCCATCCGAGGTAGGCGACGGCGGCCCAGCTCCAGGCATCGGCCTGCAACCAACGCCACCGGGATTCCGGCGCGTCGAAGCACAGCGAGAGAACGAAGAAGGGCAGCACGGGCACGGCGCTGGCCCACACCACGAGGCCGAGGGCATCGAAGCCGGTGCTCGAAGCCTGCGCCTGGCGGGCCACGATATTCGACGCACCCCAGGAAGCGGCAGCGCAGAGGTTCAGGACGAACCCCAGCGCGGTGGTGGTGCCCGCCGCCGCCGTGGAATGCGGGAGCACGTACGGCAGCGCGAAACACACCAGGGCCGCCGCCGCCAGCGCAAGGCCGGCCTGCAGCGGCCGTCCCGGCCGCTCCCGCAACAGCGCGAAGCCGAAGATCGCCGTGAAGAACACCTGCGTCTGCATCAGCACGGATGCGAGCGATGCCGTCATGCCCGCCCTCAGAGCTGTGAACAGGAATCCGAACTGGCCCAGGCCCTGGAACAGGCCGTACAGCACGACGAAGCGCCAGTGCAGGCGAGGAGGGCGCACGAACAGCAGCAGGGGCAGCACGGCGAACAGGTAGCGCGCCGCACCCAGCTGGAAGGGCGTGAAGTGGCGCAGTGCGGTCTTCATGACGACGAAGTTCGTGCCCCAGATGACGACGATGGTCAGCGCTGCGAGCAGCTCACCGCGGCTGAAGCCGCGCACGGCCGCAACGGCGGCTGGTTCTGGAGGGGTGGCTGTGGGCATCGGTCGCGAACGGGCGCCGATCATGCCAGACGGCTGCGCGGCCGCCGTGGGGAGCGATCGGTTCGCGCATCGCTGACAATCTTGCCTCCAGCTTGTCTTTCCCTCGTCACCCGCATGATGTCCAGCCCCACACCCACCCGCCTCGTTTCCATCCTCGCACTTGCCGTGGCCGCCGCCTGCGGCTCGGGGATGGCGCAAGCCCAAGGCCCTGTCGCACCGACGCCCACGCCGGGGACGGCGGTGGACAAGGCGTACGCACAGCTGCTGGATGCACCCCAGGTGCGCAAGCTGCTCGACGCCGTGCGGGCCGACCACGCGAGGTCGGTCGAGGACCTGAAGGCGTTGACGGAGATCGAGGCGCCTCCCTTCAAGGAACAGAAACGGGCCGAGGCTTTCCTCGCGCGCGTGAAGGCCCTGGGCATCGCCGACGCCAAGATCGATGCGGAAGGCAACGTCGTCGGCCTGCGCAAGGGGGTCGGCAACGGCCCGACGCTGCTGGTGTCGGCGCACCTGGACACCGTCTTTCCGGCCGGCACGGACGTGAAGGTGAAGGAGCGCGACGGCAAGCTCTACGCGCCGCGCATTTCCGACGATACGCGCGGCCTGTCGGTGCTGCTGTCCTGGATCAAGGTGCTGCACGACAACGATGTCCAGACCGTGGGCGACCTTCTTTTCGTCGGCAACGTCGGCGAGGAGGAACTGGGCAACCTGCGCGGCATGAAGCGCCTCTTCCAGGACCACCTGGAGATCGACGGCATGGTGGGCCTGGAACCGGCGCCGGATGGCAACGTGCTCGTCCTGGGCACCGGCAGCCATCGCTACGAGGTGACGTTCAAGGGCCCCGGCGGCCACAGCTACGTCGCCTTCGGCACCGTGCCCAGCGCCATCCATGGCATGGGGCGCGCGATCGCGAAGATCGCCGAGGTGCAGACGCCGTCCTCGCCCAAGACCACGTTCACGGTCGGCACCGTGGGCGGCGGCACGTCGGTCAACACCATCGCGCCGGACGCGAAGATGGCAGTGGACATCCGCTCCGATGCCATGCAACCGCTGCTGGACACCGAGAAGAAGATCCTGGCGGCAGTCGACGAGGCCGTGGCCGAGGAGAACAAGCGCTGGAACGTCAACACGCTGACCGCCTCCGTGCGCCTCATCGGCGACCGGCCGGGCGGCAGGACGCCCGCGGATGCGACCATCGTTCAGGCCGCCGTGCGCGCCAATAAAGCCTTCGGCCACGAGACGGTGCTCACGGGCGCCAGCACGGATGCCAACGTGCCGATGTCGCTGGGCATTCCGGCCATCATCATCGGCGGCGGCGGCAAGACCGGCGGCTTCCACGCCATGAGCGAGTGGATCGACGTCACCGATGCCTGGAAGGGGGCGCAGAACGCCCTGGTCACCGTGCTCGGCCTCGTCGGCGTGCGCGGCGTGTCGCAGCCGCTGCTGGAAAAGCGGCCGGTGCGCAGCAGGTAATCCGCTGGTTCGACGGGCGTTGACTGCCGACCTTTCGCGGCGCACGATGGGCCGGCGGCATTCCCGAAGGACTCAACATGCTGGCGGCTGGATCTGCGTGGAGGATTCTCGCGGCTGAGCACACGCGTTGCGGCACCTGTTGGTCGGGATCAAGCGCACCGTCGAAGACGGCGCGTGGCAGCGTCCGGGTCCGCAGCTGAGCCTGCTTCGGCGGCGGATCCAGGAATTCCAGCACTTCGAAACCCAGACGCACCGGCCGAAGGGGCACGTTCTCCTGGACTCCGTTCGCGGCAGGTCGGCAGAAGCCGACCTTCTGCTCGACGCGCTCGAACAGGAAAGCCGCGAGTGCGAACAACTCCTGATGCGGGTGGCCCGGCTGCTCGCTGCACTCGACGAGGGCGGCGATGCCGACAGTGGCGAGGTCGGATCGCTGTTGACGCAGCATGGCGAGTCGATGATGCGGCAACTGGATCGGGAGGACACGGCCCTGCGCGCGTACACCGCGCAATTGCTCACCTCCGAGGAATGGTCTGCCGTGGTGTCCTCGATCTCCCGCGAGGTCCGCAAAGCGAGGCCTCGAACCCCGAAGACAGGGTAGAGCACCAGCGCGCCGCGCCGCCGCGGTCGCGCATGTCCTTCCGTCGCAGGGCGTTACCCGCCGGTTGAGCAGGCTCCTTTCCTTTTCATCGCATAATGTTGCACCGCAGCAAAGTTTGGAGTGCGACGTGGATGATTCAGACTGCGAACGGATGTACTTCAGGGTTCTGGATGGCGAAGGAAACAGCCATCCGGCCGTGGAGTACCTTGCTGCCACCCTGGACCAGGAGCCAGTGCATGAGGTCCTGCCCTTGCGACGCTTCGTGAAGCTCATAGGGTCGGGCGAACGACTGGAGTCCCTCGGAGGCGGCCAGTTCGTCGGCTTCCGCAGTCGACGCACGTATTCGGTGCAACTGCGGTGAACACGACGATCCTCTTGCGCTGAGAAAACCCAACGGGCATTTCAATACGCCGATGCCGGGCAGGCGAGACGTCGGGTGCCATGTCGCCGCGGGTTGCGCCAGCGAACGATATCTCCAATTCTCCTGACTGACTTGGGGCGCTGGCCTTTCCCAATCGCTGCGCGCGGAAGTCCGTTTCCGTCCTCCGCGACATGCATCGCCGGAACCGTCAATCAGTCGATTTTCCGTGCGCCCGATGTACCACGCTGCAAGACCTCGGCAAGGAGTCGCACCGTCGGAGCGGTGCACGCCGCGCCGTGGGCAAGGTGGTAGTTCATGGCGAACCCGTCGAACGCCATCAGCACCACGCCGGTGAGGGTCGCCGCCTCCGTGGCCGAGACCGAGAGGCAGTCCGCCATCCAGTGCGCCACCCTGCGCTCGACGGTCAGGCGCAGCTTCGGGCTGTATTGCTCGCTGCGGCTCGTTGACAGTGCCTGCACGAGGTTGTTCGCAAAGCCGTTCGCCTCGCGCGGCAGGTCGCGCCACAGCCCCTGCAGCACACGCTCGAGCCGGCCAGTGCGCGAGTCGATGCGTTGCAGCGAGCGCTCGAGCCTGTCCAGGAAGTTCATGAGCCAGGGCTCGTACAGCGTGAACAGGATCTCCAGCTTCGACGAGAAGTAGATGTACACGTTGCCCGTGGAAATCTCGGCCGCGCGGGCGATGGCGGGCAGCGACGTCTCGCTGTAGCCCTGCTCGGTGAACAGCCTGAAGGCCGAGTCCAGGATCGCCTGGCGGACGTCTTCCTTCTTCCTTTGCGTCATCGACGTCGTCCTCCTTGGGTTAGGGATAGTACCCTCCGCTCGCTTGCAAAATGAAAGGCATTCACTATTGACTTGGATCAATGCAGGGGCTTACGCTTCGCGCAACGCACTTTCGTGTTCAGGACAGGAGCTCCCTTGGAAGCAGCGATCCGCACCCAGGAACTCAATCCCGCCAAGCTGGCGTCGCTTTTCAAGCGGCAGTTCGAGCTCTGCAAGGTCGGGCCGGGACAGACCGTCGCCGTCGTGAGCGACCTCGGGACCCGCCGCGAATACATCCAGTCGGCTTTCGCCGCGGCGGAGGAGATCGGCGCGGACATCTACGAAATGTGCGTCAACGCCATCCCCGGGTGGACCAGCGTTGGCGTGCCCACCATCGGCAAGTGCAAGGGCACGCTCGAGGCGCTGATGGCCTGCGACATGGTCCTGATTTTCCACGTGCCGCTTTTTTCCAAGTGGCTGCGCCAGGTGATGGACAAGGGCGTGCGCGTGCAGATGATCATCGACGCGCCGGACGACCTGTACCAGCTGCAGTCACCGCCGGGGCTGAAGGAGGCGATCAAGCACGCCGAATCGCTGTACCGCGCGACGCGCGAGGTGCGCGTCACCAGCCCGCACGGCACGGACTTCACCTACCGCTGCGGCGAATACCCGGTCATGAGCCAGTGGGGCTTCGCCGACGAGCCCGGCCACTTCGACCACTGGGGCGTGGGCCTGCTGCACACCTTTCCCAACGAGGGCAGCGCCCAGGGAAAGGTGGTGATCGCGCCCGGCGACATCGTCATCCTGCCGTATTGCCGCTACGTCGTGGATCCGATCCAGCTGGAGATCCGCGAGGGCCACATCACGAAGATCGAGGGCGGCGTCGACGCGACGTTGATGCGGGAATGGCTGGCCGAAGGGCAGACCTCGGGTGAGGACCGCGACCCCTATGCGGTCTCGCATCTGGGATGGGGCCTCAACCCGCAATGCCGCTGGGACGCCCTCGCGCTCTATGGCGACGCGCCGGAGCGGGCGCGCGCAGCTGCGCGCAGCTTCCCGGGCAACTTCCTGTTCTCCACGGGCCCCAACACCCAGGGCGGCGGCAAGCGCACCACGCGCGGCCACTACGACGTGCCCATGCGCGACTGCTCCATCGCGCTGGACGGCAACGTGGTGGTGAAGGACGGCCGCATCGCGGACCCTGCCATGATCGTCAAGCGCGTGCCGCGCTGAGGAAGCCGCATGCAGATCCAAGGCGAATTCGAGGTCCCGGCGCCTCCGCAGCAGTTGCTGGTGCAACTGCTCGATCCCGGCTTCACCGCCGCCTGCCTGCCGGGCTGCGAGGAGATGGAGCGCGTCGACGACAGCCGCTACCGCGTCGTGGTGCTCATCGCCATGGCCGGCATCAAGGCCCGCTTCAACCTGGTGGTGGAAATCACCCGGCGCGACGAGGCCAATGTGTGGGCCGTGACGCGAGGCGAAGAGGGCGGCCAGTCCAGCACCCTCCAGGCCGACAGCCAGGTGAGCCTGCAGGCTGTCGATGCCGGCACGCGCGTGAGCTACCGCACGGAGGTCAACGTCTCCGGGCGCCTGGGCCGCTTCGCCCTCGGCATGATGAAGAAGAAGGCGCAGAGCCTGGGCGACGAGTTCGCGGCGAACCTGCGGCGCAAGCTCGTGGCGGCCGGCGAGCCGGTGGCCGACGCGGCACCTGCGCCCGAGGCATGGGCTGGGCCCTGGCCGCGCGTCGCCAGCGGCACGCCGCCTTCCTCAGGCGGCGCAAGCTAGGAGCCGCGATGGAAGAACTGCAAGGGCTGTTCCGCCCGGCGACCATCGGGGAGGCGGTGGCGCTGCTGGCGCGCGACCCCGAGGCGCGCCCCCTGGCCGGCGGCGCCACGCTGGTGGCCATGATGAATGCGCGCGTGGCGGAGCCGAAGGCGCTGGTGAGCCTGGCAGGGATCGCGGAGATCCGCGGCATCTCCCTGTTGGCCGACGGCCGCGTACGCATTGGCGCTTTCACCCGGCATCGCGAAACGGCTGCCTGCGACGTGCTCACCGGGAGCGCCGCGGTGCTGCCGCATGCCGCGTCGCAGATCGCCAATGCGACGGTGCGCAACATGGGAACGATAGGCGGCTCGATCTCCTTTGCCGACCCGGGGCTGGACTACCCGCCGGCCCTGGTCGCCGCCGGCGCCACGATCGAGATCGCGTCCACGGCCGGCGCGCGCAGCATCGGCGCGCGCGAATTCTTCGTCGACTGGTACACCACAGCACTGGAGCCGGGCGAACTGGTGACAGCCGTGATCGTGCCGCGTCCGCAACCTGGCGCGGGGCACTATGCCAAGCATGCCCGCGTCGCGGGCGACTACGCCACGGCCTCGGTGGCCTGCAGCCTGGAGGCGGCGGGCGCGTGCCGTGTGGCGGTGGGCGCCTGCGGGCCCACGCCGCTTGCCAATGACGAGGTCGACGCGCTGCTGTCTTCCGACCGCAGCGACGCGGCTCTGGCCAGGGCGGCCACCTGGCTCGCCGAGCAGGCCGATCCCCTGGACGACGTGCGCGGTTCCGCGCAGTACCGCCGCCGCCTGATCGCGCCGCTGCTGGCGCGCGCCGTGCGCGCCGCCGAACGAGACCTCGAAGGCCGCCGCCCATGAGCGCAACCTCCCCGCAAGACAGCTGCACCCTGCGCATCAACGGCGAGGCCGCGCAGGTCCGCGCCGGCCTGGCCGACACCCTGCTGACCGTGCTGCGCGACCAGCTGCAGCTCACCGCCGCCAAGCGCGGCTGCAACCAGGGCGTGTGCGGCGCCTGCACGGTGAGCATCGACGGACGCACGGCCCGCGCCTGCCTGAGCCTGGCGCACAACTGCGAACAGGTGGAAGTCCGCACGCTGGAGGGCCTGCGCGACACGCCGACATTGCAGGCGCTGCAGCGAGCCTTCGTCGACAGCGGCGCCTTCCAGTGCGGTTTCTGCACGCCGGGCATGCTGGTGAGCGCGCATGCGCTGCTGCAGGCGAATGCGCAGCCCGACGAGACAGCCATCCGCACCGCGCTGTCCGGCAACCTGTGCCGCTGCACGGGCTACGTCAAGATCATCGAGGCGGTGCAATCCGCCGCCACGGCCTTGCGCGCGGGAGCGTCCGCATGAACGCGCCGGCAACGCTTGCGATGGCCGGCGACGCCGTCGGCAGCGACGTGCCGCAGGTCGACGGCAACGAAAAGCTGGATGGCAGCGCGCAGTACATCGCGGACCTCTACCGGCCGGGCATGCTGCACGGCGCGATCCTGCAAAGCCCGCATCCCCACGCGCGCATCCGCGGCTACGACCTGAGCGCGGCCCGCGCGCTACCGGGCGTGCGCGCTGTCGTCACGGGAGAGGACGTTCCCGACAACCAGCACATGGGCGCGTTCATCAAGGACGAGCCCGCCCTCGCCAAGGGCAAGGTGCGCTACGTGGGCGAGATCGTCGCCGCCGTGGCGGCCGATACCGAGGCCATCGCCCGCGCGGCCACGCGGCTGATACGGGTCGACTACGAACAACTGGCGCCGGTGCTGGATCCTGCCGAAGCGCTGGCTCCCGGGTCGGCGCTCGTGCACGAGCACTCCGCCGGGTACGTCAAGGTGTTCGATGCGGGCACCGAGGGCAATCTCTGCTCGCGCACCTCCCTGAAGGAAGGCGATGTCGCCTCGGCCTGGTCGCAGTGCGACGTCATCGTGGAAGGCACCTACCAGACGCAGGCGCAGGCGCACCTGTCGATCGAGCCCTGCGGCGCCCTGGCGGAGGTGGACGCCGCCGGCCGCATCACCTTGTGGTCGGCCAACCAGTCCGTCTTCCGCGTCCAGGCCAATGTGTGCGAGTCGCTCGGGCTGCCCATGACCCGGCTGCGCTGCCTCACGCCGCGCATAGGCGCGGGCTTCGGCAACAAGATGGAGCCGCACGTGCAGCCGGTCGTGGTGCTGCTGGCGCTCAAGGCGAGGCGGCCGGTGAAACTGATCCTCAGCCGCGAGGAAGACTTCGAGTCGGTGCGCGCGCGCCACCCGATGACCATCCGCATGAAGACGGGTGCGCGCCGCGACGGCACGCTGCTGGCGCGAGAGACCGAACTGCTGCTCGATGGCGGCGCCTACGGCGACGACAGCCCCGGGGTGCTCGGGTACGCGCTGCTGATGAACTGCGGGCCGTACCGCATTCCGCACGTGCATGCCCACGGGCGGGTGGCGTACACCAACAAGCTGCGCTTCGGCGCCTTCCGCGGTTTCGGCGTGCCGCAGGTGACCTTTGCCTCGGAGCAGCAGTTCGACGAGATCGCGGCGCGGCTGGACATGGACCCGATCGCCCTGCGCCGCCGCAACATGCAGCGCCAGGGCGATCCGTGGTTCGGCGGCCAGGCGGTGCTGTCCAACGGGTTGGCCGAGTGCCTGGACAAGGTGGAACAGGAGTCGGGCTGGTCAACGCGCCGCGCCGCCTCGGCCAGGCAGGCCGGCAGCAAGCGGCGCGGCTTCGGTGTCGCCCTGTCCGGGCACATCAGCGGCCTGCTGGCGTCGGGCGCCATCGTGCGCATGCTGGAAGACGGCACCGTGCTGCTGAACACCGGCGCGGTGGACATCGGCCAAGGCTCCAACACCGTGCTCACGCAGATGTGCGCACAGGCCCTGAAGCTGCCGGTCGACAAGGTGGCGGTCGCCAGCCCCGACACCGATGGCTCCCCCTACAACTGGGGCACCACCGCGAGTCGCGTCACCTACGTCACCGGTCGCAGCGTCGTGGGCGCTTCCGAGGAGGTCGAGCGCAAGCTCAAGGAGCATGCGGGCCAGATGCTGGAGTGCTCCGTGGAAGACCTCGAGCTGCGGCCCGGTGGCCTGGTGGGCATCAAGGGCGTGCCGGGGCGCAGCGTCAGCTTCGCGGAGATCTCGGGGCGCGCGCACTGGGCTGCGGGCGGCCCCATCATCGGCAGCCACAGCTGGGTGTTCGACCAGAAGACCTACGACCCCAAGCGCGCGGTCGCTGTGGGCCTGCCCTTCCCGCAGATCGGCATCTACAGCTTTGCCGCCCTCGTGGTGGAAGTCGAGGTGGACACGGAGACTGGCCGCACGCGCGTGCTCGGGGCCTGGACCGCCGCCGACATCGGCAAGGCGATCAACCCCCTGATGGCCACGGGCCAGCTGGAGGGCGCCTTCGTGCAGGGCATGGGCTACGCGCTGACCGAGGAGATGGTCTGGGACGGCGGCCGGCTCGCCAACCCCAGCCTCATGGACTACAAGATCCCGACCTTCGCGGAACTGCCCGAGACCTTGCGCGCCTACCTGGTGGAGTCGCACGAACCCAGCGGCCCCTTCGGCGCCAAGAGCGTCGGCGAGATCGGCATCAATGCCGTGGCCGCGGCGATCGCCAACGGCGTGGCGCACGCCACCGGCGCGCGCATCCACCGGCTGCCGCTCACCGGCGAGCGGGTGCTCGATGCGGTGCAGGCCGCGCAGGCAGCGAGGACGGGCGAATGAGGATCGACCAGTATCCGACGCAGGAGCCGCTCTCGCCGCTGGGAGCGCGCTACCAGGACGCGATCCTCGCACTGGGGCAGGGCATCGCCGGCGAGGAGCATCGCTATGGTGACGATCCCTACCAGGGTCTCACCGTGTTCCGCGCCACGCGGCCCAGCGGCGACGTGCTGCTGTTCCTGCATGGCGGCGGCTGGACCAGCGGGTACAAGGAGTGGATGCACTTCATGGCGCCGGCGCTCACCGCGCGCGGCGTGACATTCGTGAGCGCCGGCTACCGGCTCGCGCCGCAGCACCCGTTCCCCACCGGCTACGAGGACGCCGCGCGTGCGCATGCCTGGGTGCGGGAGCGCATCGCCGGTTTCGGCGGTGATGCGCGGCGGGTGTTCGTCGGCGGGCATTCGGCGGGCGGCCACTACGCCGCGCTCATGGCTGCACGGCTGCCGCGGGGCGAGGTGGCGGGTTGCCTGCCCGTCTCCGGCGTGTACCGCTTCGGCGAAGGCAGCGGCCTGGCGGTGCGCCCGCGCTTCCTGGGCGGCGACCCGCAGGCGGAGGCGGCAGCATCGCCCCTGGGGCAGGTGCACGCCGCTTGCCCGCCCTTCCTGCTCGCGCACGGCGAGAACGATTTCCCCCACCTCGTGCAGCAGGCCGCGCAGATGCAGGAGGCGCTGGCCGCCGCCGGTGTTCCGGTGCAGCGCATCGTGCTGCCCGGACGCGACCACTTCAGCGCCAGCACCGCCTGCGGCGAAGCCGACGGCCCCTGGGTCGGCCCCGCCGTGTCCTGGATGTCCGATATCCGTTCCTAAGGAGACAGCAATGCACAGTCCGCACTTCCCGCGTCGTCTCGTCCTCGGCAGCCTCGCGGCGGCCGGGCTGGCCCTGTCCGGGCTTTCCGCTCTCGCGCAGGCCGACAAGCCGCTGCGCCTGGGCTTCTCCATGGCGCGCACGGGCATGCTGGCCAATGCCACGCCCTCGCAGATGAACACCTACGAGCTCTGGCGCGACCAGGTCAACGCCCGCGGCGGCATGGACGTCGGCGGCGTCAAGCGCAAGGTGGAGTTCGTGGTCTACGACGACCAGTCCAAGCCGGAACAGGCCGTGCGGATCTACGAGAAGCTGATCACCGACGACAAGGTGGACCTGCTGCTGGCGCCCTGGGGCACGCCCTTCCACATCGCCGTCGCGCCGGTGCTGGAAAAGTACAAGTTCCCCATGGTGGGCAACACGGCCGCCTCGGTGGCGCTGCGCCAGGTGAAGCCTGGCTACATCTGGTTCCCCACGTCCGCCATCCCCGACCGCATCGGCGCGGAGCTGACGGCCTTCCTCAAGGCCAACAACGTGAAGACCGCGGTGGTGATCTCCAACGTGCTGCCCTTCACCAAGGAGATCAAGAACTTCCTGGAGCCCGAGCTGAAGAAGGGCGGCATCGAGGTGAAGATGTCCGCCGAGTACCCGCCGGACGTGAAGGACATGACGTCCATGCTGACGCAGGCGAAGCAGGCCAATGCCGATGCGATCCTGGCGCTGGCGTATCCGGGCGACTCGGTGCTCTATGCAAAGCAGGCCAAGGAGCTGGGCCTGAACAGCAAGTTCCAGTTCGTGGCCATCGGCCCGAGCGATCCCTTCTTCCCCAAGGCCGTGGGCGCCACTGCCGCCGAAGACGTCGTCACCATCGCGCACTGGTCTCCGCGTCCGCAGTGGAAGGGCTCGCAGGCGTTCTACGACGCCTACGTCAAGAAGTACGGCGAGGATCCGGACTTCCTGAACTCCGCCCTGGCCTGGATGTCGCTCGAAATCCTGGAGAAGGCGGTCGCGCAGGCGGGGCTGGACAAGGCGAAGATCCGCGACGTCATCAGCAAGCAGACCTTCGAGACCATCAATGGCCCGGTGCGCTTCGACGGCGTGCAGAACGCCATCACGCCGACGGCCTTCGTGCAGTACCAGGCCGGCAAGCTGCAGGTGGTCTGGCCCAAGTCCATCGCCAGCAGCCAGTTCAAGGCCAAGACCGGCTGGTAAGGCATGCCCGTTGTCGACGTCCTGCTCTCGGGCCAGCTGCTGTTCGCGGCGCTGGTCACGGGGTCGCTGTACGCGCTGGTCGCCCTGGGCCTGAACCTCGTGTACGGCACCATGCGGATGCTCAACGTCGCGCACGGCGACCTGGTGATGCTGGGGGCGTACGCGGCGTTCTGGGCCTTCTCGCTGCTGGGCGTCTCGCCCCTGCTGGCCGCGCCCTTCATCGTGCTGGGCGGCGCCGGCGTCGGGTGGGGCCTCTATCGCATCCTGTTCCGGCGGCTGCTGGGCGGCTTCGGCGCGAACGCGGCGCGGATGGAAGGCAACTCGCTGCTGCTGTTCTTCGGCCTGTCCATCGTCGTGCAGAACGTGGCCGCGGCCGCCTTCACCCCGAACAACCGCGGCTACACCTACCTGGAGAACGTGGTGCACCTGGGCGCCGTCTCGATGACCGTCAACCGGCTGGCGGCACTGGTGATCGCCGCAACGGCCTGCATGGGGGTCGCGCTGTTCCTCGGGCGCAGCGTGCTGGGCATCGCGATGCGTGCCGTGATCGAGCGGCGCGATGCCGCCCGCGTCGTCGGGGTCGACGTGGACCGCGTGCAGGCGATCAGCTTCGCGCTGGGTTTCGGCACCGCGGCGCTGGCCGGCGTGCTGGTGTCGATGCTGGAGCAGTTCTCGCCCTTCTCGGGCTTCCAGTTCACGATCGCCGGCTTCATCGTGATCATCCTGGGCGGCCTGGGCAACCTGATGGCCGGCCTGCTCGCGGCGCTGCTGCTCGGCATGGTCGAGACGTATGGCGTGGCGCTCACGTCGGCCAACCTGCGCTCCGTGCTGCTGTATGGCCTCTTCGTCGCCACGCTGCTGCTGTTCCCCAACGGCCTGCTGGCCCGCACCGGGGTGCGCCAATGAGTCGTGTGCCGGGCACACCCCTGGGCTGGATCGCCGCCACGCTCGTCATCGCGGCCCTGGGCGCGCTGCCCTTCAGCGGCAATGACTACATCGTCGGCATCGGCCTGACCGTGCTGATGTGGGTCGCACTCACCCAGAGCTGGTGCGTGCTGTCCCAGCTCACCGGCTACGTGTCCCTGGGGCACGTCGTCTTCTACGGCCTGGGGGCGTACCTGGTGGTGATCACCTGGCAACACTGGCCCTTGTGGACCGCGATCCTCGCCGGCGGCCTGGCGGGGATGGTCTTTGCGGCGCTGGTGGGCATGCCCGTGCTGCGGGTGCGCGGGCCGTACTTCGTGATCCTCACCTTCGGGCTGGCGGAACTGGTGAAGTACAGCATCCTCGCGATCGAATCCGGCTCCGGGATGGCGGCGCGCATCCTGTTCGGCGCGCCCGACCTGGTGGTCGTGTACTACGCCATGTTCGCACTGGCGGTGGCCGCGGTGCTGCTGCTGACCTGGGTGGGGCGCTCGCGCTTCGGCCACGGCTTGCGCTCGCTGCGCGAGAACGAGGAAGCGGCCGAGACCCTGGGCGTGCCGGTCGCCCGCTACAAGCTCACCGCCTTCGTCCTGTCGGCCGCCATTCCCGGCATGGTCGGAGGCGTGATGGCCCTGCGGTCCACCTATTTCATGGTGGGGCAGGTGTTCGACCCGATGATCTCGGTGACCGTGATCGCGATGGCCTTGCTGGGCGGCGGCGACGACGCGCGCGGGCCGCTGCTCGGCGTGCTGTTCCTGGCCATCCTCTCCGAGATGCTCTGGGCCAGCGCGCCGCTGGCCTACATGATCATCCTGGGCGCCATCCTCGTGGTCTTCGTGCTGGTGCTGCCCAATGGCCTCATGGGCTGGGTGGACGGGCGCAGGTCCGCGCGTCCGCCCCGGGCCGTGCAGCGCCCGCAGGAACAGGCCGTGGAGAAGGCCGCATCATGAGCGCGCACCTCTCCGTGCGCGGGCTGTCCAAGAAATTCGGCGGCCTGACGGCCCTGTCCGACGTCTCGTTCGACGTGGAGCAGGGATGCATCGTCGGCGTCATGGGGGCCAATGGCGCGGGCAAGACGACGCTGTTCAGCCTGATCGCGGGCAACGCGCGGCCTTCGGCCGGCGACATCGTGTTCGAAGGCAGGTCGCTGCGCGGCCTGCGGCCGGACCAGGTCTGCCGCCTCGGCGTGGCGCGCACCTTCCAGATCGTCAAGCCCTTCCCGGGGCTCACCGTGCTGGAGAACCTGCGCACGGCCGCCATGTTCGGGCACGCGCAGGTCCGCCGCGCGCAGGAAGCCGACGCAGCGTCGCGCGAGGTGCTGCAGGACCTGGGCCTCGCAGCCGTGGCCGACCAGCCCGCCTCCACCTTGACGCTGTCGGGCCAGAAGCGGCTGGAGATCGCGCGCGCCATCGCCAGCGGCGCCCGGCTCGTGCTGCTCGACGAGGTGATGGCCGGCCTCACGCCCACCGAAGTCAAGGGCATGCTCGCGACCCTGCGCGAGCTGCACCAGCGCCGCGGCCTGACCCTCGTCGTCATCGAGCACGTCATGCGCGCCCTGATGGACCTGTGCAGCCGGATCGTGGTGCTGCATCACGGGGAACTGATCGCGCAGGGCACGCCGCAGGAGATCGGCGCCAACGAGCGGGTGCTGTCGGTGTACTTCGGGAGCCACGCGTGAACGCGCCCCTGCTGCTCGAAGTCGACAACGTCATCGCCGGCTACGGGAGCACGCAGGTGTTGCATGGCCTGTCCTTGCAGGTGCGGGCCGGCACGATCACCGCCCTGCTGGGCGCGAACGGCGCGGGCAAGACCACGCTGATGCGCACGCTCGCGGGCCTGCTTCCCGTTGGCTCGGGAAGCGTGCGATTCGCGCAGGACAGCATCGCCCGCCGCGAGACGCACGAGCGGGTCGAGGCGGGCATGGTGCTCGTGCCGGAGGGCCGCTGGGTGTTTCCCGCCCTCAGCGTCGAAGAGAACCTGCGCCTGGGCGGCATCACCCCGCGCGCGCGTGCGAGCTGGAAGGAAACCCTGGAACAGGTCTACGCACTGTTTCCGGTCCTGCCGCAGCGGCGCCGCCAGGCGGCCGGCACGCTCTCGGGCGGGGAGCAGCAGATGCTCGCGATCGGCCGCGGACTGATGTCGCGGCCGCGGCTCATGCTGCTGGACGAGCCGACGCTGGGCCTGGCACCGGTCGTGGCGGCGCAGATCTTCGAGCTGATGCGCTCGCTGGTGGCCACGGGACTGACGCTCCTGCTGGCGGAACAGGACGTCAACCGCACGCTGTCCGTCGCCGACTTCGGCTACGTGATCGAGAACGGGCGGGTCGCCACGCAGGGCAGTGCCCACAGCCTCGCGGAAGATCCCCTCATCAAGCAAGCCTACCTGGGTCTCTGACATGACCGTTTACCGAATCCCTGGAACGCCGACACTGGCCGTCGACCTGGCGGGCTCCGGGCCGCTGGCCCTGTTCATGCACGGCATCGGCGGCAACCGCACGAACTGGCGCGCCAACCTGCCGGACTTTGCGCAAGGCTTGTCCTGCGTCGCCTGGGATGCGCGCGGTTACGGCGGGAGCGACGACTATGAAGGTCCTCTCGCGTTCGATGACTTCGTCGCGGACGTGCTGCGGGTGCTGGACCACTTCGGCGTGGAGCGCGGCCACCTCGTGGGGCTGTCGATGGGGGGCCGCATCGCGATGCGCACGGCCTTGCTGCACCCGGACCGGGTCGCGACGCTGACGCTGCTGGACACGCACGAGGGCTTCGAAGCCTTCAGCCCCCAGCAGCGCGAGGCCTTCGTCGCCAGCCGCCGGGACCCGCTGCTCGCGGGCAAGGAGCCGAGCGACATTGCCGAACCGGTGGCGCGCTCGCTGGTCGGGCCCAGGGCGAAACCGGAGCACCTGCAGCAGCTGAAGGAAAGCATCGCCGCGCTCCACAAGTTCTCGTACATCAAGTCGCTGGAAGCGACGGTGGCGCAGGTGACCCTGGGGGACATCTCCGCGATCCGTGCGCCCGCCCAGTTCATCGTCGGCGCCGACGACCCGCTCACGCCGCCGGCCATGCACCATGCAATGGCAGCCAAGCTCGGGGGCGCGCCGGTGAGGCTGCTGCCCGACGCCGGGCATTTGAGCAACATCGAGAATCCGCGCGCATTCGCGGACGCCGCGTTGCCGTGGTTGCTGGAACGGTCGACGCTGGGCGACAGGCCGCAGCGGTGGCCGCTCGGCGGCTCGTGAGATGCTAGCGGCGGTGAGGGGCCATGGTCTTTCAGCCGGACTGTGCGCCGGCCACGGGTCTCCTGGCCAAGCGCAGATCCTGCAAGAATGACCGGATCAGATCGACCAGCCTGAGACTCCCCCGGTGCCCGCAGTAGCATCGGAAGATGAGAAACGAACAGATCTGGGTGGAGCCCGTCGGCTCGGTCATCGTGGCACGCATCCGCGGAAAGCCCACGGCCGACATGCTGCGGGAGTGCGAGAACCGTGTTCTCGAGCTCGCTCGCGACACGCAGCAGATCCGGGTGCTTTACGACGCGCTGGAGCTGGAGCCGCCCGACATGGAGCTGGTGCTCCTGCAAAGGCAACTCGATTCCGAGAAAAAGGACAACCTGGGCTCGGCGTCCTTGCGCACCGCCATCCTGGTGCCCAACACCCGGATCGCGTACCTGGCACGCATCGCGTTCGGACACGCAGGAGAGGCGAACTACCGGGTCTTCTACAACGACTTTGCGGCAGCGCTCGGTTGGCTGGAGGAACGCGCAGGGTAGCGGACGCCTCATCGTTCCCGAAAGGGACTCGCGCTACCCCTATCCCTGAAGCGGCCGTTGTAGGTGATCGCTTCGGCCTCGCAGCGTCCAGTTGGGATGTAAGTACCGTCTTGATCTGAACGAGGGCGCCGTCGAGCCGGCCGCGACTAAGTTCGCGCACTTTCGCCGCGCGGCCTTCAATGCATCACGGGCTGCTCGCCCAGTCGCTCACGCAGGCGGCGAGCGCTCTCCTGCAGCTGGCTGATCTCCGCCATGGCCGCTTCGACCCGCTCCGCCGGGGCCCCAGCCTGCTGGAGGTCGAAAGCGCGCTCGAACGCACGTTCGGCATTCCTGCTGATCGCCGTGAGCTGCGAGCGGAGGTGGCCCGCATTTTCGACAGATTCGGTGGTCATCGAAGTCTCCCGGCGGAAGCCGCCGATGGACGCAGTATCGGCGCGGGCCGCGGTCGGGCGCTGTAGGTCAGCTTGCATCGGCAGCGTGAGCCGCCGGCGGGCGACGGTGTCGCCGCAAGGCGGTGGCCGCTGAACGTGGAGGCGCTGGAGCTCTCGGCCAATGGCGGTCATCTTCGGCGACAGCGCTCAACATGAGCGCGCCAGGGGGCGCAGGTCCTGCAACAGCGTCGGAACAAGCTCCGCCACCGTCGGGTGGATGTGCATCGTCCTCGCAAGCGCGTCGGCCGTGATGCCGTTGGCGATTGCATCGAGCAGGACGTGCACCACTTCATCGCCCGCCAGACCCAGCAGAGACGCCCCGAGGATCTGCCGCGTCTGCGCATCGACCAGTACCTTCATGAAACCCTGCGTCTCGCCCGCTTCCTTGGCGCGGCCGACGCGGTCCATGGGCCTCTTCCCGACCAATGCGGGGCGGCCTGTGGCCCGCACTTCCTGCTCGCTCATGCCGGCGCGGCCGAGCGGCGGGTCGGTGAAGAGCGCGTAGCAGGGGATCCGGTCGCGCAGGCTGCGCGCCTCGCCGTGCAGCACGTTCGCGGCGACGATCTCGTGGTCGTTCCATGCCGTGTGCGTGAAGGCGCCGCGGCCGTTGCATTCGCCGACCGCCCAGACGCCTTCGGCGCTGGTGCGGCACTGGTCATCCACCTCGATGAACCCACGCTTGTCCCCGCGGATTCCGGCCGGTTCCAGCCCCAGGTCGCCGGTATTTGGCGTGCGGCCCATGGCGAGCAGCACGTGGCTGCCTTCCAGCCAGAAGTCCTGCGGCTTGCATTGCGCTCGCACGCGGACCGTGCCTTCTCCCGGCGCGAACGCGACGCATTCGGACCCCAGGTGGAAGCCGACGCCTTCGCGCTCCAGGATGGCCTGCACCTCCTCGGCCACGTCCGTGTCCTCGCGCGGCAGCAGGCGAGGCGATCGCTCCACGACGCTCACTTCGGCGCCGAAGCGTCGCATCAGCTGCGCAAACTCCAGGCCGATGTAGCTGCCGCCCACGACGACGAGATGCCGGGGCACTTCCTGCAACTGCAGCACCGAGGCATTGTCCAGCGTGGTGACAGTCGCTATGCCCTCCAGCGGCGGCCGCGCCGCGCGCGCGCCTACGTTGATGAAGATCCTGTCCGCCTTCAGCTCGCGCTCGCCGACGCGTAGTGTGCGCGGGGCCGTGAAGTAGGCGTGGCCCGTGATCCATTCCACGCCTTTCATGCCACGCACCCAGTCCTCCACGCCGGCGCGCGCAGCGCCGACGATGCCGTCCATGCGTGCCTTCACGCGCCGCATGTCCACGCGCACCGGGCCCGTCTCGAAGCCGAACTCGTCGCCGCGGCGCGCGATGTGCACGGCACGGGCGCTGGCCACCAGGGTCTTGGTGGGGTAGCAGCCGGTGTTGACGCACGTGCCGCCAAGGAGATGCCGCTCGATGAGCGCCACCCGCATGCCGGCCCCGCCGCAACGACCCGCAAGCGAAGGGCCGGCCTGGCCGGCACCGATCACGATCACGTCGAAGCGCTCCTGATCCATGTCGCCTCCGGGCCTGCCTGGTGAGCGGGCGAGAGCCATTCTTGCACCGGCGCGGGCTCGGCGGGACCGCGCCGGACTGTCGGTTTCCATTTGCATGCGCAGGCGTTGCGTGCAGATGCTGAGGCGGGCCGATCCGCGCGGGCTCAGCCGCGGCGCATCGCTTACCCTGTGCAGTCGATCCGGGACGTCCCGCGGCCGCGGCCGTGCGGACATCCCGGCTCTGCAACCCCCATGGCATCGCGAGGTCCCCTATGAAGATCCTGATGGTTCTCACGTCGCACGACCGGCTCGGCGACACCGGAAAGAAGACCGGCTTCTGGCTCGAGGAGCTGGCCGCGCCCTACTACGTGTTCCAGGATGCCGGCGCCGAAATCGCGCTCGCCTCGCCGCTGGGCGGCCAGCCTCCGCTGGACCCCAAGAGCGACGAACCCGATGCCCAGACCGACGCGACCCGGCGTTTCCGCGCCGACAAGGCGGCGATGCAGGCCCTGGCCTCCACCCGCACGCTGGCGTCGATGCGCGCCGACGACTTTGACGCGGTGTTCTATCCGGGCGGCCACGGCCCGCTGTGGGACCTGGCCGCAAGCCGCGATTCCGCCGCCTTGATCGAGGCTACGCTGGCCACCGGCAAGCCGGTGGCGGCGGTGTGCCATGCGCCCGGCGTCCTGCGCGATGTCAAGACGCCCGACGGCGCACCGCTGGTCAAGGGCAAGCGCGTGACGGGCTTCTCCAACAGCGAGGAAGCCGCCGTCGGCCTGACCAAGGTGGTGCCGTTCCTGGTGGAGGACATGCTCAAGGCCGCAGGCGGCCTCTACAGCAAGGCCAGCGACTGGCAGTCCTATGTCGTCACCGACGGCCTGCTGGTCACCGGCCAGAACCCGGCCTCGTCGGCGGCGGGCGCCCAGGCGCTGTTGCAGGTCCTGCAGGCGACCTCGGCGAACGCCGCACCGTAGGCGCGCCGCGGCCTGCAGCGGCGCTGCCCTGGGAAAGGAGCCGTATCCTTCAGTCACGGATCCGAAGCGCTCACGGCGTGCAAAGTGACGCCTGTGTCGCGCCACCACCAGCCGCCGAACATCGCAATCCATGAAGGAGCAAGAATGGAACTCAACCTGCAAGGCCGCGTGGCCATCGTCACCGGCGGGAGCAAGGGCATCGGCCGCGCCATCGCGCTGCGCATGGCCGCGAGCGGTGCGGATGTCGCCATGCTCGCCCGGGACGAGGCGGTGCTCGAGGAAGCGCGCCGCGCGGTCGAACAGACGGCCAGGGCGCGCGTGCTGATTGCGCGTTGCGACGTGACGAAGGCGCAGGACATCGCTTCCGCCTACGGGCAGGTGATGGCGACGCTGGGCCGTGTCGACATCGTCGTGAACAATGCGGGCACCTCGCGCACGGGCCCCTTCGCGTCGATCACCGACGAGGTCTGGCAGGAAGACCTCGACCTCAAGCTGTTCGCGGCGATCCGGCTGACCCGGCTCGCCTGGCCCCAGATGGTCGAGCGGCGCTGGGGCCGCGTCATCAATGTACTGAACATCGGTGCAAAGGCACCGAGGGCCGCGAGCGCCCCGACCACCGTCTCGCGCGCGGCAGGCATGGCGCTGACCAAGGTGCTGGCGGGTGAAGGCGCCCCCCACAACGTGCTGGTGAATTCGCTGCACGTCGGCCTGATCGAAAGCGACCAGTGGGTGCGCCAGCATGCGCAGACCGCAGAGGGCTCCTATGACGCGTTCCTGGCCGGGATGGCGAGGAACATTCCGCTCGGCCGCGTGGGCAAGGCGGAGGAGTTCGCCAACGTGGCCTGCTTCCTGGCCTCCGACCTCGCCAGCTATGTGACGGGGACCTCGGTCAACGTCGATGGAAACCTGTCGCCGGTGATGTAGGGCCTTCCCTCACGTGCCGCGCCAGCCGGCGCTCCCGCAGGCGCGGCTCCACGGCAAGTCTTGGGCTGGTGCAGCCTATTCGCGGGCCATGAAGGAGGGACGTGTGCTCTCTGCTGCCATGAGCGACCGTCGCTCTGACATTTGCAATTGCCGAGGGCGCAGGGCCCAGGTCCATTCGCGTCGATCAGCTACAACCCCCTGCGCAACTTCCACGGCACGACGGGTCGGCGAGGCGCTCAGGGCGGAATATCGCCGGCGCGAGCAGGTGCGTGCCTTCACGAGCGAGGACACCGGCTCGGGCTTGTTGGGCGCCGTCCGCTGGAACGCGCCGGCTCCGCGCTATCTCGCCAGCCGCTGAACCCGCGCACGGAGAGTCGCTTACGACGCCGCCAAGGCCGCGGATCTGCGCGATCCGCGGCGACGGGTCACCGTCGCACAGCGCCAGCAGCTGGCGCAACCGCGCCGGGTCGGCCCGTGGCTGGAGAACGTGCTGTGTCGCTCATGGGTATCTGAGACGGGGGAGGGCATAACAAATCCCCGCAGGATCAAGACCAGGCCGGATCCAGCAAGTTTTGGCAAAAGCAAGCCAGTCCCGGTCAAGACGAAGACCGCACGGCGCTGGCACTTCACGCGTGCCGTGCTCGGCATGACTACGCAACTCCCCGTAGACGCAGGCCCCGCCTGACTGCCGTCATCCCCTGACCGCCGCGTCCGGCCGAAACGCCCAACATGGAGCTTTGGATTGGAGCGACCGATGGCCATGAAGCCTCCTGCACGCGATGTGCATCTCAATCTCGCCTTGCAGGGGGGCGGGACGCACGGAGCCTTCACCTGGGGCGTCCTGGATCGGCTGCTGGACGAGGAGCACCTGCACATCGACCGGATCAGCGGAACCAGCGCTGGCGCGCTCAACGGCGCCGCGCTTGCTACCGGGCTGGCACGTGGCGGGCGCCAAGGCGCCAGAGATCACCTTGCGATGTTGTGGAACAAGGTGGCGCAAGCGGGATCGCTCATGACCTTTCTCATGTTGCCGCTACGCAAGCCGGGCTTCGGCCTCTGGGATGACGCGATGCCGCTGCTGTCGCCTTACCAGGTCAACCCGCTCGGGCACGCCCCGTTGCGCCACATCCTCGCGTCCGTCGTGGACGAGGCGTTGCTTCGCCGGCCAGGTGCGGCGCCGCAGTTGTTCGTCAACGCGGTGCACGTGCGAAGCGGCCGCCCGCGGGTGTTCGGCCCGGCTGAAATGAGCATGGACGCCCTGTTGGCGTCCGCGTGCGCGCCGCTGTCCTTCCAGGCGGTGAACATCGATGGCGAGTCCTACTGGGACGGAAGCTATGCGTCGAATCCCGCCCTGTGGCCGCTGTACGAGAAGAACCTCGACTCCGACATCTTCATGGTCGAGCTCACACCGCAATACCGGCCCGAAACTCCCCGGTCGGCCAAGAACATCCTCAACCGCATCAACGAGATCGGATCGATCACGGGACTGCTGTCGGAACTGCGCGCGCTGGACACCATCAACAACAACGTCGCGGGGGCGAGCATCCGCATGCACGTTCTCAGCATGCCCGAGGGGCCGGCGGCAGCGCTCGAGAACGAGCCGTCGATCAAGCGCACGGTCTCACGCGTGCTGTTCGAGATGCTGCGGCAGGACGGCCACCGCGCCTGCGATGCCTGGCTGCGAGAGCACGGTGCGCAACTGGGCGAACGCTCCACGGTGGACATCGGTTTGCGCTATCTCGCGCCCGAATTGCCGATGGCGTCCGGCGAGGCCCTCATCCCCGAACTTTCGGCCCCCTGACGCCCGGCAGAAGTGCCGCTGCGCGCTTCCGCGCACCTGCACGGAGCTCAGTCGTTCCTGAGCAGCCGGGCGGCGGCAGCGGCAAGCGCATGGACCGAGGCGGTGTGGCGCGCCTTTACGTCCTGCAGCTTTACCGGGTTCACGCCAACGGAGGAGTTCTGCCACATCGTGCAGAGAAGCTCTGAATGCGCAATGACAAGCTGCAGGGAAAGCACCGTGAGCGGGGGAACAGCAACGCCGTGCTCGCGTATCACGTCAATCTGCTTGCTGAACTCGGCATACAGCTCCATGTCGAGCCAGTTCTCCACCAGCTTCGTGCTGGCGAGGTCGTAGGCGTAGAGCGCGGAGATGAGATTGAACGCGTCACAGCGCGGCTCGGAAGTGGGGAGAAATTGACCCTGCATCGGCTGCACCTCGTCAGGTGCAAAGCAAGATCGTCGGAGCTGCGCTCGCAGGTCAGGGGCACAAAGGCTGACCGGCTACATGGACGGAGAAACCTCAGTCTACGCCGAACGGCCACACCGGTACGCCGTGGTGCGGGCCTGGTTGGCGACGCAGCCTGGCCCGGTCGTGTGCGTGCACATTCAGGGTTCGCTGCGGGCCGCACCAGCGGCCGGACCGTCTCCTGTTCCGATGGTGCGTCGCCGTGGCCACGCGGGGAGGCATTCCGAAGTGAGTTTTTCCCGCGACTGCGGCTGACGTTCCTGCTCAGCCTTGTCGAGGGCGTGAAGCTCCCTCGACCTTCGGGTACTGCCGTCTCTGTGGCCCTGCTTCTTCAACTCCCGCAGCAGAAGCGACTCCCCGCCGGATCGCCAGTCGAATACGGATGCGCTCAAGGTCACCCTCCAGACATAAGAATTTAGAGGTAACTTTGTAGTTGATTTGCATGAGTTATGGTGCGAAATGTATCCGTCGTCCGATGAACGGCGCGGCGGCACCCGGGTCCTGCGCAAGGAGATGTTCTCCTACAGACGCCATGGTCGTGTTCAACGCCTTCCCGACACCGGTCTGAAGCAATATCGCGACGAGCTCCCTGCCGCCAGGCCCATCGGACACGAGGCAGAGGGCAACCCTTCTCGTGGAGTGGCTCGAAAACTTTCGGAGTGATCAATGAAGTGCGACCGCTCATTCAACGAGGGCGATCTGGTGCGACAGAAAGCGGGTGGGCCGACGATGCTTGTCGAGGCGTTGGTGGGCGACCTGTTTCTTTGCGCGTGGGTCGATCCGCAGGGCCGCACGCGTCGTGCCACCTTTTCTGAGCGTGAACTGTGTGTGCCACAGAGAGTGGCCCCGGTCTGGCTGGAAGTCTTGCAGCGACTGCCGCAACGCTGGCCCGTCGTGGCCGCAACCTACTGACCGATCTCGCGCGCTGCGTCACCTGGAGACCATCTTGAACAAACTCGCCGCCCTGATACTGCTCGCCGTTGCTTCGTCGTTCGCCCATGCTGCGGCCGATTCCGCGTGCATGTCTGCAGCCAAGGAGAAGAAGCTCGCCGGAGCCGCTCGAAACTCCTTCGTGAAGAAGTGCGAGACCGACGTGAAGGCCAAGTGCGAAGTCGCGGCGACCGAGAAGAAGCTCGCCGGGGCAGCGAAGAACAGCAACGTCAAGAAGTGCGTGCAGGAGACCGGCCCGTCAGCGTAGGTCGGCCCCGAGGTTCGTTCGTTCGGCCCGGATCACTTTGGCTGCTTGAGCAGCATCATCGCGTCACAGCGCAGGCACTTATACATCGCGCGGCGAGGAAAAAGCATGCGGACCCACCACGGCCGGCGCAGCCGGTCGCGGCTGGGTGGCGGGCAGGGGCACGGCGTGAGGCGGAGCACAGCGGACGGTAGCTGTGCCGACTGTTGCGCTCAATGGCACCTTGGAGCCAACGGCTGCGTGCCCCCACGGCGCGGAGCCATGAAGGCGCGGCTCGATTCCGGGATCAGGCACCCTCATCAGGGTGCGGGCTCTTGCAGCGCCAGCACGGGCCGGCCTTCGAGCCAGGCCAGGATGTTGTCCACCACCCCGCCGTAGAAGGCGCAGAGGTTGTCCCGCGTCACGTAGCCGAGGTGCGGAGTGAGCACCACGTTGTCCAGGGCCAGCAGGGCGTGACCGGCGGGCAGCGGCTCCTGCCAGAACACGTCGAGCCCGGCGCCGGCAATGCGCCTTTGCTGCAGGGCCTGCACCAGCGCCTGTTCGTCGACCAGGCCGGCGCGCGCCGTGTTCACCAGCATTACATCCGGCTTCATCCGCGCCAGCCGCTCCGCCGACACCAGGCCGGCCGTGCGCTCGCCCAGCACCAGGTGCAGCGAGAGGATGTCGGCCTGGGCGAAGAGTTCGTCGCAGCTGACCGCCTTCGCGCCATGCTGCGCGGCGCGCTCCGCCGTCAGGTGTGGGCTCCAGGCGATCACCTCCATGCCGAAGGCGCGGCCGACCTGCGCCATGCGGCTGCCGACGTTGCCCAGTCCGGCGAGTCCGAGCACGCTGCCCATGAGCCCTCCGGCCATCACCGGCTGCCAGCGGCCTTCGTGCAGGGCCCGGTCGGACGGCAGCAGCTTCTTGGACAGCGCCAGGATCAGCGCCCAGGCGGTCTCGCACGTGCTGCCGCGCCCGTTCGGCGAGCCGCGCGCGCCAGCGACCACGATGCCGCGCCGGCGGCAGGCCGCAAGGTCGATCGCGGCATTGCGCATGCCCGTACTCGCCAACAGGCGCAGTTTCGGCAGCCGTTCGATCACCGAGGCGGGGAAGGCGGTGCGCTCGCGCATGGCGACCACCACCTCGAATTCCGCAAGCCGCCGCACCAATTCGTCTTCGTTTGCCGCCGTGTCGCGGAAGGCTTGCACCTGCGTGCCCGCGGGCAGCGACTGCCAGGGTGCCAGGCGCAGTGCCTCGCCCTGGTAGTCGTCGAGGATCGCTATGCGAACCATGCGCTCACGCGAGGGTGATCGCGCAGCATCGTCGTGCAGCACGGCCCGGACAGCACGCGGCCCAGGTCGAGCACGACGAAGCCATTCAGGGGCCCGGGGGCGTCGGTGGCAGGCGGACTGGATTCCAAGCTGGCTATTCTTGGCGGTCCGCCCGTGCCGCGCAAGGGGCCGGCGGCCATGACAGCCTTGCGCGCCCGCGCAAGCCCGGCGGCTCACGCGCCTGCATTGCCGTTTGACGCAATCCAGCGTTGCCGGCCGGCGCGCGTGCGTCCGGCCCCCGCTGCCTATCATGCTTCCATGCCCCGCATCCCGCTCTTTCCCAATGAGTCCATGGACGCCGCCCAGCGCGCCATCCTCGACAAGATCGTTTCCGGCCCGCGCGGCAAGATCCAGGGGCCCCTGCGCGCGGCCCTGCACAATCCCGAGCTCGCCGACAAGTGGCAGGCGCTGGGCGCGCTGCTGCGCTACGGCACCTCGCTGCCGCCGCGGCTGTCGGAAATTGCCATCCTGGTGACCGGGCGCGCCTGCAACTCGCCCTTCGAGTGGTACGCGCATCGCATCGAAGGCGAGAAGGCCGGCATCGAACCGGCGGTCCTGGATGCGCTGCTGGCGCAGGTCGAGCCGCCCGCCCTGTCGGAGGAGGACGCCGTCGTCTGGCGCTACGCCGTCGAACTCAATCGCGACAAATCGGTGTCCGATGCCACCTATGCCCGGGCGGTGGATCGGCTGGGCGCGCGCACGGTGGTGGAGCTGACCGCGCTGATCGGCTACTACACCATGGTCGCGATGACCCTCAACTGCCACGAGATCCCGCTGCCGGAAGGGGTGTCCGCCGCCTTTCCGTTGCCCCAGCACCAGGAGGCGAAGTGAACGAGAACGCGGTCACCGACGGCTGGGATTGCCACGCCCACCTGTTCGGGCCCTACGAGCGCTTTCCGCTCGCCGCCGACCGCAGCTACACGCCGCCGGAAGCGATCCAGGCGCAATACGGGGCCTTGCTGCGTCGCCTCGGGCTGAAACACGGCGTGCTGGTGCATCCCAGCGCCTATGGTGACGACCATTCCCTGCTGTTGCATGCGCTGGCATCGCAGCCCGCGCTGCGTGGCGTGGTCGTCGTGCGGCCCGGCAGCCCGTTGTCGCTGGCCGGCCTGCGCGAGCGGGGCGTGCGCGGCGCGCGCTTCAGCCACCGCAGCGGCGCCGGCGCCAACTTCGCCGGCAGCGCTTCGCTGGCCGACCTGCGCGCACTGGCGCCCGCGCTGGCCGATGCCGGCCTGCACGCGGAGCTGTGGACCGATTGCAAGGTGCTGCCGGAGATCGCGGACGAACTGCGCAAGCTGCCGGTGCCGGTCGTGATCGACCACATGGGCGGCTTCGACGCCAGGGCCGGCGTCGGCGATGCCGGCTTCCGCGCGCTGCTGGCGCTGCTGGAAAGCGGCAAGGCCTGGGTGAAGCTGTGCGCCTATCGCAACCTGTTGAACGAGCCGGACTGGGAAGTCGGTCGCCCCTTCCAGCAGGCGATGGTGGCCGCGAACGCCGAACGCCTGGTCTGGGGCAGCGACTGGCCGCACCTGCGCGTCACGCCCACGCCGGACGCCGTGCAGTTGCTGGACATGTTCATGGACTGGGCCGGCAGCGACCTGGTCGTGCAGCAGGTGCTGTCGACCAATCCCGGCCGCCTGTACCGCTGAAAGAAGCCCGGCGCCCGGGACAGTCGTGGTCACCTGGCAAGGGCTCAGCCATCGATGGGCTCGGTCGCCTGGAAGGAGGGGCGCTTGCACAGCTGCGCATGCCATTGCGCGAGGCGCGGCGCAAGGGCACGCCATCCCAGCGCATCGAAGCGGTAGTCGATGTAGCCCAGGGCACACCCCACGGTGAGCGTGCCGATGGAGAAGGGCGCCGCGCCGAGGGCAGCGGCTTCCGCATCGAGCAGGGCCAGCGAGGCGCGCACCTTCAGCTCGAAGGCATCCAGCAGCGGCTGCAGCGGCACGGCGCGCTCGCGCTCGTTGCGCCACAGGATCAGCGCATCCAGCAGGCCGTCCCCAAAGGCGTGCCAGCGCAGCGCCTGCCATCGGGGTTCGCCTTCGCGCGGAAACAGCCTGCCGTCGGCCAGGTCGTCCAGGTATTCGCAGATCACCACCGAGTCGAACAGCACCGAGCCGTCCTCGCGCACCAGCGTGGGAATCTTGGACAGCGGGTTCACCGCCATGATGGCGGGATTGGGCTTGAGCATGGCGGCCACCGAACGCACCAGTTCCAGGCGCGGCACCAGCCCGAGCTCGTGGGCGCACACCATCACCTTGCGCACGTAAGGCGACTTCGGCGACCAGTGCAAGGTCAGCTTGCCGGCCATCAGATCACCTCCTGTTCGCGCAGCGCGGCGATGTCCGCGGGCGCATAGCCGAGCTCCGAGAGGATGTCGGCACTGTGTTGGCCCAGCAGCGGTGGGGCCGACCGGATCGGCAAGGTGTCCCCGTCGAACCGGATCGGGCTCGCGACCAGCGGCACGTCCACGCCGGCCGGATGCGGCACGCGCCGCAGCATCTCGCGCGCCTGCACCTGGGGCTCCTTGAACACGTCGGCCACGGTATTGATGGGGCCGCAGGGAACGCCCGCGGTGTCCAGCGCCGCAATCAGCTTCTCGCGCTCCCATTCGGCGAACGCATCGCGCAGCAGCGCCGAGAGCTCGCCGATGTTCCTCACCCGCTGCGCATTGGTGGCGAAGCGCTCGTCGGCGACCCATTCGGCATGGCCGAACACCTGGCACAGCTTGCCGAACTGGCCGTCGTTGCCCACCACCAGGATCACGTCACCGTCGGCGCAGGTATACACGTCCTGCGGCTGGATGTTCGGGTGCGCGTTGCCGTTGCGGCGCGGAACCTTGCCCGACACCAGGTAGTTCATGGCCTGGTTGGCGAGCGTGGCCACCTGCACGTCCAGCATCGCGATGTCGATGTTGCCGCCGACGCCGGTTTCGTTGCGGCGCGCGAGCGCGGCCAGCACCGATACGGCCGTGTACATGCCGGTCATGAGGTCCACGATGGGCACGCCCACCTTCTGCGGTCCGCCGCCCGGCTTGCCGTCCTTCTCGCCCGTCACGCTCATGAGCCCGCCCATGGCCTGGATCAGGAAGTCGTACGCGGGCTGGTCGCGCCGCGGCCCGGTCTGGCCGAAGCCGGTGACCGAGCAATAGATGAGACGCGGGTTGATCCTGCGCAGCGATGCCTCGTCCAGGCCATAGCGCGCCAGCGTGCCGGCCTTGTAGTTCTCCAGCACGATGTCCGCCTTCGCCGCCAGTTCCCTGACGATCTTCTGGCCCTCGGGCTTCTCGAGGCTCACCGTGATCGAACGCTTGCCGCGGTTCACCGCCAGGTAGTAGCCGGCCTCCTTGGTGTCGCGGCCCTGCGCGTCCTTCAGGAAGGGAGGCCCCCAGGTGCGCGTGTCGTCACCGGCGCCCGGGCGCTCGACCTTGATGACTTCGGCGCCGAGGTCGGCCAGGATCTGGCCGGCCCAGGGTGCGGCCAGGATGCGGCTGAGGTCGAGGACCTTGACGTGCGACAGCGGGCCGGTGGCGGTGCTCATTGGCGAATCTCCTTGGTGCTGCTGCATTCTCGGATTCGCCCCGCCGCCCGACTAGCCGCCCGCTGTCAACCCTGTGATGCGCCTGCGCGCATACCCGGAGTTCTACCGGTGCTTGGCCAGCTCCAGCTTGGCGATCGCGTTGCGGTGCACCTCGTCCGGTCCGTCGACCAGCCGGACGGTGCGCTGGTGCGCGTAGGCCTCGGCCAGCCAGAAGTCCTGGCTGACGCCGCCGCCGCCGTGGGCCTGGATGGCCCAGTCCACGACCTTGCACGACATGTTGGGCGCCACCACCTTGATCATCGCGATCTCGGCGCGGGCCACCTTGTTGCCCACGGTGTCCATCTTCCAGGCTGCGTTCAGCGTCAGCAGCCGGGCCTGGTCGATCATGCAGCGCGACTCCGCGATGCGCTCGTGCCAGATCGACTGCTCGGCGAGGGGTTTGCCGAAGGCGACGCGCTTCTGCAGGCGGTCGCACATCAGTTCCAGGGCGCGTTCGGCGGCGCCGATGGAGCGCATGCAGTGGTGGATGCGGCCGGGCCCGAGGCGGCCCTGGGCGATCTCGAAGCCGCGTCCCTCGCCCAGCAGGATGTTGTCCACCGGCACCCGGACGTTGTCCAGCGCCACCTCCATGTGGCCGTGCGGCGCGTCGTCATAGCCGAACACGGACAGGTGCCGAAGGATCGTGACGCCGGGAGTGTCGCGGGGAACGAGCACCATCGACTGCTGCGCATGGCGTGGCGCGTCGGGGTCGGTCTTGCCCATCACGATGAAGATCTGGCACCGCGGGCTGCCGGCGCCCGACGAGAACCACTTGCGGCCGTTGATCACGTAGTGCTCGCCCTCGCGCCGGATGGAACACTGGATGTTGGTGGCGTCCGACGAGGCCACGGCCGGCTCCGTCATCAGGAAAGCCGAACGGATTTCGCCGGCCAGCAGGGGCTGCAGCCATTGCTTCTTCTGCGCGTCGGTGGCGTAGCGTTCCAGCGTCTCCATGTTGCCGGTATCGGGGGCGGAGCAGTTGAACACCTCGCCGGACCACGATACCCGCCCCATCACCTCGCACAGCGGCGCGTAGTCGAGGTTGGAGATGCCGCCATGGCCCTGGTAGGGGTGCGGCAGGAACATGTTCCACAAGCCGGCTGCGCGCGCCTTGGGCTTGAGCTCCTCGATCAGCGGGACCACCTGCCAGGGATTGCCCGCCCGCCGGAACGCATCCGTTTCGCGGTGGTAGCGTTCCTCGTTGGGGTAGATATGCTGGTCGAAAAAGGCGCGCAGGCGTTGCAGCAACTCGGCGGATTTCGGGGACGGTTCGGCGAACATGGGTCTCTCCTTGGGACGACGCGGCGATTGGACCCGGTTATAGCCGCCCCCGTCGATCACCCGAGCGACAGCAGGGCCGGGTTCCTAGCGGCCGGTGAAGACCGGGGCCCGCTTCTCGGCGAAGGCGAGCTGCGCCTCCCTGGCGTCTTCGGTCTTGCCGATCTGGGCGGTCATGTCCTGCTCGTACCGGTAGCCGTCGCGCAGGCTCATGTCCTCGATCGTGTTGAGGGTGTGCTTGAACATGCGCGTGGCGATCGGGCTCTTGGAGGCGATGGTGCGAGCGATCTCCAGTGCCTTGGGCATCAATTCCTCCGGCGGCACGCAGGCCTCGACGACGCCCAGGCGGTAGAGCTCCGCGCCGTCCACGCGCATGCCGGTCAGGGCCATGCGGCGCAGCCGCGAATGGCTGAACAGCCGCATCGCGTGGCGACCGCCACCGAGCAGCCCGACGTCCACTTCCGGCATGCCGAGGGAAGCCTTGTCGGATGCGACCAGGATGTCACTGGAGGCCACCATCGCCAGGCCCGAGCCGAGCGCAGCGCCGTTGATGGCGACCACCACCGGCTTGGCGCATTCGCGGATCGCATGGAAGCATTCACGGGTGCGGCGCGAGTGCGCCGGGAGGTCGCCGGGGCCCTTGATCACGTCCTTGCGCCCCTTGAGGTCGGCGCCGGCGCAGAACACCTTGCCGGCGCCCGTCAGCACCACCGCCCGCACCTCGTCCATCTCGGAAATCCGGTCCAGCGCGAGGGTGAGTTCGTCGTTGAGCGTGCGGGTCAGCGCGTTGACTGGCGGCACATTGAGGGTGAGGGTGGCAACGAAGTCCTCGATGCGGACTTCGAGCTGGGTCAGGTCGTTCATGGTGGGTCCTATCCTTGTCCGGATTCAGTCGAGCTTGGCGCCGGAGACTTCGATCACCTTCTTCCACTTCGCAGCCTCGCTGCGGATCAGGGCGGCCATCTCGGCCTGCGTGCTGCCCTGGGGGATGACGCCACTGGCGGCGAGCTGTTCCTTCAGCTCGGGCGAGCGCAGCACGGCGTTGATCTCGCGATTGAGCCGGTCGATCACGGCCTGCGGTGTCCTGGCCGGCACCGAGATGTAGTTCACCGGCGCCGCCTCGAAGCCCTTGAGCTCGTCGGCGATCGGCGGCACGCCGGGCAGCAAGGGGGAGCGCGCGGAGGTGGCGACACCGAGCGCGCGCAAGGCGCCGCTGTCGATGTGCGGCTTGTACACGGCGATGCTGTCGATGGCCATCTGCACCTGCCCCGAGAGCAGGTCGGTCAGTGCCGGCCCGGTGCCGCGATAGGGAATGTGGACGACGAAGACGCCGGCCGACTGCTTGAAGAGCTCGCCCGCGAGGTGGCTGCTGGCGCCCTGGCCGGCGCTGGCGAAGTTGATCTTGCCGGGACGGGCCTTGGCGTAGGCGATGAACTCCTTGAGCGTGCGCACGGGCAGGTCCTTGTTGACCACCAGCACGTTGGGCACGATCGCCACTTCGGACACCGGCACCAGGTCGCGCTCGGGATCGTAGGGCAGCTTCGCCATCAGCCAGGGGTTGGCCATCTGCGGGCCCGGCGTCGTGTACAGCAAGGTGTAGCCGTCGGCCGGCGCCTTGGCGACGATGTCCGCGCCCAGGGTGGCGCCACCGCCAGGCTTGTTGTCCACCACCACCGGTTGCCCGAGCCGCCTGGCCAGCGGTGCAGCGACGGCGCGGGCGACGATGTCGGCGCCACCGCCCGGAGCGAAGGGCACCACCAGCCGCAATGGCCGGTTGGGATAGTCCTGGGCCGCGGCGCCCATGGCGCATGCAGCCAGCAGCACGGCGGCGATCTTGCGAATGCTTCTTTTCACTGGGGTCCTTGGTTCTTGTAGGTGACGCCGCATCCCGGTCCGGACGGCAGCCGCAGCTGGCCATCCTGCACCGGCAGCGGCGTGAAGGGGTCGTCCCGCAGGTGCAGGTGTTCCGACAGTTCGCAGGCGTAGGGCAGGCGCCGGACCACGCAGGCGGCCTGCAGCGCCATGGCCTGCAGCAGCGCCGGACCGAAGGCGGCGCCGATGCGGCAGCCGACCTCGCCGGCCTCGCAGATGCGCACCGCCTGCAGGAAGCGGCGGATGCCGCCCAGGTTGGTGACCTTCAGGTTGATCACGTCGACCGCGCGCTCCGACACCAGCCGGAACACGTCGCGCACGCTCTGCGCGCTCTCGTCGGCCTCGATCGCCACCGGCAGGGTACGCGTGAGCAGGGCGAGCCCGGCGAAGTCCGCGGCCGGCACCGGCTGCTCGATCAGCGCAATGCCGTAGCGCTCCATGCGGCCGAAGGCGGCGATCATCTGCTTGGCGTTGTACGACTGGTTGGGGTCCAGCGTCAGCGCCACGCCTTCGCCGACCGCGGCGCGCACGGCAGCGATGCGCTGGACGTCCAGGTCGGTATCACCGGAGAGTTTCAGCTTCAGCTGCCTGTAGCCTTCGCCCGCCAGCCGGCCCGCGTTGGCGGCCATGTCATCGGGCGACTTGATCGGCAGGATGCGCGACAGCGGCACCGCGTCGCGCAGCTTGCCGCCCAGCAGCACGTGCACCGGCACGCCCAGGCGGCGCGCCAGCAGGTCGTGCAGCGCCATGTCGATCGCGGCCTTGACGGTCGGCTGGTAGGCCAGCGTGGCGTCGATCTCCTCCATCGTGCCGGCGAGATCGTCCACCGGGCGCCCCACCAGGCGCTGCGCCAGGAAGGCAAGGCCGGCCTCGGCGCCGGCACCGTGGGTGGAGATCGCCGGAATGGCGTGGCAGTAGCCCAGCCCCTCGTTGCCGTCCTGGTCGGCCAGGCGCAGCACCCAGCCCTCCAACTGCGGCACCTGCGCGCGTGCGAACTTCCACTGCGGGTCGGCCAGTGCCTGCGTGCAGGGATGCAGGGTAGCGGTGGCGATGTTCATGGCAGCCGGTCACTCCAGCGTGATCTTCGCCTTGCCGATGATGTCCTTCCACTTGACCGATTCCGCCTGCATCAGCCGCTGGTATTCGGCGGCGGTGGAGGTGACCGGCAGCGCGCCTTGCTGCAGGAATTGCTGCTTGGTCTCCGGCGCTTCGACCGCTGCAATGAACGCGTCGCGCAGCTTGTTCGCGATGGCCGGCGGCACGCCCTTGGGCGCGACGATGCCGTAGGTGGTTTCCATCGTGACGCCGGGCAGGCCCTTTTCCGCCATGGTCGGCACGTTGGGCAATTGGGGGGCGCGGGCGCTGGCGGCCACCGCCAAGGCCTTGAGCGAACCATTGTTGATGTGCGCGAGCACCGGCAGCAGGTCCACCATGGCGACCTGCACCTCGCCGCCCAGCAGCCCCGTGATGGCCGGGGCGGCACCCTTGTACGGGATGTGCAGCATGCTGACGCCCGCCTGGTCCTTGAAGATCTCCATGCCGATGTGGGGCGTGGTGCCCGGGCCGGCCGAGCTGTAGCTCAGCTTGCCGGGCTCGGCCTTCGCCTTCTTCACCAGCGCCTCCAGCGAGTCGATGCCCGACTTGCTGTTGACCACCAGCACGCTCGGGATCTTCGCCACCAGCGTCAGGTACTGGAGGTCGCCCGGCGCATAAGGCGCCTTCATCAGGTTGGGCATGCCCGCCAGCGGGCCGGGCGCGACCAGGGCAAAGGTGTAGCCGTCGGCCGGCGCCTTGACCGTGGCGTCCACGCCGATGGTGCCGCCGGCTCCGGCGCGGTTGTCCACCACCACGGGCTGGTGCAGGGCGGCGCCCACCTTCGTCGCCAGCAGCCGCGCAATGGCGTCGGTCGGGCCGCCTGCCGCATAGGGCACGATGAGCTTGATCGGCCGGGCAGGCCATTCCTGGGCGTGCGCGGCGCTGCCGGCAAACAGGCTGCCCACGAGCGTCAGGGTGGTCGTCACGGAAAGAAGGCGGCGGCAGTGGGCCATGTCATGTCTCCTGGTGTTCGGTGCGGCAGTCTAGGCAGCGGCGCACCTTCGAGCCATGCACCGACCGCGCAAGGCTGCTATGCAAGCCCGACCTGACGCGAGCTGAAACCCAGCCATGCCTGTGGCCGCATGGGCAGTGGCCGCTGCGAAGGCTAGAGTAGAACGCAACCGAGGAGACAAGACATGCCGAGCGTGATCCGCCGCCGCTTCCTGGCGGCTGCCGCCGCCCTTGCCGCAACCCCGCTGGCGGCCTGGGCCGCCTTTCCCGACAAGCCGCTGCGGCTGGTGGTGCCGTTTCCGGCCGGTGGCGCGGCCGACCTGATGGCGCGCGGGCTGGCGCAGCACCTGGGCGAGCAGCTGGGGCAGCAGGTCGTGATCGACAACCGGGGCGGCGCCGGCGGGACGGTCGCGTGCGAGATCGTGGCCCGCGCGCCGGCCGACGGCTACACGCTGCTGTTCGGCACCATGGGCACCCAGGCCATCAACCCGGCCCTCTATCCCAAGTTGCGCTACGACCCGTTGAAGGACTTCGCGCCAGTGGCCTTGACGCACATCACCCCGCGCGTCCTGGTGGTGGGCCCTTCGGTGCAGGCGCGAACCGTCGCCGAACTGGTCGCCGCGGCCAAGGCGAAACCAGGCCATTTGACCTACGGCTCTGCCGGCAACGGCAGCTCCAGCCATCTCTCCGGCGCGCTGTTCGAAAGCCTGGCCGGTGTCGACCTGGTGCACGTTCCGTACAAGGGAAGCGCGCCGCTGCTCACCGACCTGCTGGCGGGCCGGGTCGACGCGACGTTCGACTCGTTCACGGTGTACGAGGAGCACATCAAGTCGGGCCGGGTGCATGCGCTGGCGGTGACCTCGCGCACGCGCATGGCGGCGTTGCCGAAAGTGCCCACGCTGGCCGAGGCGGGCCTGCCCGGCTACGAGGTCTCCAACTGGCTGGGCGTGCTGGCGCCGGCCGGCACCAGCAAGGAGGCGGTGACCGCCTTGCATGCGGCCGTGATCCGCGCCATGGCGGACCCCGGCATGCACCGGCAACTCACGGCCCTCGGCATCGAGCCCGCCGCCTCCACGCCGGAGGAATTCGCCGCCCTGATCCGCAGCGAGATCCGCCGATGGGCGCGCATCGTCAAGGCGTCCGGCGCCAAGGTGGAATGAGCCACTGCCCCTGCCTGCCGCCGCAGGCGCCCGCCGTCGAAGGCATGGCCGATGTCGGGGGCTGCCGGCTCTGGTACTGGGATACCGGTGGCACCGGCGAGCCCGTGGTGTTCCTGCATGCGGGAAGCCAGAGCGGGGCGGGATGGGGTTACCAGCAGCCGGTGTTCGCCGGCGCGGGTTACCGGTGCATCGGCTATTCGCGGCGCGGCTGCTGGCGCTCCGAGGCGGGCGATCCCGATCGTCCCGGCAGGGCGGCGGACGACCTGTGCAAACTCCTGGACGACCGCGGCATCGGGAAGGCCCATCTCGTCGCTCTCGCCCTGGGCGCCTTCTACGCGCTGGACTTCGCGCTGCTGTATCCCACGCGCTTGCGCACCCTGACCATCGCATCGTCGTACCTGGGCATCGACCCTTCGGAGTTGGAGTATGCCGAGGCCAATGCCCGGCTGCGGCCGCCGGCCTTCGACGCTTTGCCGATCGACTTCAAGGAACTGCACCCGTCGTACCGTGCCGCCAATCCGGCGGGCGTGCAGGCGTGGCTGGCGCTGTCCAGGCAGGCTCGGTCGGGCCCGCCCATCGTGCCCGAACGCCCTTGGCCCATGACCTGGGCGCGCGTGGAGACCATCCGCCATCCCATCCTGCTCATGACCGGTGATGGCGACCTCTACACGCCTCCCGCCTTGCTGCGCATGCAGGCGCAACACATGCCCACCGCGGAGACGGCCGTCATCCAGGAGGCGGGGCACTGCGCGAACTGGGAGCAGCCGGACGCCTTCAACCGGGTCGTGCTGGACTTCCTGGGGCGCCACGCAGCGCGAGGCTGACTGGCCGCAGCGGTCGGTCCGATAATCGCTGCCGATGCACAAGGCCCGGGCCACCGAATACGAACTGGACATCGCAGCCGATCTCCAGAAATGGCGCTCGTTCGTCGCCATCGCCGAACTCGGCAGCCTCACGCGCGCCGCGCTGTTCCTGGACAGCAACCAGTCCTTCCTGAGCCGGCAGGTGAATGCGCTGGAGCGCGAATGCGGCACGCGCCTGTTCAACCGCACCGGCCGCGGCGTGGAACTGTCGGAGGCGGGGCAGCGCCTGTTCCCCCAGGTGAAGGAACTGCTGGAACGCGCGCAGGCGCTGGAGCACGACATCCGGGCCGACCTGCGCGAACCGGTCGGCACCGTCACCCTGGGGAGCCTGCCTTCCATCGGCACCATCCTCACCGGCCGCCTGTTCGCCGCCGTGCGCGCGCAGTTGCCCGGCGTGAGCCTGAAGGTGCTGGAAGGCTCCAGCGGGCAGGTCGAGGAATGGCTCGCCGACGCCCGCGTGGACATCGCCATCCTCTACCGCTACACCGCCACGCTGCCAGAGGGGGAGGAAACCCTGGCCACGGTGGACAGCTACCTGATCGGCCGGTCCGGCGACCGGCTCACGGCCGACGGCCAGGTGCCCTTCGCCAGCCTCGACGACCTGCCCTTCATCCTGCCGGGCGCACCCAACGGACTGCGCACGGCGCTCGATGCGGGCGCGCGCCAGGCCCGCATCACGCTGGCGCCGGTGATCGAAGCCGATTCGCTGCCGCTGCAGAAGCAGTTGACCGCGCAGGAAGGCCTGTACACCGTGCTGCCGCTGCATGCCGTGTGGCAGGAGGTGCAGGAGGGCAAGCTGCAGGCGGCGCGCATCGTCGAGCCGCCGTTCCAGCGCACCGTGGCGCTGGCGTTCTCGCGGGCCAAAGGGCCGTCGCGCGCCGTGACGGCGGTCGCCGGCCACATCGTGGGCATCGTCGGCGAGATGGCCGCGCAAGGCATGTGGCGGTCCTGACGCCGCGCGCGAGCGGCGGATCGCTTTCAGCCCGGCGCGCTATCGGCCGGCGCCTGCCAGCCTTCGCCGCCGGGCGGACGCTGCAGCATCGGCCGGTGGTAGATCTCGCCAAGCCCGGCATAGAACGGTCCGCCCAGGCGCGCCACCGGCCGCAGCTTGACGCTGTCCACGCGCTTGCCGTCGTACACCTGCGGTGAAAGATGGAAGGCCACCACTTCGCCGATGAACAGCGTGTTGATGCCGCGTCCGAGCACGACGACCTGGTCCAGGCGGCACTCCATCTGCACCGGCGCCATGGCGATGCGAGGCGGCCGCACCTTGCGGCTGGGCAGCAGCTCGATGCCCAGCGCCTCGGTCTCGCTGTGCTGCGGCGCGTAGTTCTCGCCGCAGGCGTGCATCACCTCGAAGTTTGCTTCGGTGGCGACGTTGACGACGAACTCCCCGCTTTCGCGGATGTTGCGCGCCGTGTCCTTGGTTTCGCCCTCGCGCAGGGCGATGTTCACCGCCAGCATGGGCGGGCTGGTCGCCACGTAGTTGTAGGAGCTGAAGGGCGCCGCGTTCACGCGGCCCGCCGCGTCGACGGTGGTGATCCACGCCACCGGCCGCGGCACCACGCAGCCGATCACCAGCCGGTAGGCCTCGGCGGTGTCCAGGCCCTCGCCGTCCACGAAGATGAAATCGTCCATGCGGCGAGTGTCGCGCGTGCGCGCCCGGCGAGGGATGCGCAAGCCCGCATCGCAGCTTTGCCGACGCGGAGATGGCTCGCGGCCGGTCGCGTGCCCAGAATCGGACGGATCATCCCGAGGACCCCATGCACCCCTTGTCCACCCATTACCGTCGGATTCTTCTCTGCCTGGCGGCCGCCCTGTTCGTCCTGCCGCCGGCCCTGGCAGAGCAGGCCTGGCCATCCCGGCCGGTCACCCTGGTCCACCCTTACGCGGCGGGCGGTCCCGCCGACACCATGGCGCGCGCCCTCGCGCATCAGCTGGAACAGCGGCTGAAGCAGCCCGTCATCGTCGACGCCAAGGCCGGCGGCGCCGCTACGATCGGCACCGGCTTCGTGGCGCGCGCCAAGCCGGACGGCTACACCCTGCTGGTCGGCACTTCGGCCGGCCATGTGGTCACGCCGCTGATGCAGAAGATCTCCTACGACGGCGTTGGCGACTTCGCTTTCGTGGCGGTGGTCGCCAACCAGCCGAACGTGCTGGTCGTCAATCCGGCCTTGGGCGTCGACAGCCTGCAGGCCCTCATCGCCCTGGCAAAACGCGAGCCCGGCAAGCTGAACTACGCATCGGCCGGAACCGGCGGCGCGACCCACCTGGGCGCCGAGGCGTTCCTGCAGCGTGCCGGCATCCGTGCCACGCACGTGCCGTATTCCGGCGCGGCGCCGGCGCTGAAGGACCTGCTGGGCGGGCAGGTCATGATGGGCATGCTCAACCTGGCCGCCGCGCAGCCCTTCATCGAGCAGGGCAAGCTCAAGGCGCTGGCTTACGGCGGGGCAAAGCGGTCTCCCGTGCTGCCCCAGGTGCCCACGCTGGCCGAAGCCGGGTTCGCCGGAACCGAAGTCTCCACCTGGTACACGCTGGCCGTGCCGAAGGGCACGCCGCCCGCCGTGATCGAAGTGCTCCGCAAGGCCGTGGCCGAAGCCGGTGACGACCCGGCGTACCAGAAAACGCTCACCGCGTCGGGCGCCGAACGCATGGACCTGAGCCCTGCGGAAACCACCGCCTTCGTCCAGCAGGACAAGGTGCGCATGACGAAACTGCTCGGGACGCTGAATCTCCTCGACAAGTGAGGAGACGGGCAGGTCCGGATCCATCATCCTGGAAGCCGAGCGGTTCCGTCTGGCCCGCCGGTAGCGTGGACTCGTGGGCTCGACTAGCTTGAGTTCTGAGGCTGCCAAGGCACGGTGGCGATCGTCATCGGCGTCGACAAGCCTTTCAGACTGACTTGCCTTTCTTCGCCGTGCTGGATGGAGAGCGAAAGAGACTCCAGCGTCGACCGGCTGGCCACGATTTCGCCGCCCGTGGCTACAGCGGCGATGCGCGCCGCCTCGTGCACGCCCTTTCCGACGTACTCGCTACCGACAACGGAAGCCTCTGCCGCGTGCACGCCTATGCGCACCCGGGGGGCGAAGCCGTGTTCGTCCCCGTGCGCCGCGAGGCGGCGCTGGATCGCAATGGCGCACTGCAGGGCCTGCTCGGATTTCGCAAACGCGACAAAAAAGCCGTCCCCCGCGTGTTCGACTTCGGTGCCTTCGAAGCACTCGAAGCATGCTCGCAAAGTGCGGTCGTGCCACCCACGCAACCGTTGCCAGGCCTCGTCGCCGACAGCATCGAGAAAACGGGTGGATTCGACGATATCGGTGAACATGAAGGTGCGTGCCTGACGGCTGGGGACCCTGACAGTACTCGCCGGCAGCCGCATGAGCTGGCGCTTGGTCGACGCGGAATCCAGTGCGGCGCCGATCTGCTCGAAGGTGGAGAGGACTGCCGTCAATTCGATGGCGGCCGATTCGGGATCGCCGAGGTTTGTGAGCGCCTCGGCTAGCACTGCCTGCGCACGAGCGCTCTCGTAGGGCGCATCGATCTCCCGAAACAGGGTACGTGCGCGGCGCAGGGCATCGGCCGCTTCCTCGGCACGACCTTCCGCGAGCAGCACCGCGCCTTTGGTGAACGCCGCGTCCGCGAGGGGCCCTGGTGTGCCCAGATCAAGAGCCAGCCGCTCGAGTTCTTGCGCGGCTCGACGCGCGAGTTCCAGGTTTCCGACTGCAAGCGCGCAGCTTGCGAGCGTCGGAAGCGTATTCACGCGCCGCTCTCGCATGAGGAGGACGGGGCTTTCCACCGCGCGCTGGATCATGCGCAGGGCACTGGCGGCATTGCCTTGGGCAAGGCGTAAGCGGGCCAGTACCGGCTGCGGATCCACGCCAAGCTCGACCGCGCGTTTGCAAGCTTCGTCGGCACCCTCGAGATCGCCGCGCCGCAGTCGAATCTCGGCAAGTTCTGCGTACGCCCAGCCGGTCATGCGCGGGTTGGCCACCAGGAGCGCCTGCAGGGCTATGTCGGTATCCGCCTCCGCTTCTCGCAGCGCGCCGCGAACTCGGTGGACCTCGGCCTGATGCAGGCGGCAGAGGCCCGGAAACCAGCTTACCAACTCGCGCTCGATCCAGCCGCCAAGCACGTTCGTCCATTCCATGGCGCGGCCCCAGTCGGATCGGCTCACGCAACCGTGGATCATCGAGCAGAAGATCATCCCGGCAGCAAACGGTTCGAGATGGCTGGAGGCGGCCAGCGCGCACGCCTCGTCCTGGAGCTGGACTCCTTCCGCGCTCCGGCCGTCCGCGACCAGGGCGCGTCCGAGCCAGAGGGTGCCGAGACCCTCTACGGCCCCGTCTCCGTATTTGCGGCCAATGGCAACCGCGCGCTCGGCGCATAGCCGACCCGCCTCGACTTCGCCGCGCGCGAGCGAACGCCAGCAGGAGAACCAGGCTTCCAGTCCGTGTTCGGCGCATTCGGGTTCCTGCTCGAGCAGTCGGCTTGCGCGGGCAGCATAGCCTTGCGACACCGCCTCCTTGCCCGCGTCAAAGTAGTGTTGGGCGAGGTAGATCGCCAGGCGCGCAGCTCCCCTGAGCTTGCCGACCTGGACGTACATCTCTACCGCGCGTTGAGCGTCACGTGCCCATTCGGCATACCGTCCTGTCCATCGCGCCGCCCATGCGAGCTGCTCCAGCGTGTCCGGGACCAGCGTGCCCGCGCCATCCGCTGCGGACAGGAGCTCGAACGCCCGCTCCCACTGGCGCTCGCGGAAAGCCTCGCAGCCCTGCGTTACCTGCGCGTCGAAATCGTGATGTGCTCGCACGTGCGCAGCTTAGTGCAACGTGGGAAAAACAAAACCTTTCGACAGCGGCAGCGCGCCTGCATCGGCAGTGCAGGACGATGTGAAGGCGGTCTCGCCAAAAAAAAGAGCCCGCGCTAAGGCGGGCTCGATCGCCAGTTGAAGGGGAGTCTTCTTCTTGCTAGCGTGCGGTGGTCGTGCGGTTGTAGTTGTCGCGCCTGTCGTCGTGGCGCCGTCGAAGTCCCAGGAGCCCGGCAAGGCCCAGCAAACCAAGCCATCCGATGTCCCGGTGATTTTCGGTGCCAACGTGACGCTCCGTGTCGCTCGGGCTGGCACCCATCGCCTGCGTGCTCGGCGCGGTCTGGGCTGACTGGGCGGTCGCATTGCTGCCTGGCTGCGACGTCGTCGTGGACGACGTGTCTTGCGCGAACACCGGAATCGCGCACGCCGTCCCCAGGGCCATGATTGCAGCGGCCTGTTTGAACTTGTTCATCTACGTCTTCTCCGAAAGTTGATGAAGCCATCATGCGTGCTCGCAAGCAGCGGGCGGGTCGGGGGCAGTCGCTCTGTTTTGTAGACCGATTCGGGCCAGCAGTTCGGGTGTGCTATGACGCTGCTGGCAGAGGCGACGCCGGACGTGGTACTTCCTGGCCGAGGGCAGGAGGCCTTACAAGCCTGGCGGGCTGGAGGCCGGCGGCGAGGCAGCACTGGATGCGGCGAGCGCGGTTGTCCGTGTGATCGCCGCGGGTCTGGATCGGCGCTTCGCTAGTGGGGAGCAGGTGGAGAGCCTTGGGCGCGCAGCGCCTGCAGCAGGCGCTCCAGAATTGCCATGACGATCTCGCCTTGGGCATCGACGGCCGCTTGCCTTCTGGCGATCTCTTCGGTGTCGAGTCTTTCCGTCGCGCTGATCAGCGCGTGCTGCATCGCGGTCAGCTCGGATTGAGCCGAACGCAGATCTTCCAGCAGTCCCCTGATCGACGATGCCATTGCGCGCATTCTTCGGCGCCCCCAGTTGAGCTTACAACGTGCCGCGGCCGGGCGCCAGCATCTCCGGAGGATGTCCCCCGATGGCGCCGCAACGTCGTGACCGCTGCGGCCCGGGCCAACAGCCGCGTTGGGTTTGGCGTCTTTTTTTGCTATGTGCGCTCGCAGCCTGAGAGTAGACTGATGAGGTCTCCTGCGTCTGAGGAGCTGGGTAGCCCGGCCGCGCCACGGCAGCCCCCGGACACTCCCTTTCGCGGGGGACCCCAAGTTGCAGACATCGATGGCAGGCTGGATTCGGGCACCGCCTGAGAGCCTTTACCGATGCCTCTGGACTAATCCGCCCTGTGGCAACGTTTGTGCAGTAGATGCGTCGTTGGTGAGCCAAACGCACGTGGGTGCACCGCTTAGCTCTGCTCTCGCTCTTCTCTCCTTGCTGTTCACCTTCGACCCGGCTTCGGCCGGGTTGCTTTTGGGAAAGCGACCGAGACAGCAAAGCGCAGGTGCAAAGCGTTGGAAGCGGCAACAACCGACTTTGCTGCCTGCTCATTGCCAGCGCGCCCCATCGTGACGGGCGCTTTGCCATTGCCGCGTCCACGGCCTAGATTTGCCTTCCAACTCCTGAAGGAGGTCGTCATGCTTCGGGCAACTTCACATCGGCCACGGCTGGCTCGGCTGTTCGCCTTGTGCATCGTTTGCGCGGCCGGCAGCGTCCACGGCGACGACGGCGACAACCGCACGCCCCTCGCCACTCCGCCCCTCACGCTTGGCACATCGCTCGCCTGCGTCGCCGCCAACGTCGGCACGAAGCAGGCGACACTCGACATCGAGATGCACGACACCGACGGCACCGTCATCGCCAGCCAGAGGTGCACGCTGCCGCCGGGGGCGATCAACTTCGGCGGGCGCCAGTGCGCGGTCCTGCAGGCGGTGCCCCTGCCGGGCATGGTGGGCTACTGCACGTTCACGGTGCTGCAGGGACAGAAGAAGAACATCCGCGCCGCCATCATGAGCCACAACTCGAACCAGGGACCAGGCAACGTACCGGCGGCGCTTGCGGCTGAGTAAGCCCTTTGCGTCTTTGCTCCGCTCTCACCGGGCGGTGTAGGCAAGTATCCGCCAGCCTGCGCGCAGCTCGCCGCTCAGCGCGTGACGAGCCTCCATGCCAGCCAGCCGCCCTGCCGCGCGAGCAAGGCCAAACCCGCGCCAAGGAAATTCTGGCGCCGCGCCGGCGGCGAACCCGCACGCGATGTCGACGGCTCTTCGGCCGCCGGAGTCGCCCGAACGTGCGCCGGTAGACAACCAAAGTGGCGGTCCTTTTCCTCTCGAGGGATTGAAGTACAGTCTCCCGGCCGCTGCAGTTTGCGGTCACGAGGAGACAGAGTTGACCTTCCCCAAGAAACGCCTGGCCGCCATGGCGCGGACCCTGGCCATCGGTGCAAGCGCTTGGCTTTCGTTCGCGGGCCACGCCGCCGACTACCCCGATCGCCCCATCAAGATCATCGTGCCTTTCACGGCCGGTGGAGCGACCGACATTGCAGGGCGCGTGCTGGCCGAGGAACTCGGCAAGGCCCTGGGCGGCAGCGCGGTGGTCGACAACCGCGAAGGCGCGGCCGGCGTGATCGGCGTGCAGGCCGCGATGCGCGCGCCGGCGGACGGCTACACGTTCGTGATCACGGGCAACACGCTCATGACCTCGCACAAGATCCTGTACAAGAACCTGCCTTACGACCCGCTGAAGCATTTCGACCCGGTGGTGCGCGTTTCCGCCGGCTCTCACATCATGGTCGTGAAGCCGACCTCGCCGTACAAGGACGTCAAGGACCTGCTGGCTGCCGCGCGCGCGAAGCCGGGCTCCATCACCTACGGCTCGGGCGGCAACGGGACGAGCGTGCACCTCGCCGCTGAAATGTTCCAGGCCATGTCGGGGGCGAAGCTGATGCACGTGCCGTACCGCGGTACGTCGCTGGCCGTGACCGGCCTGCTCGCGGGTGACACCGACCTCATGTTCGACACGACGGCGTCGGCATTCCCGCGCATCAAGGCGGGGCAGATCCGGCCCCTGGGCATCACCGCGGCGAAGCGCTCGCCGGACCTGCCGGACGTGCCCACCGTGGCGGAGCAGGGGTTGCCGAACTACGAAGCCCTGTTCTGGCTGGGCCTGTATGCCCCGAAGGGCACGCCGCCGGAGATCCTGCACCGCGTCGAGGACGCCACGCGCAAGATCCTCGCGAACGAGCAGGTGCGCAAGCGCCTGGTGGACGTCGGCATGACGCCGTACTTCGCCACCGGCGCCGATCTCGGCAAGCAGATCACGCGGGAAACGGCCGAATGGGCCGACATCATCGGCAAGGCGGGCTTGAAGCTCGAATGACGCGCCCGACAAACCAAGACATCCCAAGGAACATCATGAACCTCACCCAGCCCGGCTTCCGGATCAACATGGACTACGCGAGCGTCGACCAGGCGCTCCTGGAACGCGCCCGAAAGATCCCCGTGGCCGTGATCGGCGACGTGTCCCGGCGCCTGCAGTGCTTCAGCGCCGGCTTCACGCAGTACGGCGGCAAGAAGAAATTCGTCGGCCCGGCGCTCACCGTCAAGGTCCGTCCCGGCGACAACCTGATGCTGCACAAGGCGCTCGACCTGGCCAAGCCGGGCGACGTGGTCGTCGTCGACGCGGGCGGCGAACTGCGCACTGCCATCATCGGCGCCATGATGAGCAGCTATGCGAAGTCGCGCGGAATCCTCGCCATCGTGGTGGACGGCGCGATCCGCGATGTGGAGGAACTGGCCGCCCTCGACATCGGCGTAGTCGCCCGCGGCGCGACGCCCAACGGCCCCTTCAAGTCCGGCCCGGGCGAGATCGGCTATCCGATCTCCTGCGCCGGCGTGACCGTCGCGTCCGGCGACCTGATCGCAGCGGACCTCGATGGCGTGCTGGTGGTGCCGAGGGCCGATGCCGCCGGCCTCATTGCCAAGGCCGAAGACGCCGCCGCGATGGAACAGATGTGGGAAAAGGCGATCGCCGAAGGGACCGGGGCGCGCGGCTGGGTGGACGAGGCCCTGCAGAAGGTGGTCTGAGCCGGACCGGCCGCCAGGCACGCTTGCGGCGGACTCGGCGCCAGCCGGCTCCTCCGCGGCCCTGTCCTCGATGCTGACCTGGACGCCGCGCCGCTGCAGGTCGCGGCGCTCTTCATCAGGCGGCGAACACTCGACCTACGGATTCACAGTCCGCTGCTCACGCACCCTTCAGGCCCCCGTTGGGGCGGCCGCATTTTGTGAGTACGTCGGTGCCGTAAAGGGCCCTCATGGGCAAGCGCCGATGCGGTCTTCAAGGCCGCTTTGGGCACCGATGCCCCCGCCGTGCACCGGTGGACCGTTAGGGTCACGTCACTCCGCATTTCCCGCGCTTTCCATTCTGGAGGACGACCTCGGGTACGGTCGCTCTACGAACGGCGCCGGCAACGTTCCCTCAGACCGCGGACTTCGACTTGAGCTCTTCGTAGGCAATCTGCACCCGATGCTTCATCAATGGAGTGACTGATATTTTGATGTAAGGAGCGAGCGGCAGCGCAGCGATGACGGAGTCGAGTTGCTCGACACTGTCCGTCTGCCAGAGGCTGAAGTTGCCCCCGCGGCCGACGACCCGGTCGATGCGAAGCAAGATTCCCTTTTCCATCAATTCGATGGCCGCAGCCGTTTCCAGCGCCAGCATCTCGACGAGCTTCGCCTTCGACCACTCATGGGGGAAGGAGGGGGTGATATCGACGAGAAAAAGCATGGAAGCTCCTTGACGGCAGGATGGGAGAAAGACGTCCCGAATGGCGGCGCTCCGCTCCACACGGTCAGATCACCGTCAGTACGACGTTTCCGAGCACCTCGCCCGCCTCCACCAGTTCGTGGGCTCGTGCGGTCTCATCGAGGGGCAGGGTGTGGCCGATGGTGTGCTTGAGTTGCTTGCCTTCCAGCAGCCGGCCGATGTGAGCCACGCCATCGGTCCGGTCGCTGGCCGAGATGTCATAGATCATGAAAAAGTGCAGGCTGGCGCTCTTCTGGATCAGCGTCACTGCAGGCAGCACGGCTTCCGCTCCGGAGGTTCCGTAGATCACCACGCGCGCGCCGCGCCGCAGCGTCTGGGGATAGCTTGCCGCGTTCCTGGCGAGATCTACTTCCAGCACGCAGTCGACGCCTGCCCCTGCGGTGATGGCCTGCACGCGCGCAGCGACGTCCTCGTTGCGGTAGTCGATCACGTGATCGGCGCCGGCGTTCGCTGCGTGCTCGGCCTTCCGAGGTGAGCTGACAGTGGTAATGACTTCGGCGCCGCGCAATTTGGCAAGCTGGATCGCGTAGTGGCCCACTGCCCCGGCGCCGCCGGGAATCAAGACGCGTATCCCCGGCTCGAGCTGGGCCAGGCGCACCGCCTGAACTGCGGAAAACAGCGGAATCCCGAAGCAGGCCGCTTCAGCGAATCCCACAAGGTCTGGCAGGCGCACAGCTTGTTCCGATGGCAGCGCCACGTATTCGGCTGCCGTGCCGAAGGCGCGCTTCCACTGGGCGTTCCAGGTCCAGACGCGCTCGCCGACTCGCCCTGCAGGGATTCCCTGGCCCACAGCCTCGATCACTCCGGCGCCGTCACTGTGCGGAATGATCAAGGGTGCAATGAGGGCGCGCCTGCGGTTCTTCCAATCCGAAGGGTTCACTCCCGAGGTGTGCACCCGCACAAGCACCTCGCCCGGGCGAGGCGCCGGCGGGGGCTGCTCGCCCACCTGGATGACCTCGGACGCCGCACCCGGACGCGTGTAGTAGGCCGCGCGCATGTTCAGGCGGGTCAAGGCGCCGTCAGGCAGCGTGGATGCGGATGGGCAGCTTGTCCAGCATGCGCATCTGGTTGATCGGGCGGTACGTGGCGGGAGCAGTCAATTCCAGCCGTTCTACACGGCGGCAGAGCGCGCCCAGCAGCGCTTCCGATTCGGCCCGGGCGATCATTTGGCCGATGCAGGCGTGGATGCCCGTCCCCAAGGCCACGTGGTTGCCGGCGAGCTGCGGGCGATCCACATCAAAGGTGTCCGCGTTCGCGAACTGGCGCGGATCCCGGTTGGCTGCCCCGAGGAAAACACCGACCTTGGTGTCCGCTTCCAGCCGCATGCCGGAGAGTTGGGTTTCGCCCTTCGTGGTGCGGTAGGTCACCTGGAACGGAGTCTCGTGGCGGATCCCCTCTTCGAAGGCCGCCTTCACCTTGGCGGGGTCGGCGCGCAGCCGCTGCCACTGATGCGGGTTGCGCGCGAGCTGGTGCAGCGTGAAGCCGATACCGGCAATGGTCGAGTCGGTGCCGCCGCCGACGAAGCTGCGCACCACGTTGGAAGCAACGCCCTCATCCAGTTGCCCGGCGTCTTCCGCCTCGAACAACATCGAGGCGATCGAGTCGGGCAGCACCCCCTGGCGCGAGACGCTTTCCTCGAACCATGCGAGATAGGGCTGGGCGTTCAGCATCGCGCGCTCGAACAGCTCGTTCTTCGGCCCGCTCTGGTTGAAGCGCATCTCGCCGATCGCAAGGGTCTCCGTGCGTGGAAGGCGCACGCCCACCGCGCCGGGAAAGGCCTCGAGGACGAAGCGCTCCACGCAATCCTCCACTCCGTCGAACTCGCGCTGTTCCACCAATTGGTCGACGAGGCGTTCTGCCTTTGCCTGGAACGCATCTTTCCACTTGCGGATCACCAACGGGGACAACAGGCGCGTGACGACCGAGCGGATCTTCGTGTGGTTGGGGGGGTCCGACTCCAGCAGGCGACTGGGAATTCGAAAGTCCCCCGGCTTGCGGATGTCCTGGATGCCGATGCCGCCGGCATTGGTGAAGCGGGCGTGGTCGGCCAGCACTTCCTTCGCTTCTGCATGCCGCCCCACCGCGTAGACGCCGTGCGGCTTGATAAAAGCGATGGGACCGGCTTCACGCAGTGCCTCGTGGAAGGCATAAGGGTCGCGCAGGACGTCGATGGCGTAGGGATCGATGTCGAGCACGGGCACTTCGCTCAATGCGGGTGCTTCGGCGGTAGGGGTCATGCGGCAGGCTCCTCGGACGCTTGGATGACAGCAAATCTAGGGGGTGGCCACGTGGGCGTCTGTCCCCCTGTCGGGGGCCCTGTCACTCCCCATGGGGACAGACGCTGCGGGTTCGCCTTGATTTACTCGCATCACCAGACCCCTCGAACCCAGGAGACTCCATGCGCGCATCCCTCGTCGCCTTGCTGGCCGGCACCGCTCTTGCGGTGGCAGTTCCCGCACAGGCCCAGAAAAACTACGGCCCGGGCGTCAGCGACACCGAGATCAAGCTTGGTCAGACGGTGGCGTACAGCGGACCGGGCTCCGCCTATTCGATGGTGGGCCGCATGTCGGTCGCCTACTTCAAGATGCTCAACGAAACCAAGGGTGGCATCAACGGGCGCAAGATCAACCTGCTCTCCGTCGACGACGCCTACAGTCCTCCCAAGACGGTGGAAGTCACGCGCAAGCTGGTCGAGTCCGACCAGGTGCTGGCGATGGTCAACTCCATGGGCACGGCCGCCCAGAGCTCGGTGCAGAAGTACCTGAATGCCAAGCACGTACCGCAGCTGCTGTTTTATGCATCGAGCCCGGCGCTGCACGACTCCAAGGCCACGCCGTGGACCGTGCCGTTCTCGTTCGCATATGACATCGAAGGCTCGATCTACGGCAAGTACCTCGCCCAGTCCAAGCCAAACGCGAAGATCGGCGTCCTGTACCAGAACGATGACGTGGGCAAATCCTACATCCGCGGCTTCCGCGCGGCGCTTGGGCCCAAGGCCTCCAACATCGTGAAGGAAGTCAGCCAGGAAATGTCGGATCCCACGGTGGACACGCAGATCCTGCAGCTGCAGGCTTCCGGCGCCGACACCCTGGTGGTGTTCACCTCCAACAAGGCGCAGGCGCAGGCGATCAAGAAGGTGGCAGCCATCGGCTGGAAACCCTTCTACATCGTGCCGTACGTGTCGAGCTCGATCACGGGCGTGCTGGAACCGGCGGGCTTGGACAACTCGGTGGGCCTGGTCTCCAGCTACTGGTTCAAGACGCCGTCGGATCCGACCTGGACGAACGACAAGGCGATGCAGGACTACCTGGCCTTCTTCAAGAAGTACCTGCCCAACGACAACCCCGGCGATACCACCTCGGTCTACACCTACATGGGCGCCCAACTGGTCGCGCTGGCGCTGGAGCGCTGCGGCGACAACCTCACGCGCGAGAACCTTCTCAAGCAGATCCAGGGCCTGAAGGACGTGGAGCTGGGCATGCTGCTGCCCGGCATGAAGATCAACTTCCGCCAGGACGACTACTACCCCATCCGGCAGGCGCGCTTGGCCTCCTTCGACGGCAAGGCCTGGAAGCCGATGAGCGAGCTGATCACCATCGAGCGCTAGGAACATCGGACCCGAAGCGAGCGTGGGGCCGCATGTGCGGCCCTTTCCTTTTGTGCGACCCAGCAATGCAGGCCAGCCATGATCGACCTTCACTACGTCCCGACCAGCAACAACCTCAAGATCGCCATCGCCATGGAAGAACTCGGACTCGCCTACCGCCTGGTCAAGTACGACATGTACGCGGGCACGCACCAGACGCCCGCGTTCCGCCGGATCAATCCCAATGCGAAGCTGCCGGCGATCGTCGACCACGAGCCGATGGATGGCGGTGGCGCTCTGCCGGTGTTCGAGTCGGGCGCCATCCTGATGTACCTGGCGGAAAAGGGTGGCCGCCTGTTGCCGCAGGACTGGGCGCCGGCAGGTGGCGCTTCAATGGCTGTTCTGGCAGGTGGCGGGGCTTGGCCCGATGCTCGGACAGGCCAACCACTTCATCCGCTACGCGCCCGAGGGCCAGTCGTACGGCATCGAACGCTACAGCCGGGAGGCGCGGCGCTTGGTCGAAGTCCTCGAGCGACGCCTGCGGGCAAGCGAGTTCCTCGCAGACAAATACAGCATCGCCGACATTGCGTGCTACCCGTGGGCAGCCAGCCTGTCGTTCGTCGGGATTGTTGCGGACGACTTTCCGTCGCTCACCCGGTGGATGCAGGCCATCGGCGAACGTCCGGCGGTCTTACGGGCTGTCGACGCCATCCACGGCGAAGAGCGCGCCAAGTACACCCAGGCGCGCGCCCAGCTCACTGCGCAGGAGTGGTCGACCCTGTTCGGCGATCGCCTGCTCGCCTTCGCGCAGGAGGACTGAGCAGGAGCTCAGCCCAACGCGTGCGCCTCGCGGAATCCCTCCAGCACTGCGTCGTCTACCTCCCGCGGCGCGATGCAATCGCCGATGCGGCGCACCAGCAGGCCACGCGCCTTGAGCTGGCGGTACAGAGAATCGTCGCTGGTGCGCAGCATGCACAGCACGACGGTGTCGGCGGCAATGCTTTCCGTCGGCCCACCCAGGGTGCTGCGCAGAGTGGCCAGGCCGGCTTCGATGCGCTCCACCGTGGTGGAAGGCTTCATGGCGATGCCCACGGCCGCGGCACGAGGCATCAGCCACGGCCAGTCCCCCGTGGCTTCCAGCTTGCGTCCCAGCATGGCGTCTGCGCTGACGACCGTCACCTTCCGGCCATCTTGCGCCAGCAGGCGCGCCAGTCCGAGCGGCAGGTAGTCGCCGTTGTCGTCCACGACCAGGACGTTGCGGCCACACGAGGACAGCTGCTCCAGCGCGTTCAGCGGATCGATCACGTGAGGCAGTCCGGCACCGGGGATCGCATCCCGGTCGGTACGAAACATCGAGAACCCAGTGGTCTGCCAGCGGGCGCCCGTGGCCACGATCACCTCGTCGGCCCCGAACGCCGCAACTTCGTCGGCCGTTGCTTCCTTTCCCAGGGCGACGGTGACGCCGCGGCGCTTTACTGAAGCGGCCAGGTCGTCGACCAGGAAATTCCAGGAAGCGTAGTCCGGCAACTGGCCGGCCTTGCGGATCTGGCCCCCTAGTTGGGTGCTGCGCTCCCACAACGTCACCTGGTGCCCGCGCGAAGCCGCCGTGTCGGCGAACTTCAGGCCACCGGGTCCGCCGCCGATCACCAGGACCTTCTTTGCCGAAGGCGCCGCCTTCGCCAAGGCCACGCCGAATTGCAGCTCCCGGCCGGCCGAGGGATTGACGGTGCAGCTCACGTTCTGGCCCAGGCGCCGCCAGCAACCCTGGTTGGCGCCGACACAGCGCCGCGTTTCGGAGGCACGGCCTTCCCGCGCCTTGTTCACGAGTTCGGGATCGGCGATGTGGGCCCGCACGAGGCCGACCAGGTCGGACTGGCCGCGCTGCACGATCTCCGCCGCCTTTTCGAGGTTGCGTACGGACCCCTGGATCAAGAGGGGGATGCGGCCCGCCAGTGCCTCGCGCACGCGCGCCGCGTTGTTCGCCAGCGGCGCCGTCTCGCCGCTGGACTGCGGCGGCACCAGCTTGTGGTTCTGGTGGTAGTCGGTGTGAGAGAGGCAGACGTAGTCGAACAGCTTGTGCTGCTCGAGGATGCGCAGCACCCGGATCGTTTCGTCCGGGGTGGTGCCGCCGTCACCAAGGTACTCGTCCAGGCTCAGCTTCATCCCCACGACGAAGTCGCTGCCGCAACGCTTGCGCACGGCCTTGCCAATCTGCACGGCCAGGCGCGCCCGCCGCTCGGTATCACCGCCCCAGGCATCGTCGCGCCTGTTCCAGTACGGCGAGAGGAAGTTGCTCACCAGGTAACCATGCGAGCCGTGGATCTCCACGCCGTCGCCGCCACCGGCCTTTACGTTGGCCGCGGTCGCTGCAAATCCGGCGATCACTTCGGCAATGTCCGCCTCTTCCATCGGCTTGGGCATGGCCCGGTGCACGGGCGACGGGATCTGAGACGGCGCCAGCGTGGAGCCCCAATGCGCGATGTCGTCCGTTCGCCGGGTGCCACTGGCTCCCATGTGCGTGATCTGCACGAACACGGGGACGCCCAGTTGCTTGGCCGGGGTGACGAACTTGTGGACGGCATCCGACCAGGCGGGCTCCCAGGGGGAAACGCCCGGCCTGGCACTGTTCGCGGTCACGTGGAAACCGTGCGTCACGACGAGGCCGACGCCGCCGCGCGCCCGCTCGGCCAGGTAAGCGCCATATTCAGGCGGCGGCAGGCTTACCTGGTGCGCGGGCAGGTAGACGCGGTTGCGCGCCTGTACGTGGCCGATGCGAACCGGGTCCCAGAGCGCGTCGAGGTGGTTCATGGGGCAGGCCGCTTCAGGAGAAGCACATGCCGCCGTTGACGTCCAGCACCGCACCGGTGGTGAAGCTGGAGCCGCGCGATGCGAGGAAGGCCGCCGGCCAGCCGATCTCCTCGGGCTGGCCCAGGCGTTTCATCGGGTACTGGTCCACGGTGAACGGCTGGTTCGCCGACACCAGCAGCGGCGTTAGGATGGGGCCGGGGGCAATGCCGTTCACCACCACGCCCGAGGCCGCGGCCTGGCGCGCGAAGTAGCGCACCAGGGCCGAGAGGCCGCCCTTCGACGCTGCGTATGCGGGCTCCACGGCCAGCGTGGAACCGGCATTGCGGGCGGCCATCGAACTAGTCAGGACGATGCGGCCGGTGCCGCGCTTCATCATGGCCGGCAGCACTGCACGCACGAGGTTCACCGGGCCCTTGACGTTGATGGCCATGGTGCGCTCGAACAGCTGCTCCCATTCATCGCCGCCGTCCAGCCAGTCGCCTTTCACGTAGTAGCCGCTGGTGTCGATCAGGGCATCGAGCTGGCCGATGTCTTTCACCAGGGCATTGACGTCGTCGCGCTTGGTGTTGTCCAGCGCCGCAGCCTTGGCCTTGAGCTCGCCGGCGAGTTCGGCCGGGGCCTTCAGGTCGGCGATGAACAGCTCGGCGCCGAGCGCCGCGCAGACCCGTGCCGTGGCGCTGCCGATGGCGCCGCCCGCACCGGTGACGAGGATGCGCTCGCCGCGCAGGTCGAAGAGGTTTTTCATGGTGTGCAAGGAGTGGGTGAGGGTTCAGGGAGATTCGCCGTAGGCACCGGCTTCGAGCAAGGCGCGCGAGCCCAAGTCGGCGCCGTTCCAGCGCGTGAAGAAGCCCGCGGAAGAGCCGCCGTCCACGGTCAGCACCGAGCCGTTGACGTAGCTTGCGGCGTCGGATAGCAGGAAGAGGGTGGGCCCGGCCTGTTCGTCCGCCCGTGCCAGCCGGCCGAGGGGATTGCGGTCGACCATCGCGTACTCGAGGTGGTCCGGCGGGATATTGGCCTTCAGTAGCGGCGTGTCCACCACGCCCGGGGCGATGCTGTTCACACGCACGCCGCGGCGGCCCCATTCGATGGCGAGCGCCCGCGTGAGGCCGATCACGCCATGTTTCGACGCGCTGTAGTGCGCCCGGCCGGCATGGCCGCCGAGGCCGTCGACCGAGGAGATGGTGACGATGGCGCCGCGCTGGCGCTGCAGCATGCGCTTTCCGACCGCCTGCACGGAACGGAACATGCCGGTGAGGTTGACGTCGATGCAGCGGCTCCAGATCTCGTCGGCCATGACGTCGGCGGCCGAGGGCGGGGAAATGCCGGCGCACGCCACCATGCCTTCGATGGGGCCGAGCCTGGCTTCGACCGTGGCCACCACCGCCTCGCAAGCCGCGGCGTCGCGCACATCAAGGGTTTCGCCGGCAGCCTGGACTCCGAGATCGCGCAGCTCCGCCGCGACCTGCTGCGCTCGTTCGCCAACCGCGTCGACCACGGCGACCCGGGCGCCTCCGTGCGCCGCCTCGAGCGCGATGGCGCGGCCGATGCCGGAGCCGCCGCCGGTGATGAAAATCAACCGCCCGTGCAAGCCGTAGTCCATTACGCGGCCTCCAACTGGCGTTGGTCGACCTTCGCGCTGCTGCGGGCCATGTGGCGCGCCGCGATGTAGCCGAAGGTCATGGCCGGGCCGATGGACGACCCGCCACCGGGGTAGCCGCCGCGCATCATCGAGTTCATGTCAAGCCCCGCGGCGTACAGCCCGGGAATGGGCTGACCGCTGGCGTCGACCACCTGCGCGCGGCCGTTGGTATCCAGGCCGCCCACGGTGCTCAGATCGCCCGGATGAAGCGCCAGTGCGTAGTAAGGGCCGTCACCGACAGGCGCCACGGATGGGTTCGGCTGGTGCGTTGCATCGCCGCGGGCGCGCGAATGCGGGTCGCCACCCTTCGCGAATTCGGTGTCGTCGCCTAGCTGCGCGCCTTTGTTGAAACGAAGCACGGTGGCTTCGAGCTGGGACGGATCCACGCCGATGCGGCGGGCCAGTTCGCCGAGCGTCGGTGCCTCGACCAGGTAACCGGCCTTGATGAAGGGTTCCACCCGGAATGGAAAGGGCTTGGCCAGACCCATGCCATAGGTGCGCAGGAACTGCCGGCCGGCGATGAGGTGCACCTTGGTGAAGCCGCGGCGGTGCATGGCACCCACGAAGTTCTGGTAGGACGCGCCTTCGTTGACGAAGCGGCGACCGTCGGGCCCGACTGCGATGCAGCCGGGCATGGCGCGGTCGATGAAGATGTGGGGATACTTCGTGATGCTGCCGTCCGGGTTGTGCAGCACGGACACAGGTGTCCAGATGCAGTCGCCCGCGTGTCTGGGGTCGTGCACGGCACCGACGTTCAGCCCGAGGCGGATGCCATCTCCCACGTTCCCTTTGGGTTGCAGCGAATGGTGGTGCTCGGCGAACGGGATGTACTTCGCGCGCCATTTTTCGTTCGCGCCGAAGCCGCCGGTGGCGAGCAGCACGCCCTGGCGGGCCCGCACTTCGATGCGCTGGCCCTCGCGGTCCACGACCACGCCGCGCACGGTACCCTGCTCGGTCACCAGTTCGATGGCGGGCGTGTTCTTCCATAGCGTCACCCCGGCCTGGATTGCCGAATGGAACAGGCGAGCCGCCAGAGCGTTGCCGTTGACGATGCGGGTGCCGCGGCCGTGTCGGAGCCGGTCCAGCACGAAGCGCTTCATGACCTTGGTGGTGTGCTTGAAGCCGGCCCAGGTATTGAAGACGTTCCGCATGGGATGGATGTCGGCGCCTTCCACCTGCATCGTGCCGAACAGCATGAGTTGCGGCAGCGGCATGCGAAGTTCCGCCAGGCGTTCACCCAGCAGCCGGCCGTCGAATTCCTGGGTGAGCAGCGTGCGGCAGACCGCGGCACCTGGCTGCACCTCGTAGTCCGGTGCCAGGAAGGGCTTGAACCGCACTTCCGAGTGGCGCTCCAGGAACTGCAGCATGGCGGGCGCGTTGTCGAGATAGCTCGTCACCAGGTCGTTGTCATACCGCGCGCCCAACACCGCATGCAGGTAGGTTTCGGCGGCCGCGCGGCTGTCGTCCAGCCCTGCCTGCTTCATCACGTGGTTGCAGGGAATCCAGGGCGCCCCCCCGGAATAGGCCGTGGTACCGCCGAACAGGTCCGTCTTCTCCACGACCAGGACTTCGAGTCCCAGTTTGCGTGCGGTGATGGCGGCGGTCAGGCCGGCAGCGCCGCTGCCGACGACCACGACATCGGTGTCGATCATGGTGAATGCCTTTCGCTGGTGACTGCGGGCGAATGTAGGGACCGGGTGCGGGCGCGTCTGTCCCCGTCCGCAGGGACAAGGGCGCATGTACCACCGGCAGGGGACAGACGCCCCAGCGGGGCGCCCGAATACTGCACGCCATGCCTGAATCTCCTGAAGTCCTCCTGCGCGTGCGCGATGTGTCCGTACGCTTCGGCGGCATCGTCGCCCTCGACGGCATCTCCTTCGACGTGCGCCGCGGCCAGGTCTGCGGCGTGATCGGCCCGAACGGGGCCGGCAAGACCACCCTGTTCAACTGCCTGAGCCGGCTGTACACGCCGCATGCTGGGGCCATCACCTTCGATGGGGCCGACCTGCTGGCCCGCCCGCAGCATGCGATCGCCGAGTCGGGCATCGGCCGCACCTTCCAGAACGTCGCGTTGTTCCCCAACATGACGGTGCGTGAGAACGTCATGGTGGGGCGGCACTGCCGCACCGGCACGGGTTACCTTGCCAACGCCTTCCGCCTGCCCGCCGTGCGCCGGGAGGAGGCGGAGGTGCGGGAACGCACCGAGCGGCTGCTCGCGCTGCTGAATCTGGACGGCGTCAGTGAAGTGGCCGTGAAGCAGCTATCCTTCGGCACCCGCAAGCGAGTGGAGATGGCGCGTGCCCTGGTCGCCGACCCCAAGCTGCTGCTGCTCGACGAGCCGGCGGCCGGCCTCAACCACGAGGAAGTGGATGGCCTGCGCGAGTTGATCCTGGACGTGCGGGAGCGCTTCCACGTCACGGTGCTGCTGGTGGAGCACCACCTGAACCTGGTGATGCGGGTGTCCGACCAGGTGGTGGCGATGAACTTCGGCCGCAAGATCGCGGACGGCCCGCCGGCACAGGTGCAGGTCGACCCGGAAGTAGTGCGCGCGTACCTCGGGACGGAGACCGCCTGATGGCCGCCCTGCTGGAAGCCAGGAAGGTGGAGGCGTTCTACGGCGCCACCCGGGTGCTCAAGGGAATCGACTTCGAAGTCGCCGCCGGCGGCATCACCACGATCCTGGGCGCCAACGGCGCTGGCAAGACCACGACCCTGCGCGCGCTCAGCGGCATGGTGCGGACGAAGGGCGAGATCCACTTCGCTGGCAAGCGCATCGACAACCTGGCAACGGAGAAGATCGCCGCCCTCGGCATCGCGCACGTGCCCGATGGGCGCGGCACGTTGGTGAATATGAGCGTGGAGGAGAACCTGCGCGTCGGCGCCTACCTGCGCCGCAATGGCAGGGAAGTGGAAGCCGACCTGGACCGCATGTTCCGCTACTTCCCGCGGTTGCGCGAGCGTCGCGCGCAACAGGCCGGCACGCTCTCGGGCGGCGAGCAGCAGATGCTGGCGATCAGCCGCGCGCTGATGCAGCGCCCCAAGCTGCTGCTGCTCGACGAGCCTTCCTTCGGCCTGGCGCCTCTGATCATCCGCGAGATCTTCGAAATCATGCGCGTGATCAACCAGCAGGAAGGCGTGAGCATCCTGCTGGTGGAACAGAACGTCGCGCGGGCGCTGGACCTGGCCGATCACGCGTGGCTGCTGGAGACCGGCAGCACGGTCATGTCCGGCACTGCCCGGGAACTGCGCGACAACGAGCAGATCCGCCGCTCCTATCTCGGCTTCTGAGGAACCCCACCCATGTTCAACCTGCTGCAACAGATCGCCTCCGGCATCGCCATGGGCGGCATCTATGCCTGTCTCGGGCTGGCGCTGGTGATGATCTACCAGTCCACCCACCACATCAATTTCGCCCAGGGCGAGATGGCGATGTTCTCCACCTTCATCGCTTTCCTGCTGCTCAAGGCGGGGCTGCCCTATTGGCTGGCCGCGCTCGCCACGCTGGCCTTCGGCCTGGTGGCAGGCATGCTGATCGAACGGCTGGTCCTCAGGCCGCTGGGCGACGTGCCTGAACTGTCGGTGATCGTCGTCTTCATCGGCCTGTTCATCGGCATCAACTCGCTGGCCGGCTGGATCTTCGGCCACCAGCTGGAACCCTTTCCCAGCCCGTTCCCCGCCAAGGTGTTCGGGACGACGCTTGTCTCCGGTCACGAGCTGGGGACGATCGGCGTGGTCCTCGTGGTCATGGGGATTCTCTATGCCTTCCTTCGCTTCACCAAGGTGGGCCTCGCGATGCGCGCTTCGGCGGAAAACCCCGTGTCCTCGCGACTGGCGGGAATTCCGGTGTCCCTGATGCTCGGGCTCGGATGGGGCCTGTCGTCGATGATCGGAGCGGTTGCCGGCCTGATGGTCGCACCGGTCGTGTTCCTCGAACCGAACATGATGGGCGGCGTCCTGATCTACGCCTTCGCCGCCGCGCTGCTCGGTGGCATCGACAACCCCTGGGGCGCGGTGGCCGGGGGCCTGATCGTGGGAGTGCTGGAGAACCTCGCCGGCACCTACATCGTCGGCACCGAGCTGAAGCTGACCCTCGCTCTGCTGGTGATCGTGGGTGTGCTCTTGGTACGGCCGTCCGGAATCTTCGGCCGTAAGCTGGTGGTGCGCGTATGAACGAGTCCACCTTGTACATCGCGTCCGAAGACGCCACGCTCGCGCGCGTGCAGACCGCTGGCCAAGCCCGGATGCCCTGGCGCGCCATCGCCTTCGCCGTGCTGGCAGCTGCAGCGGTGGCCGTGCCTTTCGTCCTGAGCGACTACCGCATCTTCCTGGTCACCAGCACCCTCATCACCGCGATCGCTGTGCTCGGCCTGAACATGCTGGTGGGCTACAACGGGCAGCTTTCGCTCGGTCATGGCGCGCTTTACGCCTTGGGCGCCTATGTCACCGCGATCCTGATGGAACATGCGCACTTCACCTGGTGGGCGACCTTGCCGATCTCCGCGGTGGTGTGTTTCGTGTTCGGCTTCCTGTTCGGCTGGCCGGCGCTGCGCCTGAAGGGGCACTACCTGGCGCTGGCGACATTCGCGCTCGCGCTGGCGACACCGCAACTGCTGAAGCACAAGGCGCTGGAAGGCTGGACGGGCGGCGTGCAAGGCATCGCCCTGCTGAAGCCGGAGGCGCCCTTCGGCTGGAAGCTGAGCGCAGACCAGTGGCTGTACGTGGTGGTGCTGTCGATCACGGCCGTCCTGTTCGCTGCCGCATGGAACATCCTGCGCGGCCGGCTGGGCCGGGCGACGGTCGCGATCCGCGAGCAACCGATTGCGGCCTCCGCGATGGGCGTCAACGTCGCTTACGTGAAGGCAATGACCTTCGGAATCAGCGCGCTCTACACCGGGGTGGCCGGCTCGCTGGGCGCCATCGCCACCGCCTTCGTCGCCCCGGACAGCTTCGGCATGTTCGTCTCGGTCTTCTTCCTGGTGGGGGCCGTGGTCGGCGGGCTGGGCACCATCTCCGGTGCGCTGGTGGGTGCGGCCTTCATCCAGTTCATCCCCAATGTCGCCGACCAGATCTCGAAGTCGGCGCCGTCCGCGATCTTCGCCGGCTTCCTGATCCTGTGCATGTTCCTCATGCCGCAGGGGTTCGTCGGCCTGGTGCGCTCTGCGCTGCAGCGACTGCGCCACCAACGTCCCCGCGGAGGGGACTGACGGCAACACCCTGCTGGAGGACATTGAAGCCATGCCCCGCGTCATCTACATCCACCCCAACGGCGATCGCAGCGAGGTCGACGTCGCCAACGGCCAGAACCTCATGATGGCCGCCACCGGGCACGACATCGAAGGCATCGTCGGCGACTGCGGCGGCGTGATGAGCTGCGCCACCTGCCACGTGATGGTGCAGGAGCCGTTCGCCGCGCTGCTGCCGCCGGTGGAGGACACCGAAAGCCAGATGCTCGACTACACGGCGGCGCCGCGCGAGGCCGGCAGCCGCCTGGCGTGCCAGATCGTCATGACCGATGCGCTGGACGGCATCGCCGTGCGCATCGCCGATCCCCAACTCTGAAAACCAGACCCCACCGGAGAACCGCTCAATGCAAGCCACCGCACCCCAGGGCACCGCCGTCAAGCCGAAGGCCGCCCTCACGCCCAACCCCGGCCTGACCCCGATGATGCTGAACCACGCGGCATGGGTGACGCCCGACGCCGCGGCGACGACGGACTTCTACACCCGCATCATGGGCATGGAACTGGCCAGCACCGTGCTGGACGACAGCGTGCCGTCCACCGGCGACGACATCCCGTACTTCCACATCTTCTTCCGCATGGGCGATGGTTCCACGCTGGCCTTCTTCGAAGCGCCCGGCGTGCCGCCGCCGGCCAAGGCCAGCCACCCGGCCTACGACATCTTCAACCACATCGCGCTGCAGGCCAGGGACCGCGCCGAAGTGCTGCGCTGGTACGACTGGCTGAAGTCGCAGGGGGTGGACGTGATCGGCCCGACCGACCACAAGGGCCTGATCCTGTCGATCTATTTCCACGACCCGGCCGGCATCCGCCTGGAGATCACCACGCCGCTGGACAAGGAATGGAACCGCCACACCGACAAGGGCTACGCCGACCTCAAGCTGTGGGAAGACTGCAAGGCGAAGGCCAGGGCCGAGGGCAAGGACGTGCCCCAGGCGCTGGTCGCCATGATCAAGGACCTGCGCAAGCGCTACGAGCAGAAGGCATGACGCCCATCGAACTGCGGCCGCTGTTCACCATCAAGGCCGACGTCGACACGCCGCCGCAGTTGGTGGGGGCCGTGCCGCACGGCTACACACGCCGGGTCATGTGCGTCAGCGGGGGACGCTTCGAGGGTGAACGCCTCCGCGGGCGCGTGCTGCCAGGAGGTGCCGACGTCGTCGTCGAGCGGCCGGACGGTGGCCTGCACCTCGACGTGCGCCTGGTGCTGGAAACGGATACCGGCGAGCTGGTCTACATGACGTACACCGGCCGCCGCAACGGGCCGACACCGGAGATCATGCGCAAGATCGTCAACCGGGAGCCGATCCCGCGCGGTGCGGACTACTTTCGTGTCGCGGTGCAGTTCGAGACCGCCTCGAAAAAACTCGCCTGGCTGAACGACAAGATCGCCGTCGGCACTGGCACGCGCGAGCCGAACGGGCCCGTGTACGACATCTGGGAAGTGGCATGAACCGATTCACCGGCCGTGCGGTCATCGTCACCGCGGCGGCGTCAGGCATAGGCCGCGCCATTGCCCTGCGACTGCACGCCGAGGGCGCCCAAGTGCTCGCGGTGGACGTCAACGCGCAAGCCTTGGGTGCGCTACCGCGCGACGAGCGGCTCCGCACGCTGGTCGCCGACGTCACTGCCGCGGATGCGCCGCAGGTGATCGCCGACGAATGCCTGAAGCAGTTCGACGGCATCCACGTGCTCGTGAACAACGCCGGCTTGGGCAATTGCCCGCCCTTCCATGAGACGAGCGATGCCGACTACCAGAAGTGGGCCGACATCAACCAGAAAGCGACCTTCATGATCACGCGCGCCGCCTTCCCGGCGCTGGTCAAGGCCAAGGGCGTCGTGCTCAACATCGCTTCCACGCTCGGCGTGGTCGGCTATCGCCGCCAGGCCGTGTACTCCATGGCCAAGGCCGGCGTGATCGGGCTGACGCGCAACCTAGCCGCCGACTACGCGGACCAAGGCATCCGCGTCAACGCCATCGCGCCCGGGATCATCGCGACACCGCAGACCGAGGGGCGCCTGAACACCGCGCGTTTCTACGCCACCATCGTCGGCACCACGCCGATGGGACGCCCGGGCAAGCCGGAGGAGATCGCGGGCGCCGCGGCCTTCCTGTGCAGCGACGATGCGGGCTACGTGACGGGCCAAGTGCTGGCAGTGGATGGCGGCCAGTCCACCAGCGCCTACATTAGCGACGCGCTGGTGCAGTGCTGGGTTGACGCCCACCCGGATCCCAACTGACTCCAGGAGACAAGACCATGCGCATTGCGTTGATCACCGGCGGCGCCGGCGGGCTCGGTCTCGCCAGTGCGCGCCGCCTCGCGGAGGACGGCCTCACCATTGCCGTCGCCGACCTGCACGGCGAGGCCGCGCAGCGCGCTGCCGCCACGCTGCCCGGAAAGGGCCATGTCGGCGTCGCCTGCAACGTGGGCGACGAGGCCAGCGTGCGCGTGGCTTTTGATGCCGTGGAGCAGAAGCTCGGCCGACCCGGCGTGCTGGTGTGCTTTGCCGGCATCCTCAGCACCCAGCCCGCACCCGGGCGCTTGCCCACCGTGGACATCACGCTGGACGAGTGGGAAGGCGTGATGCGCGTGAATGCCCGCGGCACCTTCCTCTGCGTTCGCGAGATGCTGCGCCGCAGTGCGGGCCGCTCCGTGCCGGACGGCCGCATCGTGACAGTCGCTTCGCTGGCCGGCCAGATGGGCGGCATGCAAAGCGGCTCGGCCTACAGCGCCTCCAAGGGCGCCGTGCTTGCCCTGTCGAAGGTGGCCGCTCGCGAGGCGGCCGCGCTCGGCATCACCGTCAACACGGTGGCGCCCGGCCCGATCGACACGCCCATGCTGCACCAGACGGTGCCGGCCGGCAATGAAGGGCAGAAATACATGGGCACGGCCGGCGTGCCACTGGGCCGCATCGGCATGCCCGAGGAAATCGCCGCTGCCGTCTCGTACCTTGTCTCCCCGGGCGCGGGCTTCGTGACCGGCGCGACCATCGACGTCAACGGCGGCATGTTGATGCGCTGAATCCAGGAGAACCTGCAATGAACGCGATCACCGGCTGCCCTTTCCAGCCCGCCAACAAGGATTTCAAGCCTTACTTCAGCCCGGAGCTGCATGCCGCCTTCGAGGTGCAACGGCGCCAGGAACCGGTCTTCTTCAGCGAGGAGATCGGCTACTGGGTGCTGACCAAGCACAGCGACGTCCTGGCGGTGCTGCACGACGGCGAGCGCTTCACCTCAGCCAACACCACCCGTCCGGTGACGCCGATGTCGCCGGAGGGCGAGGCCATCCTGCGCGAAGGCGGCTTCATGAACCAGACGGGCAGCCACTCGACGCTGTTCGGCGCGGTGCACAAGCGCATCCGCGGCATCACGAGCCAGACCCTGAACCTGCGGGAGTTCATCAAGCTCGACGCCCACATCCGCCAGCTGGTCGCTGACGCCATCGATCGGGTCGACGGCAAGAACGAGATCGACCTGCTGCACGAGGTGACGTACGAGTTGCCGGCCCAGGTGGTGTTCAAGCTGCTTGGCATTCCCGACGAGGACATCCCGAACGTCAAGAAGTGGGCCGGCGCGCGCAGCGTGATCGACTTCAGCCCGGCGACGCCAGAGCAACAGATCGAGGGCGCGCGGAACATGGCGGCCTTCTGGCAGTATTGCGCCGCGCTGGTGGCCGACCGGCAGAAGAGTCCGCGCGACGACTTCACCAGCAAGATGCTGGCCATCCGCAACGGTGACGACAAGGTGATCAGCATCCCGGAGATCACCACGCATACCTTTGGCGTCGCCTTTGCCGGCCACGAGACCACCACCAACCAGCTGACCAACACCTTCCGCTCGCTGCTGGAAAATCGCGACCAGTGGGAGGCGCTGTGTGCCGACACCTCGCTGGCCGCGAACACGGTGGAGGAGGGCATGCGCTACGCCGGCGCGGTGATCGGCTGGCGCCGTATCGCCCTGGAAGACGTGGAGATTCGCGGCGTCACGATTCCCAAGGGGGCGCCCATCATGCTGTCGTTTGCTTCCGCCAACCGCGACGAAGAAGTGTTCCCCGACCCGCACCGTTTCGACATCCGCCGCGCCAATGCGCGCAAGCAGCTGACCTTCGGCAACGGCGTGCACTTCTGCCTGGGCGCACCCTTGGCCCGGCTGGAAATGAAGATCGTGTTCGAGGAGTTTGCCAAGCGCTTTCCGAAGATGCGGCTGGTACAGCCGGACACGGCCAAGCACATGCACACGTTCGTGTTCCGGGCTGCGGACGCGCTGCGCGTGACCCTGCAATGAGTCGGATGTTCGAAGACAAGGTGGCAGTGGTCACGGGCGGTGCCAGCGGTGTCGGCCTCGCCCTCGCCAGGCAACTGCTTGGCGCTGGCGCCCGCGTCGTGGTCATCGACCGCGATGCACTCTCGCTGGACCGCGCCATGGAAGGGCTCGACCCGGCGCGGGTCATCGCCGTGCAGGCCGATGTCGCCGTCGAGGCGGACGTGCAGCGCTATGCGAGCGTGGCGCTGCAGAAGTTCGGCCGCATCGACCTGTTCCACAACAATGCGGCCATCGTCGGGCCGCAGTCGCCGCTGCTGGAGTTCCGCATGGAGGACTTCGACCGCATCCTGGCGGTCAATCTTCGCGGCGTGCTGCTAGGGATGCAACATGTGGGCCGCGCGATGCGCCAGCAAGGCGCGGGCGCGATGGTCAACACGTCTTCCGTGTCCGGCCAGCGCAGCAGCCGGGCCGAGGCGGGCCTCGGTGTCTACGGCGCGTCAAAGGCCGCCGTCATCCGCCTGACGCAGCAGGCGGCGCTGGAGTTCGCGCCGCACGGCATCCGCATCAACGTGATCTGCCCTGGGCCGATCGACACGCCGCTCCTGCGCAGCACCTTCCGCATCGACGGGCGCAGCGAGGAGCAGGTGGAGGCGGCGCTGAAGCAGCACTTCGCCAACCAGCCCCTGGGCCGCGCCGCGACCGCGGACGAAGTGGCCAACGTGGTGTTCTGGCTGCTGTCGCCGCAGGCGAGCTTCATCACCGGCGGCGTCTACAACGTCGATGGCGGCATGACCGCCTGATGCGCGTTGGCACGGGCTGCCGCCCGCGCCGTCTTTCCTCACTGGATGCTGACGAAATTGCCGTCCTTTACCTGCAGCAGAACGCCGCCGTAGGAAGGGTTGCGTTTTTCGTCCATGCTCCAGGTGCCGTTGCCCAGCACCATCGGCACCTTGTTCAATTTCGCCAGCGAATCGCGGATCTTGGTCCGGTCGGGATTCGGGCCCGCATTGCGCACCGCCTGCACCGCTACGGTGCCGAGCGCGTACCCCATCGCCGCCCAGTTGTCCGGCGTTGCCTTGTACTTCGCGCGATAGGCATTCACGAAGGCGATGTTGGCCGGCGAGGTGCTGTTCGGTGAGTAGTCGGAGACGACGTACGTGCCCTCCACCGCCTTGCCACCTGCCTTGATGAAGCCGAGCGAGCCGAAGGTGCTCGGCCCGATGATCTTGACCTTCGGGTCCAGGCCGGCCTGGCGGATCTGGATGATCAGGTTGGCCGCGACTTCCGCCGGCGCGGCGATGAAGATTGCGTCGGTGTTCATAGCGGCAACCTTCGTGGCCAGCGCGAGGAAGTTGCTGTCGCTGGAGACGAACTTCTCGTCCGCCACGATGGTCGTGCCGGCGCCCTTCATGTAGGTCACCAGGGCATCCTTCTGCCCCACGTAGCCGTCGTTGCTCTGGTCGATGATCGTCACCAGGCGCTTGATCCCCAGCTTCTCGACCGACAGCTTGCCCAGGTAGTTCATGATGTCCACGGGGGTCGCCTGGATCTTGAAGGCCCAGGGTCCGGTCGCCGGGATGCCAGGCGAGCTGCCGATGGCCAGGATGGGCACCTGAAGCTCGTTGGCCACCGGCGCCGCCGCGAGCGCGGACGCGCTGATGGTCGGGCCGAGAATCATCACGACGTTGTCGCGCTTGACGAACTGGTTCACCAGGCTGATTGCCTGGCCTTTCTCGCCGGCCTCGTCGCCTTCGATGATCTTGAATTTTGCGCCGCCCGGCAGGCCCCCGGCGTTCGCTTCCTCGAGCGCCAGCCGCATGCCGTTCTGGATCGGCACGCCGCCGAAAGCGTAATTTCCCGTCAGGGCGTTGAACACGCCGATCGGCAGTTCCCTGGCCTGGCCAAAGGCGAAGCCGCTGGCGGCGAGGAGGACGGCGCCGGCAAGGGCGGTGCGGCGATGCAGTGTCATGGAGGTCTCCGGTTTCGTGGTGGATGCAGGCGGCCTAGGAGGCCAGGTTCAGGGGCAGGGTGTCCAGGGTGCGCAGGGTATTCACGGGCCGCCAGTGCGCTGGGCCTGCGGGCTCGATGCGCTGGACACGGCGGATCACGGCGCCCAGGATGCTCTCGGCTTCCAGGCGCGCGATCATCTGACCGATGCAAACGTGCACGCCGACACCGAAGGCCCGGTGCACGCCGGTGGTCTGGCGGGTCACGTCAAAGCGGTCAGGATCCGTCCACTGGCGCGGATCGCGGTTAGCCGCGCCCATGTGGTAGCCCACCTTGGTGTCGGCGCGCAGCCGCACGCCGCCCAGTTCCACATCGGCGGTCGTGGTGCGAAACATCACCTGCGCCGGCGATTCCAGGCGCAGCGCCTCTTCGAACGCGCCCTTGAGCAAGGCCGGGTTGGCCTTCACCAAGGCGAACTGGTCCGGGTTTTCGGCCAGCAGTTTCAGCGTCGAGCCGATGGCTGCCATCGTGGTGTCCACGCCCGCGCGAAAGAAGGTGCGCACCTGGAACTGCGCAGTACCCTTCTCGAAGTCGCCGGCGTCCTCCGCCTGGTAGATCTTCTCGCCGAAGCCGCCGGGCAGCATGTGCTCGCGCTGCAGCACCTGCGAGTACCACTCCATGATCGGTCCGGCCCGCTCCAGCGCCGCCGCCGTGCGCGCGTTGTTCGGGCCGATCTGGTTGAAGTTCAGCTCGCCCGTAAGCTTGATACGCTCCGGCGGCACATCCACGCCGAGCACGGAAGGGAACACGTCCAGTACGAAAGCCTCGGCGATGTCGGCCACGCCGTCCACGCGCCCCTTCGCGACGGCTTCGTCGGCAACTTCCTCCGCACGCGCGGCGAACTTATCCTTCCACGTCTTCACCACCAGCGGCGAGAGCACCTTCTGCAACGCCGCCCGTACCTTGGTATGGTCCGGCGGGTCAATCTCGGTGATCGGGCTGCGCGGTCGCCATGCGCCCGGCTTGCGGATGTCGCTCAGGCCCACTCCGCCCGTCGTGGTGAAGCGGGCGGAGTCGCTGGCGACGATGCCGGCCTCGGCATGCCGGACCACGGCGTAGTAGTCGTGGGGCGCGATGTAGACCGCCGGTGCCATGTCGCGCATGCGCGCGAACAAGGGGTACGGGTCGGCGATGTTCGCGTCGGAGAACGGGTCCTCGTCGAGGACCGGGGCGGCGGGGACCATGACGGTGCTCATGCCGGTCACTCCGCGCTCGGCAGCACGCGGACCTTCACGTCGCTGATGCGCCAGCCCACCGGAGTGCGGCGAAAGCGCACGTCGTACTTGCCGAACATCGCGATCTTGCCCGGGCCGTCGCGCCAGTCGGTGATCAGCGCGCGGGCGTGGCCCATGGCGTCGTCGGCGCCGGCGCCGGGCACCACGTAGAAGTCCGTCATCTGGTGGTGCATGCGCTGGTGGAACTTCTTCTTCATCACCTCTTCCATCAGCGCGAGCAGCTTGCCGTGCCCCTGGATGGTCTCCGGTGGGAGGCCGGAGCCCCCGTGTGCTGCGGGCGGCGAATTGAGCCGCGTCCAGGTTGCGTCCTCGGTGAACAGCTGGACGAAGTTGGGGTCGCCGGCGTCGGCCAGGTGGCCGTAGCGGGCAAACACCGAGCGGATCTCGAGTTCGTCGTCGACGGGCAGGTGCGGAAAGCGGTGCATGCGAAAACTTTCAGGACGAGGCGATCACCACGTCACCATCAGGCGGCGCAGGGCGCGGAAGGAGGTATTGGGGGTGTAGGGATAGTCCTGGCGGGGCACCAGTGCCAGCACGGGCAGGCGGGCGGCCACGCGCTCCAGCATCACTTCCAGCTCCATGCGGGCCAGCGGCGCGCCGAGGCAGAAGTGCGTGCCGGCACCGAAGGCGACGTGCTGCAGTGCATTGCGCCGTCCCGGCACGAAGGCGTCGGGTTCGGGGAATTGCTGGGGATCGTGGTTAGCCGCCGCAAATTCCAGCAGCAGCCGGCCGCCGGCCGGAATCGTGACGCCATCGAGCACGACTTCTTCCAGCGCCTGCCGGCGCCAAGCCTGCACCGGTGGGTCCACGCGAAGCGACTCCTCCACCACCGGGCCGAGGAGCTGCTCGCCGGCACAGATGGCGCGCCACAGCGGGCGGTCCTGCAGCACGGCCTTGAACAGGTTGGCGGCCGCGCTCGAGGTGGTCTCGTGCCCCGCGAAGAGCAGGTTGAAGGCAATCGCGCCGATCTCGTGCAGCGTCGCCTGCGCGTCGTCGCCATTGCGCTGGCGCACCAGGTCGCTCAGGTAGTCGTCCTGCAAGTCCCGCGCCTTGCTTTGCACGAGCTCGTGCGCGTAGCGGTAGTAGGCGACGGCACCCTTGGAGAGCGCCACCTGTTCCTCCTCGGTGGGCCGGCCCCATGTCAGCACCACGCGGCTCGCGGCCCACTCCTTCACGCGGGCCACGTCCTCGCCCGGCACGCCGAGCAGCTGGAACAGCACCAGCGCCGGCACGTCCCAGGTGAGGCCGGCGACCAGGTCGGTGGGACGCGGGCCCGCAACGAGCCGGTCGAGGTAGGCGTCGACGGTGCGCTGCGCGAAAGGCTTGAGCGCCTGCAGCCGCTCGCGCGTCAGCGGGGTGCCGAAGAAGGCGCGGTAGTGCGTGTGCGTGGGCGGGTCGTTGTTGACCAGAAGCGGCGGCACGTTGAATCCGGCGTCCGCGATGATGCCGCGGGCGTGCGGGCACAAGGGCTGCAAGGGATCCGAGGCGATCTTCGCGGAGAAGCGGCGCGTGTCCCGCAGCACCGCCTTCACGGTCTCGAAGCGTGTCACCACCCAGGACCCGATGGCGGGCGAAAAGAACACCGGCTCGGCGGCGCGCAGTTCGGCCAGCGCCGGATAGGGATCCAGCACATAGCCGGGCTCGAACGGGTCGAAGCTGCCGCTGGCGGGCGTCACCGGCCCGTGCGCGTGCGAGGAAGCTTCGGTGGACAGCGGCCGCAAGGCAACTCCTGCCCGGCATGGTGCCGGAGGTGCTGCAGACTAGTCCGGTCACGCGCGCAGGTCTGTCCCCCTTCGGCGGGACCCCTGCGGTACGGCAGCAATCGCTGGTGAAAACCCCATCCCCCCCGAAGGGGACATACCCGCGGGAGCCCTTTTCCTATCCTGCCGGCATGCTGATGCAACAGATCCTCAACGGCATCGTGGTGGGCAGCGTCTATGCGCTCTTCGCCCTTGGTTTCACGCTGCTCTTCGGCGTGAACCATGTGATGAACATGGCCCACGGGTCCGTCTTCATGTGGGGGGCCTTCGCGGGCTTGTATGCCGTGACCGTCCTCGATGCGCCGATCTACGTCGCGCTGCTGGTCGGCATCGTCGCGGGAGGCCTCATTTCCGTGCTCCTGGACTTGTTCGCCTTCCGGCCCTTGCGGCGGCGGGGGGCGCCGGAGTTCTCGGCCATCGTCTCGTCGATCGGCGCGGACCTGGTCCTGCTGGCCATCGCGCAGAAGGTTTCCAACACCGCCGTGATGCGCTTCCCCTTCGACGCCTTCCCCGTGGTGGTGTACAACGTGTTCGGCCTGCGCATTCAGCTGCTGCAGCTGGTGATCATCGGCCTGGTGATCGCCATGGTGTTCGGCCTGGTCTGGTCGCTTTACCGCACCGGCTTCGGCCAGCGCATCCGCGCCGTGGCCCATTCGGAGCAGACCTCCCGCCTGCTGGGAATCAATCCCGGGCCGGTGAACATGCAGGTCTTCTTCATCTCCGGCGCGCTGGCCGGAATGGCCGGCGTGCTGATCGGCCTGGTGTTCAATTCCGTCCACTTCGCCATGGGCGAGCCGCTGCTGCTGCGCGCGTTCGTGATCATCATCCTGGGTGGCCTGGGCAGCATCCCGGGTGCGCTGGTCGCCGGCCTGGCGATCGGCCTCATCCAGACACTCGCGGTGGCGTACATCTCCTCCGGCGTCGCCGAAGCGATCGTCTTCCTGGCGCTGTTCGTCGCCATCATCGTTCGTCCGACCGGGCTGTTCGGCCAGTCCACCGCGGCAATGCGGGTGCAGCGCGCATGATCAACTTCTTCTACACCTACCAGTCCCTGTTCGACCACATCCTGGTGTATTCGCTGCTCGCGATGAGCCAGTACGTGGTGCTGCGCGCCGGCGTGTTCTCGCTTGGAAGCGCGGGCTTCTGCGCCCTGGGCTCTTACGGCACCGCATTGCTGATCACCAAGGCGGGCTGGCCGCCCGCCCTGGCGCTGGTCGCGGGCACCCTGATCGGCACCGGGGCGAGCGCCTTGCTGGCGCTGCCGCTGTCGCGCCTGCGCGGCGTGTTCCAGGCCGTGGCGACGCTGGCCTTCGTGCAGATCGTGCTGTCGGCCACGCAGAACTGGGTCAGCCTGACCAATGGCGCGCTCGGCATCAACGGGATCCCGCACGCGGTGGGCACGCTCTCGCTGCTGGCCATCGTCGCGGTGGTCACCTGGCTGATGGTGCTCATGGGGCGCTTCAGCCTGGGCCGCGCGCTTGACGTGATCCGCGAGGACGAGACCGTCGCGGTGTCGCTGGGCATCTCGGTGCCGCATTACCAGCGCGTCGCCTTCGTGCTTTCCGGGGCGCTGGCCGGCCTGGCCGGTGGCCTGCACGCATTGAGCAGCTACGCGGTCACTCCGGGGGATTATGGGTTCAACCTGCTGGTGATGGCCCTGGCGATGGTGGTCCTGGGCGGCCGCACCACAGTGTGGGGCGCGCTTGTCGGCGCCGTGGTGCTGACTTCGCTGCCGGAGGTCTTCCGCGTCTTCGCCGACTACCGCAATGTCGTCCAGGGCATCCTGCTCATGGTCGTGATCGTCTACCTGCCGCGGGGGGTCGCCGACACCCTGATTGCCCGCTGGCGCGACGGCCGGCTGCGGCGCGCGGGGCGGTCGCGCCCGGCGCCTTCCAATCCTTCTTCTCCGGAGGCGCCGGCCGCCTCGATCGCGGTCACCCCCGCAGGAGTGCAGTCATGACCGCGCTGGTGCTCGAAAACGTGGCCCGCCACTTCGGCGGCGTGCCGGCGGTGGACGGGGTCAGTCTGCAGGTGCCGGCCGGCCAGATCACCGGCTTGATCGGCCCCAACGGCGCGGGCAAGACCACGGTGGTCAACCTGATCACCGGCATGCTGCACCTGACCTCGGGACGCGTCTTGCTCGATGGAGCGGACGTGTCGCGCACCGAAGCGCCTGAGCTGGCCCGCGCCGGCGTGGCCCGCACCTTCCAGAACATCCGGCTGGTGCCGGACGCCAGCGTGCTGGACAACGTGCTGGCCGGATTCCACCGGCACGAGCGCACCGGGTTCTGGGCCAATTTCCTCGGGCTGCCTTCGGCCCGCGCCGAAACCGCGCGGCTGAAGGTGCAGGCGATGGAACTGATCGAACGCTTCGACATGGCGCAATTCGCGGAGCACCGCGCCGGCGGCCTGTCTTACGGCCACCAGCGCCGCATCGAGATGATGCGCGCCCTGGCCACCAACCCCCGCGTCCTGTTGCTTGACGAACCCGTGGCGGGCATGAACGACGCCGAAGCGGAGAGCCTGGCCGGCATCTTCCGCGCCGTCGCGGCCAGCGGTGTCGCCGTGCTGCTGATCGAACACAACATGCGCTTCGTGATGTCCCTGTGCTCGCGGCTGTACGTCCTGGCCTCCGGCCGCCTCATTGCGCAGGGCGAGCCCGACGTGGTGGGCCGCGATCCGGTCGTGGTCGAAGCCTACCTGGGAGCCTGAAGCCGTGCTTGATATCCGAAACGTCGACGTCCACTACCGTGGCATCCAGGCGCTGCGCGGCGTGAGCCTGACGGTGCGCAAGGGCGAGATCTTCACCGTCATCGGCCCGAACGGCGCCGGCAAGTCCAGCCTCATGAACGCGCTGTCCGGAATCGTTCCGGCGACCGGCGAGATCCTGTTCGAAGGGCAGTCGCTGGCGCGCATGCCGGCCCACAAGCGCTCGCGCGCCGGCATCATCCAGGTGCCGGAAGGCCGGCGCGTGATCGCCCCGCTGACCGTGGCCGAAAACCTCGAGCTGGGGCGCCAGGCCGCGGGCACGCGCGGCAGCGATGCCGCTGATCTCGATCGCGTGCATGCGCTTTTCCCCGTGCTCAAGGACCGCCGCAACCAGGCATCTGGTTCCTTGTCGGGGGGCCAGCAGCAGATGCTGGCGATCGGCCGCGCACTGATGGGCCGCCCCAAGGTGCTGCTGCTCGACGAGCCCAGTCTCGGACTCGCACCCGTGGTGATCAAGGACGTGTTCCGCGCGCTCAAGCGGTTGAATCAGGAGGGCCTGACGATCCTGCTGGTCGAACAGAACGCGCGCCTGGCGCTGCAGACCGCGCACCGCGCCGCGGTGCTGGAGCAGGGCCGCGTAGTCCACGCCGGCTTGGCCAGCGAGCTGGCTGAAGACCCCGTCATCGCCGACCACTACTTCGGCCGCGCCGGGCTGATTGCCTGACCCCTTAATCCAGGAGACATTCGATGAACCTTTCGCGCAGGCAGTGGCTGTTGGCTACCGCCGCATCTTTCGCCATGGGCTGGGCCGGCACGGCCTTTGCGCAGGGCAACGAGATCACGGTCGGCGTGTTCAACGCCACCACCGGGGTGTATGCCTTCGGCGGCGTGCCCATCCAGAACGCGATGCGCCTTGCGATCGAGGAGGCCAACAAGCAGGGGCTTCCCGGTGGCGCGAAGATCCGCGTCGTCGAGGGCGACACTGCCGGTGACAAGGCGCAGACGATCAGCCTGATCAACCAGTTCGCGCGGCGGGACAAGGCGGTCCTCCTGCTCGGTCCCACGACCAGCGTGGAGGCAGTGTCCGGCGCGCCCGTTTCCAACGCGCTGCAGATCCCGATGGTCAGCACCTCCTCCTCCGCGGAAATCCTGGATGCCGGCCCCTGGTCCTTCAAGGTCGGCGCTCAAGCCACCCAGACCACCGGCCGGCTGGGCCGGTACGCGGTGGACAAGCTCGCCGTGAAGAAGGCGATCGTCGTCTTCGACCAGGGCAACGAGGGCTACATCGCGCAGAAGAATGCCATGCGCGACGCCATGAAGGCCGCCGGTGCGCAGATCGTCGGCGAGGAGGGCATCCAGGCGTCCGATTCCAACTTCTTGCCGCTGGCCACCAAGATCGCGGCGATGGGCGGCGACGCGGTCTTCATCGCGGCGCCCGCGGAACTGTCTGCCAACTTCTTCATGCAATTGCTGCAGGCCGGCGTCGATCCGAAGACCCGCTTCATGGGCCCCGCCTCGCTGGCGTCACAAGGCTTCATCAAGGCCGGCGGCAAGGCCGTCGAAAACGCCTACGTGGTCGCCGACTATGCGGTGACCAGCCCGAATCCGGTGAACACGGCCTTCATCAACGCATACAAGGCGCGTTATGGCGTGGTCCCAGACAACAGGGCTGCGATGGGCTACAGCACCGCGCTGATCGGCATCCAGGCGATTCGCAACGCGGGACCGAATCCGGACCGCGAGAAGATCCGCGCGCAGCTGGCGAAATCCAGCAAGGTTCCGGTGGTGATCGGTGGCGGCCAGTGGACGCTGGACACGGTGCGCCAGCCCAGCTACGGGGCCGCCATCCTGCAGGTGAAGAACGGGTCCTTCGTGACGGCCCAGTGAGCAGTCGGCGACTCCGATGCAACGCGCGGTGATGAACCAAAAAAGCGGCCGGCGGCCGCTTTTTTCATTCCGCCTTGATCCCGCGTTCCTTGATGACGGCGCGCCACTTCGCCGTCTCGCTCACCATGTAGGCGGTGAACTGTTCGGGTGTGCTGCCGACCGGGTCGATCCCGGCTTCGTTCAGCTGCCGCCGGATCTCGGCCGGCGCGATTGACTTCAGGTAGGCAGCGTTGAGTGCCCTCACCACGGAATCAGGGGTGCCGGCGCGGACGGTGAAGCCCTGCCAACCTTCGACATCGAATCCTCGCACCCCCTGTTCTGAGAGGGTCGCGACGTTCGGGTACGCAGCGATGCGCTTGGACCCTGCCGCGGCGATGGGCCGCAGCTTGCCGGACTCGATGTGGGGCCGTGCCGATGCGCGGTCAAGGAACATCATGCCTATCTGGCCTCCCAGCAAGTCCTGCACCGCGGGGCCGCCGCCCTTATAGGTGATGGCCACCAGCTTCATGCCGGTCTGGCGCGCGAGCAGCTCGGTCGCAAGGTGGTGGGTGGTGCCCACACTCGGCGAGGCGTAACTCAGGCCGGCCGGTGTCTTCTGCGCGATCGCCACGAGTTCCTGGAGGTTGTTCACCGGCAGCACCTGCGGGTTCACCACCAGCAGGAAGTCGAACTTGGCCGTCATCGTCACGGGGGCCAGGTCCTTTAGCGGGTCGTACGAGAGTTTCTCGAACATGCTCGGATTGACGGCGTACGTCGTCATGTCGCCGAGCAGGAAGGTGTGGCCGTCCGGCGGCAGTTGCCTGGCCACGGCCGTGGCGCCGATGATGCCGCTGGCTCCTGGCCGGTTCTCGACGATCACCGTCTGGCCGAGCGCCTCCCCCATGCCCGGCGCCACCACGCGCGCGAAGAAGTCGGTGCCACCGCCGGCCGGGTAGGGGACCACCAGGCGGATCGGCTGGCTGGGCCAGGATGCTTGCGGGAAAGCCGCCGGCGCGAGCGCCGCACCGGCAAGCAGGGAAAGAAGGCTGCGTCTTTGCATCATGGGCTCCGGATGTTGCTGGTCAGGCGATCTCGCGCTGCAGGATCTTCGCGAAGGCGGCGGCGAGCACGGCCTGGGGGTCCTTGGCCGGGCCGATCGAGCGCCAGCCCACGTGCTGGTCCGGCCGCACCAGGATCGCGCCGTCCGCCGAGACCGCGCGCAGGTGCCGCCAGTTGCGGTCGGTGTCGCGCACGGGGGAGTCGTCGGAGATCTCGACGACCTCGAGGGGCACCCCGCTGGAGCGCGCCACCGCGGCGGCGGCCTCGGACCAGCCGGAGCCGCGCTTCCCGGTGATGAGCACGAAGCTGCCTGGCTTGACGAGGTCCAGGGTCGAGAGCTGCTTGCCATCACGTTCCAGCCAGGCATGGGGCAGCCGATGCCCCGGCCGCGTGGTCGGCACATAGGTCTGGCCCAGCGGGTCGCGTTCGGGGGTCGGCGTGCCGTCCGCCATGACGGCACCGAGGTCGTAGTGGTAACCCAGTTCGATGTCGTGCGCCTGCCATTCCATGCGCTGCACTTCCATGATCTGTGCCAGCCGCGCGCGCCGGGTGCGGCCTTCCTGATTGTCCGCGAAATAGCGGCGAAAGTTGGCCTGGCTCAGTTCCGCGTTGCCGCGGACCAGGCCAATGCCGGCATCGGTGAGCTGGTGGTTCTGGAACGTCATCAACGCCCACTGGATGTTGCTGGCTGCCACCGGGCGCCGCTCGGCCTCGTAGCTATCGAGCACGCTGTCGTGCGCCTGTCCCTTGATGACCGCAGCGAGCTTCCAGGTGAGGTTGTGCGCGTCCTGGATGGCGGAGTTGAGGCCCAGCCCCGTGGTCGGCGGATGGCGGTGCGCCGCATCGCCGGCCAGCAGCACGCGGCCCCAGCGATAGCGGTCCACCAGCACCCCTTCGACTGTCCAGTGGCCGATGCCGATGATGTCCGGCGTGAGGTCCGGGATCTTCAGCAGTTCGCGCATGCGCGGCAGCAGCGAGGCCTCCTCGAAGCGCGAAGGATCGTCGGGACGGAAGCTGAAGTGAAACATCCACTCTTCCGAATCACGGCCGAACTTCGTCGGACCGAGCTGCCCGAGGACGCCGCTCGCCCAGGAGCCCCCTTCGGGATTCACGAACCACGTCGTCATTGAATAATCGTCGTCCCAGTACTGCGACAGGTCGGCGCGGAAGTAGACCGTCACCATGTGCGCGAGATCGGTCTGGCCTTCCACCTTGGCGCCAAGTGCGGGGCCGACCGTCTTGCCGCCGTCGGCTCCGATCACGTAGCGCGCCCTGACGCGAAAGTCCTGCTCGCTTGCGCGGTCGCGCACCACGGCCGTGACACCGGCCTCGTCCTGCTCGAAGGACATCAGCTGGTGGTTGTAGAGAACCTGGCCCTTGTCTTCCGCCGTCGCCAGTTCGCGCAGCAGCGGCTCCATGCGGACCTGCGGAAACAGCGTCGACTCGCACGGGCTGTGCTGGGCGTAGTGCGTCAGCGAACCGCCGCCGAAGGACTCGATGCGGTAGAAGGTGCGGCGGTCCAGATCGCCATCGCCGGCGAGCGAGGTGCACCAGCGGATGTGCGAGATGTGCTTGAGCGGCATGGAGCGGCGGTACACGTCGTCGGCAGCGCCGAACTGGCGCAGCAGCTCCATGGTGCGCTGGCTGACATAGCGCGCCTTCGGCAGGCGCCCCGGGGCGGGGTGGCGTTCGATCAGCAGGTTGCGGATGCCTTGCCGCGACAGGAACAGCGACGACGCGAGGCCGCAGCCGCCGCCGCCCACGATCAGGACGGGCACTTCGATGTCTTGCATGGTGCAGGAGGAGTGGGGTTGTGGGAGACGATGCGTTGCAGGAGTGCGCGATGGGTCTGCAGCGTGGTTTCGCTCAGCGCCGCGCGCTGGCGGGTGCAGGCGGCATTCAGTTCGGCCCAGTCCGCCTCCGAGAGGTAGTCCTGGGCCACGGGCAGCACGTAGTTTTCCTCCACCTCCATGTGGCCGAGGTAGCCCTGCACATAGGCGCCCAGCTGGAGTTCGAATGCTTCACGCCGCCCTTCGCCCAGCATTTCCCAGCCGGTGAGCGCGCGCTCCAGCGTCCGCACGGTGCTTTCACCGCGGGCGTGCTCGGCTTCCAGCCGGTCGAGCACGGGCCGCAGGGGGGGACACCGCTCCCGGATGCGCGGGAACAGCATCTCCTCCTCGACCGCGTGGTGCAGGCGGGCCGGCATTTCGTCCATGTAGAACAGCATCGCGCGCAGGAATTCAAAGTCCGGCAGCGCGGCGGCCTTGCGGGCGCTGTCCACTGCATGGCGCAGCGCCCGGAGCACGGACGCCAGGGCCTCGTGCTCCTCGTGGATCAGGGTGAGGGCGGGGTACTGCATGGCTGCCGTGTAAGCATGCTTCCATTGGCGCACCGCGGCGGCCGGCGGTCAGTCCCCTTCGAGGGGACGCTTTTCAGTGCACCGCGCCGGACGAGGCGAGGTCGAAGCGATGGCCGCGCCAGCGGCTCCACCGCGCCAGGTACCACGTGAGGAGTTCTCGCTCGCTGCCGATCCCAAGCCGCTGGTAGGCGCGCTTGCGATAGGTCTTCACGGTCTCCTCGCTGACCGAGAGGTCCAGCGCGATGCCCACCGAAGACAGCCCGTACAGGATGCGGGCGCTGACCTCGGCCTCGCGCCGGGGCAGGTCGCTGGTGGCGACGATGCAGCTCTCGATTTCGGCCAGCCCGGTCAGGGCCTCCGCCACGTTGGGACGTGACTGGCGGACATCGGCGTGCTTGCCCAGCAGGCTCACCAGCAGTTCGGCGGAGCGGGCCACCTTGTCGATGGCGTCGCCGGCGAACGGCGCGTGCGGGTCGGCCCGCAGGATGCTCAGCCCGAAGTCCGCATTGGGCCCATGGCCGCACAGGAGCAGGCGGTCGCGTACGTGCGGGTACACACTGGGCCGCATGGCGGTGTAGCCGTCGTCGCTGAAATCGACATGGATGATGCTCGGGCGCGGCGCCGCCAGGCAGCGCTGCGCCTCTGTCATTGCGGGGTCGCGCTTCCACCAGCCTTGCTTCACGTAGCTCTCCACGCGGTCGCGCGCGGTGCGCTCGGGCTCCACGCAGCAGGCTGCCACTTCGCGCAGTTCCTCGCCGCCGATGCGGAATGCGGCGAAGTGGTCGGCGCCACACAGCTCGTTGAGGAAGCGCGCAAGGGCGGGGCCGAAACGGTCTTCGCCGATGGAGTCCACCAAGGCGGCGAGGGCGGCGTCCTGCGGGGTGGTGCGGGCCGCGTTCTCGCGAACGGTCATCATCGTCATCGTTGTCTCCTGATTCCCTTATGGGGCGGGACTGCGCAGGCGCTCAAGGCATCCTGTCGGTTCCTGTTAACGTAATCAGATTACGCTTTTCGTAATTCCCGACCGCATAGGGAAAACCCGGAAGGAAGCTCGGCGGGCAGGACTTTCCTCAGGGCGAACCCATCCGCTGGGAGACCTCGCGCGCCTTTGCGCGCAAGGCGTCCGCGACCGGTCCGTCGAGCGATACGTCGATGACTCCTGCAGGGCCCATCACGGTGATCACCCCGGCAATGGCGCCCGCGTGGTCGAACACCGGCGCCGACAGGCCGTGCAGGCCCGGATTCAGGTCGCCTTTCACCTGCGCCATGCCTTGATCGCGAACGCGCTGGAACAGCGCCTCCATCTCCTGCTTGGACATGCGTGGAGCGCTGGAAGGGCTGGCGCCGGGATGGGGCTTGCCCGCTAGCTCGCGGCGCAGCAGCGGCTCGGTGACGCTGCGGGGCAGGTAGGCGCCGAAGACCCGACCGGTCGAGGACGACAGCACGGGCATCACGGACCCCGGGCGGCCGCTGATGATCAGTGCCTCGTTGGTTTCCTCGAACCGAACGAAGGTCGGCCCGGCCGCGCCCCATACGGCCAGGCCGACGGTGTAGCTGACCTGGTCGCGCAGTTCACCGAGCGCCTGGGCGCCCACGTTGACAACGTGCAGGTGCCGCAACGCCGCGAGGCCCAGCCGCACGGCCAGCGGGCCGAGACGGTAGCCGCCGGAAATCGGGTCGCGTTCGGCGAGGCCGCCCCGGCAGAAACTCACGAGGTAGCGGTGCGCCTTGGGCGGCGGCATGTCGGCGCGCTCGGCGACCGTCTTGAGCATCAGCGGTGGTCCCATCTCGACCAGCGCGGACAGCACCCTGAGCGCCGTGTCGACGGCCTGGACGCCGCCGCTCTCCTCATCGCCGTTTTCTTCGACCCGCTCGCCTGTCATTCAGGATTCCCCCGCTGCCTGCTTCGTGGAGGGTCGCGAGCCTAGCATGCGCGTCCTCAGCCGCGCCCCGCTGCCAGCAGCCCCGCAAACTTTGCCACGCGCGCGCCCTGGTAGCGCGCGGCCGAGAGCTTCTCCGGCGGCATCGGCTGGCCGCGCGGGTCGCTGTAGCTCACGCCATAAGGGTTGCCGCCCGCGGCGTAGAGCAGCTTGTCGGTGTAGCCGACCGGCACGATGATCGAACCCCAGTGGTAGAACGCGTTGTGCAGGGCCAGCAGCGTGGACTCCTGGCCGCCGTGCGCGTTGCCCGCGCCGGTAAACGCCGCGGCCGCCTTGTCCTGCAGCTTGCCCTGCGCCCACAGCGGGCCCGCTGTGTCCATGAACTGCTTCAGTTGTGCCGAAGGCAGGCCGAAGCGGGTCGGCGTGCCGAAGACGAAACCGTCGGCCCAGTCCAGGTCATCCAGCGTCGCCTCGGGCACGTCCCGGATGGCTTCGAGATGCGCGCCCCAGGCCGGCTTGGCCGCGATTGCTTCGGGCCCGGCGAGCTCGCGCACCCTGCGCAGGCGCGTCTGTGCACCCGCTTCGCGCGCGCCTTTCTCCACCGCTTGCGCGATGGCCCAGGTGTTGCCGGTGCTGCTGTAGCAGACGATGGTGACCTTCGGCATCACTTGCTCCTTCTCAGACGGCCAGGACGATCTTGCCGAAATGCTCGTTGGCACCCATGCGCGCGAGTGCGGCCGCCGCCTCGGCGAGCGGGAACACCCGGTCGATCGGCAGTCGCAAGCGCCCCTCGGCGATGGCCGAGCCCAGGTCGTCGAGCATGCGTGCGTTCAGCACCCGGATCTCCTGGACCGAGCGGGTGCGGAACGTGACCCCGATGTAGGTGAGGCGGCGCAGCGCATGCAGTTGGAAGTCGAATTCGCCGCCGGCACCGCCGAGGCGCCCCAGGTTGACGATGCGTCCAGCGAGCGCGGCGCACTGCATTGTCTGGCTGAACTGCCTGCCGGTGACCTGGTCGACGATCACCTCCACTCCCTTGCCGCCGGTGGTGTCCAGCACCTGCTGGACCCAGCCGGCCTGCGACGGGTCGAGCGCCAGGTCCGCGCCGAACTCCGCCAGCCGGGCGCGGCGCGCCGCGTTGGTCGAGGTGCCGATCACGGTGCGCGCGCCCAGCAGGCGGGCGATCTGCAGGCCCATGAGGCCGACGCCGGAGCTCGCACCGTGGATCAGCACGTCCTGGCCTCGCTCCAGCCGCCCGTGCGTAACGACCGCGTCGTGCATCGCCTGCAGCGCGAGAGTGAGGACGGTGGCCTGCTCGTACGGCAGCGACGCGTCGGGGACCTTGCAGGCGCGGCCCCCGTCCGTGACCGCGTACTCCGCGTAGGCGCCGGTTCCGGTGCACATCACGCGATCACCCGGTCGATGGTCGCCCGCCTCGCTTCCGACCTCCACGACTTCGCCGGCCCACTCCATCCCGATCACCGTGCCGTCCTTCGCGGCAAGGCCGGCGAGGTCGGCGCGGTTCAGGCTCGCGGCCTTGACGCGCACGAGAATCTCGTTGGCCTTGGGCCGCGGCGCGGCGATGTCGGCGAGCTGGGCGCCGTTGGGCGTGGAAACGATGGCTTTCATCACGGGAGCTTAGGAATCCGGGCGGCGGCCGTATGCCCCCCTGGCTAGGGACAAGACCATCGGCCGCTTCCCGCGATGATGTCGCCATGATCTACGAACTGCGCCTGTACTCCGTCGCGCCCGGCCGCATGGCCGACGTGCACTCCCGTTTCGGGCAGCACCTGCCCGCGCTGTTCGCCAGGCACGGTGTCAACTGCGTGGGGCGCTGGAGCGCGCTGGCCGGCCCTGATGCGCCGCGCTTCGTGTACCTGCTGGCTTATCGCGACTACGCCCATCGCGAGGCGACCTGGGCCGGCTTCTACCAGGATGCGGACTGGTGGCGCATCCGCAGCGAAACGAATGCCGGGCACGAGATGGTGCAGCGGCACGACCTGTTCTTCCTGAAGCCGAACGCGGCGTGGCCGGTCGGGGCGCAGGATGCGGACACGCATGTCGGTGGCCTGCACGAACTGGTGCAGCAGGAGATTGCGCCGGGGCAGGTAGCCGCAAACGTGGAATTCCTCAAGGGCACCTGGCTCCCGCTGCTGCGTGAAGCCGGGGCCCGCACGCTCGGCGTGTTCGACATGGCAGCGGGCGCCGGTATGCTCAAGACGGTGCTGCTGCATGCGTGGCCGGATGCCGAGACCTGGCATGCGGGGCAGAAGATGATCGCTTCGCACTGCGGGCTGCACGAGCAGTTCGTGGCCCAGCGCAAGAGCCTCGGAACGACCCTGTTCCAACGCAGTGAGGTCAACCTGCTGGAGCCCGAACAGGGCGCCGTCCGCGCGAACCTGGGCCGCTTGCAGGAGCAAGCTGCCGCCTAGTACCCCGTCTCACCCTCGCGCCTTTTCCCTTTTACCGGGCCGCGCCGGCTTACCCGCCGACCTGGCCCTCGACCGGTCCCACCCGGACCTCACTGCAAGGAAAGAGACCGCCATCATGGCCTCCAGCGTATCGACCGAGTTTCCGCGACCGCGGATGTTGATTCACCCGGGCACGTCCGCCCCTGTTCGCATCCACAGCCGCCAGGCCCCGCGGGCGCGCCACATCCGGCTGGCCCTGCAGCCGGGCCTCAGCCTGTTCGAAGCGCTCGTGCGGCCACTGGCCGCCATCGGCGTGCGCAGCGCCTCCACCACCATTCTCGGGGGTGTCTTCAGCGAACTCCAGTTCTGCGTCGCGCCGCCGGATCCTTCGGGCCAGGCGGTGATCGCCTACACCCACCCGATCAAGGCCGGGCGGTGCACCCTGATCTTCGGCAATGCGACGGTGGGGAAGGACGCCCGCGGCGAGCCACTGGTGCATTGCCACGCAGCCTTGCGCACCGAGTCCGGGCAAGTGAAGGGGGGGCACATCGTGCCGCACCAGTCCTTCGTCGGACCGGAGACCATCCCGGTGCTGGTCACTTCCCTAGAGGGCTTCGAACTCCGCGTCGCCTTCGACCCCGAAACCAACATTCCCTTGTTGCAGCCGCATGCGAAGGTCCACCATGTCTGAAAGCCGCATCACGGAAACCGGCAGCATGGGGCGCGTCGCCTACGCGCGCATAGCGCCAAACGAGGACCTGGTGCTGGGCGTGGAGAAGCTGTGCCTCGCCCAGGGCTTCCGCAACGCTTTCGTTCGGGGAGCACTCGGAAGCCTCGTCGACGCCTGTCTTCGCACGCCCGACGGGCGCTATCTGAGGGTGACGGGCCCCGCGGTGGAGATCGTCAGCTTGGCAGGCGAGGTGCGTTCCGTCGCCGACGGATCCATGCGAGCCGCGCTGACGGGCGTGGTCGCCGACACGGAGGGGAACGTCCACGGCGGCCCGTTCGTGGCCGGCAGCAATCCGATCTGCATGACCTTCGAAGTCACGCTCGAGGAGTGGCTGCCGGACGCGTAAGCGGTCCAGGAGCCTGCGCAGCGGCCGCGCGCTGGCGCAGGCTGAAGGACAGCACGCCACCCAGCGCGAGCAGGACAAAGGCGCACGTGCCGAACACCGGACGTGTGCCGAAGCGGTCGACCACGCCTGAAGCCACGGCGACGCCGGCGGAGATCCCTAGGAACATGGCCGAGGCAAACAGGCTGACCGAGGTGCCCCGCAGCGTCGGGACCATTTGCGTGGCGTGGGTCTGCAGGGTGCCGTGCAGCATATAGAAGCCGAGCCCCGCGACCAGGCAGGCCGGAACCGCCACGGTCCAATGCTGCGCCACGCACAGGGCCAGCCAGCCCAGCCCGAGCGCGAGGCCGCCGGCCAGAACGATCCCGCTTTCACCCAGGCGCGCGAGCAGGTGGCGTGCCGCGAATGCATAGAAAAAGCCGCCCACTCCGTACAGCGCGACGACGGCGGCCGCCGCCGACAATCCCAACCCAAACTCCTTGACGAGGAAGGCCGGCAGGAAGGCCAGGCCGCTGAACGCGAAGGCCCCTTCGACCATGACGATTGCGAGCATCCAGCGCGCCCAGGGCACGGCGACCACGCTGCGCAGGTCGCGCCAATGGCCGTGCCGCGAGGGCGGCCGAACCGGCTCGGAGCGCACATCGCGATTCAGCACGATGCCCAGTCCGCCGGCGAGGAACAGCACGGCCAGCAGCGCGAACACGGTGCGCCAGCCGGCCACCTCGGTGAGGAAGCCCGAGAACCATTGTCCGGCGATCATGCCGGCCAGCGACAGCGTGAGGAAACGTGCGAGCACCGCTTGCCGGTCTTCGTAGGCAACGGTGTCTCCCACCCAGGCGAGGACCAGCGCGATGATGCCGGCCGCCGCCGCGCCGGCCAGGAAGCGTGCGACCACCAGCATCTCCAGTCCCACGGCAAACAGAGCGAGCAGGTTGCCCACCACGCAGCCCAGCGCCGCGAAACCGATCACCCGGCGCTTGCCGTAGCGGTCGCCCAGCGGGCCGAAGAGGAGTTGCAGCAAGCCGTAGGCCACCGCATAGGCGGAGACGGTGAGTGCGGCACGCCCGGTAGTGACGCCGAAGCTCTTGGCCAGGGCAGGCAGCATCGGGTCGCACACGCGCATCATGGCGCTGCTGCCGAAGTGGACTGTCGCGAGCGCAACCAAGCCACTGCGCCGGAACGCGGTCATGCGCGATCCGCGTCCTGCTTCTCGAAGCCGGGCCGCGGGATCAGCGTCAGCCAAGCCGTGCTGAGGCCGCCGTCGACCAGGATGTCCTGGCCGTTGACGTAGCCGGAGCGTGGGCTGGCGAGGTATGCCACGACTTCTGCGATGTCCTTGGGCCCGCTGATGCGGTGGGCCGGCACGATGGATTCGCGCTTTTTCAGCACAGCGGGGTCCTTGTAGATGCCCTCTGTCAGGGGCGTGCGGACCATGGCGGGGCTCACCACGTTGCTGCGGATGTTGTGCTCGCCGAGTTCCACCGCCAGCAGTTGCGACAGCATCTTCACGCCCGCCTTGCTCACGCTGTACGGGCCGCTGTACGGCTGCGGCACGCGGCCGGAGATCGACGCCACGTGGACCATGCTGCCGCCGCGGGCAACGATCATCTGACGGCCGAAGGCCTGTGCGCACAGCAGGAAGCCGTTGAGGTTCACCGCCATGAGCTGGTTCCACTTCGTCAGCTCGATCTTCATCAGCGCTTCGGCGTAGATCGTGGCTGCGTTGTTCACCAGCACGTCGCAACGGCCGAGTTCGCGCTGCACGCGCTCGGCGGCAGCGTCCACGTCTGCCTTGTCCGTGATGTCGCAGCGGACCGCGATGGTGCGGCCGCCGCTTTCGGCGATGGCCGCTGCCGTGGCCTGCGCGCCCTGCTCGTGGCGATCGAGTACGGCGACCTTCGCGCCGACTACCGCCAGTTCCCGGGCGATCTCGGCGCCGATGCCGCCGGCCGCGCCGGTGACGACGCAGACCTTGTCTTCCAGCTGGAGCCAGGAGGAGGGGGCAGCCATGGTGCTCACACCTGCGGGTCGGCGACGCGGACCACGATCCCAGAGAGCGCCTGGCTCATGACGATCTGGCAAGCCAGGCGGCTGTTCGGCTGGCGTCCCGCGGCCGTGTAGTCGAGGATCTGGTCTTCGTTCGACTCCATGGCGCCCAGCAGCTCGGCAAATCCGTCTTCGACGAACACATGGCAGGTGGCGCAGCTCATGGAGCCGCCGCAATCGCCGACGATCCCCTCGATGCCGCCGTCACAGGCGGCGCGCATGAGGTTGGTGCCGACGGCGACGTCGACGTCACGGCGCGAGCCGTCGGTGCAGATGTAGGTGGCGTGGGTCATGGTGGTTCGGGAGTTGGCTTCGTCCTTGCAGCCGTGACTGTCCGCCACGGCTCCGGGGGTGTCTGTCCCCTCCCGGGGGACTGCCTGCGCAGGCCTGCCCTCGTAGAGTCGGCGCATGACGCAAGCCTTCGAAGTCCAGACCGAATGGGTGCACCTCCAGTACGAGGAGCGTGGCGCCTTCACCGAGACCTACGGTTTCTCCGGCAACCAGGGCGCAGTGAACCTGGAAGGCATCCGCTTCCGCCCGCAAGGCCATGCTTCCGATACGCTGATGGTGTTCATGCATCCGGCATCGACACTGCAGCTGTTGCCCGTGCCGCGTGCGATGGCGGCCACAGGCGCGCACGTGCTGTGCGCCGGCAGCCGCTACCAGCGCAACGACACCGCGCTGATCATGGAGAAGGTGCTGCTGGACCTGGGTGCGTACATCCGGCATGCCAAGGAAGTCTGGGGCTACAAGTACGTGGTGCTGGTCGGCTGGAGCGGTGGCGGCGCACTGGCCGTGAGCTACCAGGCGGAAGCCGAGAATCCGAGCATCACCCACGCGCCGGCGGGCGACCCGGTGAACGTAAAGGGCGCCCGCCTGATTCCCGCCGACGCGGTGATCTACCAGGCGGCCCACCTGTCGCGTGCCCACCTGCTCGCCGATGCGATCGACCCGTCGGTGCGCGATGAAGCCAATCCCGACGACCGCGATGTAGAACTCGACATCTACGATCCGCGCAACCCCAATCAGCCGCCGTATTCACCGCAGTACGTGGCGCGCTACCGGGCGGCCCAGCTGGCTCGCATGCGGCGCATCACCGCCTGGGCGAAGGCGAAGCTCGCGGAGCTTAAGGAGCGCAACACGGGCGAGATGGAGCGGCCCTTCATCGTGCATCGCACGCTGGCGGACCCGCGCTTTCTCGATCCCGCGCTCGATCCCAATGACCGCAAGCCGCGCTGGTGCTACATGGGCAACCCCGAAACCGTGAACACCGGTCCCGTGGGGCTGGCCCGTTTCACGACGCTCCGTTCCTGGCTCTCGCAATGGTCCCTGGACGACTCCTGCGGCAACGGCCTCGAAAGCGCCAGGCGCATGCGCGCACCGCTGCTGGTGATCGAGAACAGCGCCGACGATGCGGTGCCGCAGAAGCATCCGCAGATGCTGTTCGATGCCGCCGCCTCGCCCGACAAGACCTTCCGCGTGATCAAGGGGGCCACCCACTACTACGCGGGCCAGCCCGAATTGCTGAAGGAGGCCACGGCCATGATCCGCGGCTGGCTCACCCAGCGCAAGCTGCTCGAGCCTTGAACCCCCGGGCGGCCATGGGGCCGGCACTCGTCGTCCTGACCGTGACCCTGGCCACGGCGGTGCAGCCATTGGCCACCGACCTGTACTTGGCCGCGCTGCCCGCGATCCGCAACGAGTACCACGCACCGGTGAGCCTGGTGCAGCTGACGCTGGCCGTGGTGGTGTTCAGCTTCGGCGTCAGCCAGTTGCTCTGGGGGCCGGCGTCGGACCGCTTCGGCCGCCGGCGTGTCCTGCTCACCGGCTTCACGCTGTATGCGGGCGGCGCGCTGCTCGGGGCGCTCGCACCCAGCATCGAGGTGCTGGTCGCGGCGAGGGCGGCGCAAGGCCTGGGAATCGCCGCTTGCATGGTCTGCGGCCGCGCGATCGTGCGCGACCTGTTCGAACAACAGCATGGCACCCACGTGATGACGGTCGCCATGTCCATGCTGGCGTGCATGACCATGCTGGTCCCGATGGCCGGCGCGCTGCTGGCGCAGGTGTTCGGCTGGCGCTCGACGCTGTTCGCCATGGGCCTGTTCGGGCTGGCCGGTCTGCTGCTGGTGCTGCTGCGCATCCCCGAAACGGCGCGCGCACTCAAGCCCGATGCACTGGAGCTCGGGCCACTCTTCGCGGGTTACGCCCGTATCGCACGGAACCCGGCCTTCCGGTCTTGGACCCTGCTGAACTCCTGCGGGTACGCAGCCAATTTCGGCTTCTTCTCGAGCTCGGCCTACCTGTTCATCGAAACCTATGGGCTGTCGCGCGTTGCCTTCGGCGCCATCATCGGCGGCGCATCGGTAACCTACCTGCTGGGCACCATCCTGTGCCGGCGCTGGATCGCAAGCCACGGCATCGTCACTTCCGTACGGCGCGCCGGCTACCTGTCGCTGGCCGCCTCCGCGCTGTTCGTCTTCCCCCAGTTCGCCAACGCGCATACCGCGGTCACGCTGACGGCGGGCCTGTGGCTGTCGCTGCTGGCCTATGGGATCCACCAGCCCTGCGGGCACGTCGGCATGGCCACGCCGTTCCCCCTCCAGGCAGGAGCCGCCTCGGCCCTGGGCGGATTCATCTTCGCAGCGGCCGCCTTCCTGTGCGGCACCTGGATGGGGATCATGTTCCGCAGCGGCAGTGCCGCCGTGCTATCCCTCACCACCGGTGCGCTGGTCGGCGCCACCGGTTTGATCGCACTCACGCTGGTGCAGCGGCATGGCCGGCCGCTGATGACGCAGCCTCTCGCCCCCTGACACTTTCCACTCCATCCTACAAGGAAATCCCATGAGTAACGCATACATCGTCGGCTGGGGCCACACGCCCTTCGGCAAACTGGACAAGCTGGACCTGGAACAGATGATCCGCGATGCGGTGCAGCCGGCGCTGGACAGCGCCGGGCTCGAGCCGAAGGACATCGACGGCATCTTCCTCGGTCACTTCAATGCCGGCTTCGTCGGCCAGGACTTCACCGCCTCGTTGCCGGCGGTCGCGATGCCGGAGTTCCGCCATACGCCAGCCGTGCGCACCGAGAATGCCTGCGCCACCGGCTCCGCTGCGATCTGGGCCGCCCTGGACGCGATGGCGGCCGGGCGCATGAAGCGCACGCTGGTGATCGGCATGGAGAAGATGAACGAACTCACCACCCCGCAAGTTGCCGCCACGTTGATCAAGTGCTCGTACGTGAAGGAGGAGGGCACGGACCCGGCAGGCTTCGCCGGCATCTTCGGGGGCATCGCCACCCGCTACTTCGAGCGCTTCGGCGACCAGTCCGATGCGCTGGCTGCGATCTCCGCGAAGAACCACAGCAACGGCATGCACAACCCGTATGCGCACATGCGTCGGGATTTCGGTTTCGATTTCTGCCGGACGCCGTCGGAGAAGAACCCCTTCGTGTCCGGCCCGCTGAAGCGCTCCGACTGCTCGCTCGTCTCCGACGGTGCCGCCGCGCTGGTGCTTTCGACGGAACCGCTGCCCGGGGCGAAAGTAGCGCCCGTGCGCTGGCGCTCGCGCACGCAGGTCAACGACTTCCTCCCGATGTCCCGCCGCGATCCCACCCGGTTTGAAGGTGCGGCGCTGGCGTGGCAACGGGGCCTGGCCGCGGCGGACACGCAGCTCGCGGACCTGTCCTTCGTGGAAACCCACGACTGCTTCACTATCGCCGAGATGCTGGAATACGAAGCGATGGGGCTCGCGCCGCATGGCCAGGGCGCGCGCGTGATCCTGGACGGCATCACGCGCAAGGACGGCAAGCTGCCGGTCAACCCCTCCGGCGGGCTGAAGTCCAAGGGCCACCCGATCGGTGCCACGGGCGTGTCGCAGCACGTGATGGCCGCCATGCAGCTGTCGGGCACGGCCGGCGGCATGCAGGTGGACGGCGCGAAACTCGGTGCCGTCTTCAACATGGGTGGCTCCGCGGTCGCCAGCTACCTGAGCATCCTGGAGGCCGAATGAATGCTGCGCAGGTAATGAACCTGGGCGCGCTGCTCACGCAGACAGCGCGCCTGTTCCCGGACCGGCCCGCGCTGATCCGCGGCGACCAGGCCTGGACCTGGGGGGAGATGGAGCGGCGCGTCTCCGCGATGACGGCGGCCCTTCGAAAACTCGGCCTGCGCAAGGGAGACCGCATCCTGGTCCAGTCGCGCAACAACCTGCCGATGTTCGAGAGCTGCTGGATCGCGTTCCGCCTTGGGTGCGTCTGGGTTCCCACCAATTTCCGCCTGACGCCGCCAGAGGTCGCCTACCTCGCCGCGTCCAGCGGCGCTGCGGCCATGATCGTGGAGGACACGTTTGCCGGTCATACCGATGCGGTGCGTGCCGCCTCGCCGGCCTTGAAGCACGTCATCGCCATCGGGCAGCCGCGGCCCGGCGAGCATTCCTATGAAGACCTGGTGCAGGAGCATCGCGGCGCCGAGGGCGAGTACGAGACGGTGGGGTACGACGACCCGCTGTGGTTCTTCTATACCTCCGGCACCACCGGGCGCCCGAAGGCCGGCGTGCTGACGCACGGGCAGATGTCGTTCGTCGTAGCAAACCACCTCGCTGACCTGATCCCCGGCACGACGGAGCGCGACTGCTCGATCGCAGTGGCGCCGCTGTCGCATGGCGCCGGCATCCACGCGCTGCTGAACGTGGCGCGCGGTGCCCCCACGGTGCTGCTGCCGTCCGAGAAGCTCGACCCGGAGGTGTTCTGGCAACTGGTGGAGAAGCATCGCGTCAGCAACCTGTTCACCGTGCCGACCATCGTCAAGATGCTGGTCGAGCACCCCGCGGTCGATCGCCACGACCATTCCAGCCTGCGCTTCATGATCTATGCCGGTGCACCCATGTACCGCGCGGACCAGAAGCTGGCGCTGCAGAAGCTCGGCAAGGTGCTGGTGCAGTACTTCGGCCTGGGCGAAGTCACCGGCAGCATCACGGTACTGCCCACCCACATGCATTCGGCGGACGACGCAGACCCGGACGCGAACATCGGGTCCTGCGGGCGGCCGCGCACCGGCATGGAAGTGGCCATCCTGGACCCGGATCTCCAGCCGGTCACCACGGGCGAGGTCGGCGAGATCTGCTGCCGCGGCCCCGCCGTTTTTTCCGGCTACCACGCCAACGCGGATGCCACCGACAAGGCGCTGCGCGGCGGCTGGTTCCATACCGGCGACCTCGGGAAGCTGGACGAACGCGGCCTGCTGTACATCACGGGCCGCGAGTCCGACATGTACATCTCGGGCGGCTCGAACGTGTATCCCCGTGAGGTGGAGGAAGTCCTGCTGACGCATCCGGCGGTGGCCGAGGTTGCGGTGCTGGGCGTCCCCGACCGCAAGTGGGGCGAGGTCGGTGTTGCCGTCGTGGTCCGGCGCGAAGGCGCGCAACTGGATTGCGACACCCTGCTGGCCCACCTGGAAGGTCGCTGCGCACGCTACCGCTGGCCGCACCATGTGTTCTTCTGGGACGCACTCCCGCGATCGGGCTACGGCAAGATCACCAAGAAGGACATCCGGCAGCAACTGCTCGAGCGCGGAGAGTTGCAGGCGTGACAGCGCCGCGCCGCGTCGGTGTCATCGGGCTCGGCGCCATGGGCCTGGGGGTGGCGCGCAGCCTCCAGCGCGCCAGCTTCGAGGTGTACGGCAGCGACGTTCGTGCGGAAGCCCGCTCCGCGTTCGCGGACGAGGGTGGACGCGCCTGTGGGACAGCCAGGGGGGTTGGAGAAGCCTGCAACGTCGTCCTCCTGCTGGTGGTGAACGCGCAGCAGGTGGAGGAGGTCCTGTTCGGGCCGGATGGTTGCGCGGCCGCGATGCGTCCTGGCGGCCTGGTGATTGCCTCGGCCACGGCGGCACCCGGCTTTGTCGAAAAGCTGGGTGAGCGCTTGGCCGCGACCGGCCTGCTGCTGCTGGACGCGCCAGTCACCGGCGGCGTGAAGGGCGCGTCCGAAGGCACTTTGACCCTGCTGACTTCCGGACCGCCGATGGCCTATGAGGCTTGCGAGGACATCCTCACCGCGATCTCGTCGCGCGTCTTTCGCTTCGGCCCGCTGCACGGACTAGGCTCGAAGGTGAAGGTCATCAACCAGTTGCTGGTGGGCGTGCACATCGCCGCGGCCGCCGAAGCGGTAGCGCTGGGAATGCGCCAGGGCGTGGACCCCGAGTTGCTGCACGAGGCCATCTGCAGTGGCGCGGGAAACTCCTGGGCGTTCGCGGACCGGGGCGATCGGATGGTGAACCGCCGCTTCGCCAGGGAAACGGCGCTCGACATCTTCGTCAAGGACCTGGCGCTGGTGCTCGACACGGCGCGCGACGCCGTGTTCCCGACGCCGCTTGCCTCCACGGCCTATCAGATGTTCGCCGCCGCATCGGCCGCAGGCCTCGGCAGCGAGGACGACAGCGCCGTGATCAAGACCTTTCCACTGCCCGCGTTCAGAGCATCTTGAGCGTGAAGCCGGGCTGACTCGCCTGCTCCGGCGTGACGCTCGTCCCCTTGGCGAGGAGCCTGCGCGCCAGCATGTGGTCTGCGGGGCGATTGACCGACTCGACCGCACGCAGCACGCCAGCGGAGATGCAAAGGACCGAGAAGCTCCTGGCGACCAGGTCACCGATCACCGCGCGCTGGTCGTCGCTGCCGCGCAGGCCGGCGATCTGCAGCTTGAGGTCGCCCTGGTCGCTCCAGAACCAGGGCACGGCCTGGTAAGGCTGCAGGTCCTTGCCGCAAAGGCGGGCGGCGAGCGATCGCGCCTGGTCCGTGGCGTTCTGTACCGATTCCAGGCGGATCCGCTGGCTCCCGTCGCGGGCCGGAAACGATGCGACGTCTCCGATCGCAGACACGTGCGCATCGGCCGTTGCCAGGGTCGTGTCGACGACGATCCCGTTGTCGACCGCCAGCCCGGCCCGCGCGGCCAGTTCCATGCGCGGTGCGGCACCGATGCCCACCAGCAGGAGATCCGCGGGGATGCGTTCCCCGCTGCTGGTGACCACCGCGGACACCTTGCCGCTGCCCTCCAGGCGCTCGACGCCGGTTTGCAGCAGCAGGCGCGTGCCCTGTGCGCGGTGCGCTTCGGCAAACACCTGCGCGCACTCGGGAGAGATCACCCGCGCCATCGGGCGGTCGGCAATGTCCACGACGGTGACCGCGTGTCCCATGGAGCGGGCAGATGCAGCGAATTCGAGGCCGATGAAGCCCGCGCCAACGACAACGATGTTCGTGCAGCCGGCAAGCGCGGATCGCAGCCGGTCCGCGTCAGCCAGCGTTTGCAACGGGAGCACCCCCGCCAGCTCGGCACCCGGCACCGGTAGCGTGCGTGGGCGGGACCCGGTGGCGATCACGAGGTGGTCGTACGGCAGGGACTCGCCGCTGCGCAGCACGAGACGCTGGGCGCTGCGGTCGATGCTTTCGGCAGTGCCGTTGACGATCCGCAGTCGGTGCTCGCCAAAGAAGGCCTCGGGCCGGAAAGCAAGGTCCGTCGCCAGCGTCTTGCCGAGCAGGTAGCCCTTGGACAGGGGTGGACGCTGGTACGGCAGCCGCGGCTCGTCCGACACGAGGCAGACGTCGCCGGTGAAGCCCTGCTGGCGCAGTGCGGCCGCACACTGGAAGCCGGCATGTCCGGCGCCGAGGATCACGACGTTTTGCATTGCATAGCAACGGGTTCGTGCGGGACCAGGCATTGCATCGAGAGCACCTCCTCGTAGAGAGTGAGCCATGATCGTCGGCGAAACGCGAGGAGTATGTCCCGCTGCGGGGGACGGATGCGGCCGTGACTGTCCCCCCCACAGGGGACCTTCACCCGCGACGCTCCCGCGCACACTCGGCATACGCCTCCCATCCCAGGAAAAACATGACGGACCCCCGCCCGCAGCCGCATGCGCCCGTGCTCGACGACGACCCGTTCTCGGTGCAGACGCTGCGCGATCCGTATCCCTTCTTCCGCAAGCTGCGCGATGCGGGTCCGGTCGCCTGGCTGGAACGCTATGGCATCTACGCGACCGGCGGTCACGCGGAGACCAGCGCAGTGCTGTCGCAGTGGCAAAGCTTCACCAACACGGGCGGCGCGGGGCTGGCGGACATCCGCCAGCCGGGCAACTGGCGGCCAGCCAGCGTGATCCTGGAGAGCGACCCTCCCGAGCACACGGCGGTGCGCGCGGCCTTGCAGAAAATCCTCTCGCCGCTGATCGTGCGGCAGTGGCGCGAGAAGTTCCAGCAGCGCGCCGAGGTGATGGTGGAGGCGCTGGTGGCCCGAGGCAGATTCGACGGCATGCGGGATGCCTCCGAGGCCTTCGTGTTGTCGGTCTTCCCACCGGCGGTGGGAATCGTGATTCCGCGCGAGAACGCGCAGGCGATCGGCGACATGAACTTCAACGCGATCGGTCCGAACAACGCATTGACGCAAGCGGCCGTGCAGCGCGCGCAGCCCTACATGCAGTGGTACGAAGACAGCATGCAGCGCAAAGCGATGCTGCCGGGCGGGTTCGGCGAGCTGATCCACCAGGCCGAGGATTCGGGTGCGCTGCCCGCTGGCTATGCGGCCAACCTCACACGGTCTTTCCTGCGTGGCGGCATGGACACAACCATCAGCGGCATCGGTAGCGCACTGCTGGCACTGGCGCGCGACCCCGCGCAATGGGAGCTGCTGCGGGCCGATCCGGCATTGGCGCGCAACGCCTTCGAGGAGGCGATCCGCTACGAATCGCCGGTGCAGGTGATGTTCCGCACCACGCGGGACGGCGCCGAGCTGGGCGGGATCGCGCTGCGGCCGGACACCAAGGTGGCGGCGTTCATGGGGGCTGCCAACCGCGACAACCGCAAGTGGTCGGACGCCGACCGCTTCGACCTTCGGCGCCAGGCCGCAGGCCAGCACATAGCTTTCGGCCACGGCGCGCACGCCTGCATCGGCCAGATGATTGCCCGCCTGGAAGCGGAGTGCCTGCTGGGCGCGCTGGCGCGCCGCGCGCGCAGCATCACGCTCGATGGCGAGCCGACCTGGCGACCGGTGAACACCTTGCGCACCCTGGACACCCTGCCACTGCGCGTGGAGCCCGTCTGACATGAAAGCGATCGCCATCCACCGCAACGGCGGCCCCGAAGTGCTGGAGCTGATCCACTTCGAGCTCCCGCCGCCCGGCCCGCTGCAGGTGCGGGTGCGTCACACGGCGATCGGCCTGAACTTCTCCGATATCAACGTCCGCAATGGCGGGTTCTACCTGGGCAACGGGCCGCAGTTCCCCGTGATCCTGGGCAACGAGGCCGCCGGGGTGGTGGAAAGTGTCGGGGCGAAAGTCAATGACTTTGCGCCCGGGGATCGCGTTGGCTACGCCGGCACCGGCGGACTGTTCTTCGTCGACACGGGAGCATATGCGCAGCAGCGCAACCTGCCCGCATCTTGCCTGGTCAAGCTGCCCGACGACATCTCCGACCAGCAGGCCGCCGCCATGCTGCTGAAGGGCCTGACCGCGGCAGTGGTCATCCGCCGCTGCTATACGCCCCGGCGTAGCGACAAGGTGCTGGTGCATGCCGCGGCCAGTGGAGTGGGCAGCCTGCTCGCGCAGTGGTGCCGGCATCTCGGAGCCACCGTCATCGGCACGGTCGGCTCGGAAGCCAAGGCGGCGTTCGCACGCGCGCACGGCTGCGAACACACCATCCTGTACCGGCAGGAAGACTTCGTCGCGGCAACGAAAAAGCTTGCGCCCGAGGGCGTGGCGGCCGTATTCGACGGCGTCGGCAAGGATACCTTCCTGCCCTCGTTCGACCTGGTGCGGTCTTTCGGCGCCGTGGTGAACTACGGCAATGCGTCCGGCAACGTGCCCCCGTTCAACCTGATGTTGCTGGCGCAAAAGGGTTGCCTGGCGCTGCATCGCCCAGGATTCGGCTTCTACGCCAACACGCCGGAAACGCGCACCGCGGCCTGCAACGAACTCTTTGCGCTGGTGCGCAGCGGCGCACTGAAAGTGGAGGTCAGCGGGACCTACCCGCTCGAAGATGCCGCGCTGGCGCATGCCGACATGGAGCAGGGGCGGGCGCTGGGCTCACTGCTTCTGATTCCGTAGCCGCAAGGGAGCCCGGACAACGGGACGTGCCTTAGGTGGTTCGTGGATGTCGAGAGATTGTCACCAGACTGTCACTGACCCGCAATCGCGGCAGCGGCGCTGCATTTTTCCTAGCAGCCGCACGAACCATGACGGGGGTGAAGTGGTGGGCCCTGAGTGACTCGAACACTCGACCTACGGATTAAGAGTCCGCTGCTCTACCAACTGAGCTAAGAGCCCACTTCGAAAACCAGGTTGGGTTGTGGTGGAGAGGAGGAGGATCGAACTCCCGACCTTCGCATTGCGAACGCGACGCTCTCCCAGCTGAGCTACCCCCCCACAACGCTGTGATTGTAGCAAAAGCCGGGCACGGGATTTCGCCGGCGCGCGAAATCGCCGATCACGGCGACCCGGCGCGGTCGCACTGGTCAGGCGACTCTCAACTGCGGCGCGGCGAAGCGCGATTCCAGCTCGCGGCGGATCTTGTAGGCATGCGTGGTGGTGTCCATGGCGACGTCGGCCCAGCTGAGGCTCTGGCCTTTCTTCACCGGCCGCACCAGCTTCACGTCGTGGGCCAGGCCCAGCGGCAGCCCGCCCATGCGCACCGACGCGTCGGCCGGCATCAGCTTGCCCCACACCGTATAGCCGCCTTCGCCGTCCAGGACCTCGCCGGGCTGCAGGTCGCGCTTGGCGGTGGCGACGACGTCGGCGTTCCAGCAGGTCGCCACGCCCGTGGCTTCGCCGCGCAGCGCGACGCTGGCCACCGACATGCCCACCTCCAGTCCGATCAGGTGCCAGCGCTTGTACAGGGTGAAGTAGCGGCCGCTCGGGTCCGTGTGGGCGTTGTATTCCTCGAAGCAGTTCTTCACGTACTCCGTCTCCGCTTCCACCGTCACCCACACGCCCATGCGGATGTCGTAGGGGATCTTGCGCCCGTCGGCTTCGAGCGAGGAGATCACTTCGACCATGCCCTTGCGTTCCAGCACGCCCCCTTCGCTCTTCGGACGCGTGACGAAGGGGATGTCCTCGACGCTCGCGGGCGGGTAGAGCAGGCCGTTGCTCGGAACGGTGAGTCCCGTGGCGTTGGCCACCGCGGTGCTCTCGATCGACGGCTTGGAGCCGTCCAGGAAGCTGTTGAACATCTTCGGGTTCAGGCCGCCGCGGCTGGCCTGCTCGGGCGTGAGGCCATAGTTTCCCCACACGGTCTCGGGCGTGGATTCGCAGAAGTGCGGCAGCCACTTGTGGCCGCGGCCCGCAGCCACCACCGGGAAGCCGCAGGTCCGCGCCCAGTCGACCAGGTCGCAGATCAGCGCCGGCTGGTCGCCGAAGGCAAGCGAGTAGACGACGCCGGCTTCGGCCGCCTTCTGCGCGAGCAGCGGGCCGCAGAAGGCGTCGGCTTCCACCGTCACGTTCACCACGTGCTTGCCGTGGGCGAAGGCCTCCAGGCAGTGGTCGACCGCCGCGATCGGGTGGCCGGTGCATTCGACGACGACGTCGATGGCCGGGTGTCGGACGAGCGCCTGCCAGTCGGTTCCCACGTACGTGGCGCCGGTCCTGAGCGCCTCGTCCAGCGATGCCGCCTGCGCGCGCTCCGCCTTCCAGCCCACGCGCGCGAGGTTGGCCTTCGCGTTGTCGGGGGAGAGATCCGCGATGCCCGCCAGGTGCACGCCGGGCGTGCGGGGCACCTGGGCCAGGTACATGGAGCCGAACTTGCCGGCGCCGATCAGCGCCACGCGGATCGGCTTGTTTTCGGCTGCGCGCTGCTGCAGTTTTGCGTACAGGGACATCGTCAGGCTGCCTTCTTCAGTTGCTCGAACGGTTCGGAGGAGGTGGCCAGCGCGCTGGCCGGCATGCCGTTCCTCCACGGCGTCTCCACGGGGTAGGGCTTGAGCAGGCAGTCGTCCGGCAGCGTGGAGATGGGCGTGAAGTCGCGGTGCGCGATGTATTCCGGCCGCTTGAAGCGGCGGATGTGGTTCGAGACGGCGCACAGGCTCAGGTACACGCTCACGCGGTTCCACGGCGACAGGTTGCTGCTGGATGCGTGCACCAGGCAGCTGTGGAACAGGATCATGGAGCCGGCGGGTCCCTTGGGGCTGACGATGCCGCCGTTCTTGCCACCGGCGCGGTCCACCAGCTTGGCGATCAGCTCGTGGTCGACGGTCCACAGGGGATAGCTCGTGGTCGTGAGGTCGTGCTTCGCCTCGACCACGCCTTTCTTGTGGCTGCCCGGGATGAACATCAGCGGGCCGTTGAACTCGTTGACGTCGTCCAGGAAGATCGCCACGTTCATGGCGCGCTCGGTCGGCATCATGTCGTCGTTCAGCCAGGTGCCGTAGTCCTGGTGCCACTGCCAGACGTCGCCCTCGAAGGCCATCTTGCCGTTGATCTTGAACTGGTGCATGTAGACCTCTTCGCCGAAGAGGTCCACCACCGGGTCGACCATGCGCGGGTGGCGCGCCAGCCTGGCGAACGGCTCGCTGACCATGTGCGCCGCGAAATTGGTGCGCACCGCGTCGCTGTCCTTCTCGCGCACGTTGAACGCTTCGCGGCGGGCGTAGAGCGCCGGCACCGCGTCGTTCAGCGTCTTCGTCTCTTGCGGCGTGAACAGGCTGGGGAAGAACAGGTAGCCGTCGCGGTCGAACTGTTCGAGCTGCTGGGGAGTGAGTCTCACGTCTGTCTCCTGGGGTCGGGTGTGGGGGTGGCGGCGTGCAGGACCTGCTCCAGCCGCTCCGCGAGGGCGCGGCTGGCCTGCAGGCTGTGGGTTTCGATCAGGCGGGCGGCGCGCTCGCCGTCGCCGGCCGCGATCGCATCGGCGATCGCCTGGTGCTCGTCCCAGACCGACTCGCGCTGGCCCGTCTCCTGCAGCACGGCGCCCATCACGCGTTTGAGGTGTCGCCAGTGCAGCTGGGCGCTTTCGCCGATGAGGGGATTGCCCGCCGCCTCGTAGATGGCGCGGTGGAAGGCCAGGTCGGCGTCGATCATCTCGGCCACGTTGCTGCCACGCGCGGCGTCACGGCCGGCCTGCAGCACCTCGGGGGCGATGCGGTAGCGGCGTTGCGCGGCCAGGCGCGCGGCCAGGGCGTCCAGGGCACCGCGCACCTGGTAGATGTTGCGGATGGCCACCGTGTCCAGCGGCGCGACCAGCAGGCCCCGGCCGGGAGCGTCCAGCACGAAGCCATCCTTTTTGAGGAGCCGCAGCGCCTGCAGCACCGGTTGGCGTGACACTGCCAGCTGTTGTGCAATGTCTTCCTGCGTGAGGCGCTGCCCGGGAGCGAGGGAGCCCCCGGAGATCGCATCGAGGAGGCTGCGGTAGACCCGGTCGACGAGATCCGGGGCCGCTTCGAGCTGGAGGAGTTGGGCAGGCATTCGGTACACTGTATACAGAACACATCGGACGAAGCGCCAAAAACCTCACCGACTACGTGTGACAACATGTGTCAAACTGTTGCGAACTGCTGAGGTAGACATGGAGAAGAAGCGGGACGGGCGGTGGCACGAGGCCATGTACAACAACCGGGCGCTGGTGCCGGAACACCTGGAGATCCTGGCGCGGTGGGCGGACGACTCCGCCCAGGCGCGGGCGCAAGGCCCTTGCGAACTGGACATCGCCTATGGCGCGGGGCCCAGCGAGCGGCTGGACGTCTTTCCGGCGCCGCACGGCGATGCGCCCGTGCTGCTGTTCGTGCACGGCGGCTACTGGCGCTCGCTGGACAAGAGCGACCATTCCTTCGTGGCACCGGCCTTCACGCGCGACGGTGCCTGCGTCGTGATCCCGAACTACGCGCTGGCGCCGGCCGTCACCGTTCCCCAGATCACGCTGCAGGTGGCCCGCGCGGTCGCCTGGACCTGGCACCACATCGCCCGCTACGGCGGGGACCGCCGCCGCATCGTCGTCGCCGGCCACTCCGCTGGGGGGCAGCTGGCCGCCATGATGCTGGCCTGCCTGTGGACGCAGCTCGACCAGGCCTTGCCGCGCGACACCGTGTCCGGCGCGCTGGCCCTCTCGGCGCTGCATGACCTCGACCCGATCATGCAGACCCCTTTCCTGCAGGACACGCTGCAGCTGACGCCGGAACAGGTGCAGCAGGCCAGCCCCGCGCGCCTGCCCGCGCCGCGCCAGGGAACGCTGTACTCCGTGGCAGGCGGCGCGGAAAGCGCCGAATACCACCGGCAGAACCGGTTGATCCAGGAGGCGTGGGGCCTGCGCCGCGTGCCAGTGTGCGAGCTGGTGCCGGGCCGCAACCACTTCACGGTGCTGGACGCGCTGGTGGAGCCGGAGCACAGGGTGCACCAGCTGGCGCTGGATCTGCTGCGGGCCTGAGCGCCGGCGAACCCCACCGCGCACAAAAAAGGGCGCCACCGGCGCCCTTTTGCAACCCCCCCCCGCCTGCGCGGGCCTCTCCGCACTCACATCAACAAATGCTCCCCGGCGTTGTCGCCGCCGAGGATGACGTAGTTCACCTTCCTGATGTCCGCCAGCTTCGTCCCGCCGGCATAGCTGATCGAGCTCTGCAGGTCTTCCTGCATCTCGCGCAGCGTGTCGGCGAGCTTGCCCTTGACCGGCTCGAGGATGCGCTTGCCCTCGACGTGCTTGTATTCGCCCTTGTTGAAGTCGGACGCGCTGCCGTAGTACTCCTTGAACAGGCGGCCGTCGACCTCCACGGTCGACCCGGGCGATTCCTCGTGGCCGGCCAGCATGGAGCCGATCATGACCATGGTCGCGCCGAAGCGGATGCTCTTGGCAATGTCGCCGTGCTCGCGGATGCCGCCGTCGGCGATGATCGGCTTGGTGGCCACGCGGGCGCACCACTTCAGCGCCGACAGCTGCCAGCCACCGGTGCCGAAGCCGGTCTTCATGCGCGTGATGCAGACCTTGCCCGGGCCGATGCCGACCTTGGTCGCGTCGGCACCCCAGTTCTCCAGGTCGATGATCGCCTCGGGCGTGCCGACGTTGCCGGCGATCACGAAGGACGCGGGCAGCTTGTCCTTCAGGTGGAAGATCATGTTCTTCACCGTGTCGGCGTGGCCGTGCGCGATGTCGATGGTGACGTACTCCGGCACCAGGCCTTCGGCGGCGAGCTTGTCCACCGTTTCGTAGTCGGCCTGCTTCACGCCCACCGAGATCGAGGAGAAGGCACCGGCTTCCTTCATGCGGCGGACGAAGCGCACGTTGTCCAGGTCGAAGCGATGCATCACGTAGAAGTAGCCGTTCTTCGCCAGCCACAGCGCGACCTTCTCGTCCAGCACGGTCTTCATGTTGGCCGGCACGACCGGCAGCTTGAAGCGGCGGCCGCCGAACTCGAGGGAGGGGTCGCATTCCGAGCGGCTTTCCACGCGGCACTTGCGCGGCAGCAGCAGGACGTTGTCGTAGTCGAAGATTTCCATGGTTCCAGGCTCCGGAGGTCTGTTGTCGAACAGGTGGACGCTTGGACTGGGGACCGGTGCGTTGCAACGGAGGCGCAGCTCCGCAACGCAAACCGGGCCACATATGCTTGGGCCCGGTGAGCGATTCTACGTCGGAGGTTCTAGCGGGAACATGCGGTGCGGCTGATAGCCCTGATACGTCCACGTGAATCGGCCAGCACGGCGAGCAAGCTCAGGCGCTCGGGCCTGGCCCCCTCGTGGATCTGCATCGCGCGGTCCTCGGACCGCCGGCCGGCCGCCTGGCTCCAGTCCGGCCGGAACACGTTGCGCACCAGGTGCCGCTCCACGGGGCTGCCTTGGGTGCCCGCCGGCAGGTGCTCGACGAGCAGCAGCCAAGCCTGCCAAGGGCCGCGCCCGCCGGACTTCAGCTCCATCGAGGTGCCGACGTAGTCGTTGAACGCGTCGCCCTGCGCCAGGCGCAGGGGCAGGGCCGCACCCTGGCGCCGCGCGAAGACCGCATCGCTGCGCGCCGGCGCGGCGCGGCCCAGGGCGACCAGGCGTTCGCCGGCTTCCTCCAGCGCCACGGCGGCCAGCGGCGCGTCCTCGCCACGGTCGCCCGGCACCACCCAGTCGATCGCAACGCTGCCGGCGGCCGGCTCAGGCGTGGCGCGGTCGCGCCAGCAATCCGCGCAATCGGCGCTGACGAAGCGCTCCAGCAGGGCGGCCGGCTGCGCCACGCCGTCGCTGGTGCAAAGCGCTCGCGCTGCGCAGGGCAGCGCGAGCAGGAAAAAAGCGAGGATGCGGGCTGGCACGGCTGTCGGGATGGGGCGGCGGCCCATGGGTTCTTGGCGGCCTTTCTACAATGCCACATGTTCCCAGAAGTCGCCGTCGACTCGCCGCTGCTGCAGCACCTCAACCCCGAGCAGAAGGCCGCCGTCACCCTGCCTCCCGAGCACGCGCTCATCCTTGCCGGCGCCGGGTCCGGCAAGACCCGCGTGCTGACCACCCGCATCGCCTGGCTGATGTCCACCGGCCAGATCGGGCCGGGCAACGTCATGGCCGTCACGTTCACCAACAAGGCGGCCAAGGAGATGATGACGCGCCTGACCTCCATGCTGCCGGTGAACGTGCGCGGCATGTGGATCGGCACCTTCCACGGCCTGTGCAACCGCTTCCTGCGCGCGCACTGGCGCATCGCCAACCTGCCGGCCACCTTCCAGATCCTGGACACGCAGGACCAGCTCTCGTCCATCAAGCGGCTGATGAAGCAGCACAACGTGGACGAGGAGCGCTTCCCCGCCAAGGAAACGCAGTGGTTCATCGCCGGCGCGAAGGAGGAGGGCCTGCGCGCCAACATGGTGGAGGTGCGCACGGAGGACGACCGCCGCAAGGTGGAGATCTACCAGCTGTACGAGGAGCAGTGCCAGCGCGAAGGCGTCGTCGACTTCGCCGAACTCATGCTGCGCAGCTACGAGCTGCTGCGCGACAACGACGCGATCCGCGAGCACTACCGCCGGCGCTTCCACCACATCCTGGTCGACGAGTTCCAGGACACCAACAAGCTGCAGTACGCGTGGCTGAAGATGTTCGCGGGCGAGGGCAACGCGGTGTTCGCCGTCGGCGACGACGACCAGAGCATCTACGCCTTCCGCGGCGCCCGCGTGGGCAACATGGCGGACTTCGTGCGCGAGTTCAACGTGCGCCACCAGATCAAGCTGGAGCAGAACTACCGCAGCTTCAGCAACATCCTGGACTCCGCCAACGCGCTGATCGCGCACAACAAGACCCGCCTGGGCAAGAACCTGCGCACCGACCAGGGCCCCGGCGAGCCGGTGCGCGTGTACGAGGCCCCCACCGACATGGCGGAGGCGCAGTGGATGGTCGAGGAGATCCGCAACCTGTACCGCGAAGACGTGCCGCGCCACGAGGTGGCGGTGCTGTATCGCAGCAACGCGCAGTCGCGCGTGATCGAGACCTCGCTGTTCAACGCAGCCGTGCCCTACCGCGTGTACGGCGGCCTGCGCTTCTTCGAGCGCGCCGAGATCAAGCACGCGCTGTCCTACCTGCGCCTGCTGGAGAACCCGAACGACGACACCAGCTTCATCCGCGTGGTGAATTTCCCGGCACGCGGCATCGGCGCGCGCTCGGTCGAACAGTTGCAGGACGCCGCGCGCGCGGCCGGCTCTTCGCTGCACGACGCGGTGAAGGCCACCACCGGCAAGGCCGGCGCCAATCTCGCCGCCTTCGTCCAGAAGATCGACGCGATGCGCGCCGAGACCGAGGGGCTGACCCTGCGCGAGATCATCGAGGTGATGCTGCAGCGAAGCGGTCTCGTCGAGCACTACCGCGCCGAACGCGACGGCAGCGACCGCATCGAGAACCTGGAGGAACTGGTCAACGCCGCGGAGAGCTTCGTCACGCAGGAAGGCTTCGGCCGCGATGCCGTGGCGCTGCCCATCGACGAACTGGGCGCCAATGTGCTGCGGCAGTCGCCGGCGAGCCAGGGACTGGATCCGAGCCTGCCCGAGGTGAACGAGCCCGCGCCCGACTACGTGCCGCCGGACGCGGAAACGGGCGAGACGCTGTCGCCGCTGGCGGCCTTCCTCACGCACGCCGCGCTCGAGTCGGGCGACAACCAGGCGCAGGCCGGCCAGGACGCCGTGCAGCTCATGACGGTGCACGCGGCCAAGGGCCTGGAGTTCGACTGCGTGTTCGTCACCGGCCTGGAGGAGGGCCTGTTTCCCAGCGAACGTTCGCTGGCCGACTACGAGGGGCTGGAGGAGGAGCGGCGCCTCATGTACGTCGCGATCACGCGTGCGCGCAAGCGGCTGTACCTCAGTTATTCGCAGACGCGCCTGCTGCACGGGCAGACGCGCTACAACGTCAAGAGCCGCTTCTTCGAGGAACTGCCCGAGGGCGCCCTCAAGTGGCTCACGCCGAAGAACCAGAGCTTCGGCGGATCGGCCTTCGGCTTCGGCATGGGCTATCCCACCTCGCGCGCGGGCAATTCGATGGCGACCGGCTACGGGCGCGGCGAGACCTTCGCCAGCCCGCCGGTGCCGCAACAGAAGGCCGAGCCCGCGCACGGGCTGAAGGCGGGCATGAAGGTCTTCCACGCCAAGTTCGGCGAAGGCACGGTGCTCACGCTCGAAGGATCGGGCCAGGACGCGCGGGCGCACATCAACTTCCCGCGCCACGGGCAGAAGTGGCTGGCGCTGGCGGTGGCCAAGCTCACGCCCGTGACGTAGGCTTACAGGGATGGTTTGACGCTGCGGGCGGCGGCGCCGACACTTGCCGGCACCTTCGGAGGACCGCCATGAAGCTCCCGCTGCTCGCCTTCCTGTCGCTCGCCGCGCTGTCCGCAACGGCGGCGGACACGCCCGGGGCGATGCCCGGGCCGGCGACGGCGCGTACCCAGCAACCCACGGCGCAGGAGCGGCTGGAGAAGGCCCGCACCGCGGTGGCGGCGCAGGACTGGAAGACCGCGGAGCGTGAGCTGACAGTCGCCGTGCGCGAGGCACCGCGCAGTGCCGACGCGCACAACCTCCTGGGCTACACCTACCGCAAGCGCGAGTCGCCCGACATGGCCCGCGCCTACCAGCACTACAAGACCGCCCTCAACCTCGACCCGAACCACAAGGGCGCGCACGAGTACCTGGGCGAGGCCTACCTGGTGGACAAGCGCCTGCCCGAGGCGGAACTGCATCTCGTGGCGCTGGAGCGCATCTGCGGCGGCACCGCGTGCGAGGAGTACCAGGACCTGGCGAAGGCGATCGCGGAGTACAAGGCGAAGAATTGAGGCGGGAGCGGTGAGCGCCAGCGAGCCCCACCGCGCGCACGCTACCGCGCCAGCGGATGCGGCGGATGCCCCTGGTCCATGTACCCGGCCCCGTCCTTCACGCCCTTGCGCCCCAGCTCCTGCCAGCGCGTGGGCTGGCTGATCAGGGCGGCCACCATCTCCACTTCCTCGTCGGTGTGGTTGATCGCGTTGGCGGGCGTCAGCAGGCGGCCGTCGCGCGGGGCCACCTCGCCCCAGAACGACTGGTGGTAGTCCGCGCGCGAGACCGTGCGCTCCCGTCCGTTGCTCAGCTCCACCGTGCCGTAGCAGTTGCACAGGTAGCTGCGGCCGTCCGCGCGGACCTCGGTGTACACGCCGGTGCCGCGGATGCCCGCCGTCAGCGTCGGCATGACGATCTGCCGGTTGTCGCCCTTGCGCCAGACGCTCAGGATGGCACCGGTCAGCAAGCGCAGCACCCTCACCGCCGACAGCGTGTTGCCGCGCTCGAGCACCAGCTGCGAGTTCTGCCGCACGAGGAAGGAGGAATTGCCCATCACGAAGACCATCGAGCTGTCGGGCCCGGTCTCCACGCGGTCTCCGGTCTGCACGAACTGCTCCTGGCGCAGCTTCACCCCGTTGATGAAGGCGTCGCCGCGCAGGTCCACGATGTTGCTGCGTTGCTGCGCCAAGGCGGCGCCGTAGCCGCCGAGCGCCGTCCAGGCGGCGGCGGCCTGCAGGAAGCCACGGCGCCGGAACCAGAGCAGCTCGTCCTCGCTGCGTCCTTGCAGGGTGTGCTGGGTCATGGCGTGCGTTCTCCTCCGGCGTTCGGCGCGTCCGGCTTCGCCTCGTCATCGGCGTGGAAGCTGTCGCGGAAGGTGAAGTACAGCGAGGTGGAGAACATCGCCACCAGCACCAGCACCGTGGGCATCATGATGCTGCGCGCCACCGCCACGCCGCCCAGCATCATGCCGACGGTGCTGACGAAGAAGCCGACGGCGAGGAAGACGGCCAGCCAGGCCAGGCTGTAGACCAGGAAGGCGCTGAAGTTGCGCAGGCACGCAACGGCGCTGAAGAACAGGCTCTTGGCCGGCGACACGCCGTGCCAGTGCACCAGCGCCGGCGCATGCCAGAACAGCACCACCAGCGGCGTGTGCAGCAGCAGCACGAGCAGGGTGCGCGCATCCATCTGGGGCACCTGGGTGTCCACCGCGCTTGCCGCCGGGTCGCCCGCGAGCAGGGAGCCCAGCACGCTCGCCACCAGCGACCCCGCGGTGTAGATGCCGCCCAGCACCAGCATGGCGCGGGCGCGCTGGCGGCCGGCGCGGAAGGCGCTGACCAGGACCGTCGGCATCGGAAAGCGCCCGCTCGCGGCCTCGGAGGTCGCGGCCATCAGGCCAAGCGTCGCCGCCGGCACCAGCATGGCGCCGAGCACCGGCCCGACCAGGGGCAGTTGCGAGATCACCAGCACCACCGCCATGTACATGAAGAACAGCCCCGTCAGGGCGAGGGGCTGCTTGAAAAAGGTACGCACGCCCAGCGTCACCCACTGGATGCCGGTACGCGCGGGAACGATGTTCAGTTTCACGGCAATGCGGCGGGCGCCTGTAACGAGCCGCTCACAAGGAGGCCGCGGTGACCGGGTGCAGCACCCGCTGGCGCAGCACGCGTTCGAAGTGGGTGGGGTCGTGCGGCTTGAGCAGCGAGGCCTCGCGCGGCAGGTGGAAGTCCCACAGCCGCGAGATCCAGAAGCGCAGCGCTCCCGCGCGCAACATGGCCGGCAGCAGCTGGCGCTCCGCGGCGGAGAGCGGCCGCACCGCCGCGTACGCCTCCACGAAGGCGCGAGCCCGTTCGGGGTCGTGCGCGCCCGTGGGCAGGTCGATCGCCCAGTCGTTCAGGCACACGGCCAGGTCGAACAGCCAGCTGTCCACGCCCGCGAAATAGAAGTCGAAGAAGCCGGTGAGCCGGCCGTCCTCGAACATCACGTTGTCGCGGAACAGGTCGGCGTGGATGGGGCCCCGGGGCAGCGCGGCGAAGGCGGTGCCCGCGGCGACGTGGTTCTGGAACGCCAGCTCGCTGCGCAGCAGCGCCGCCTGCTCGGGGCTCACGAAGGGCAGCACCACGGGCACCGTCTCGTTCCACCAGGCCAGGCCGCGCAGGTTGGGCTGGCGGCGGCCGTAGTCGCGCGCGGCCAGGTGCATGCGGGCGAGCATGGCGCCGACCTGCGCGCAGTGCTCCGGGCCCGGCGCGAGTTCGTGCCGGCCTTCCAGCTTGTTCACCAGCGCCGCCGGCTTGCCGCACAGGGTGTGCAGGATGTCGCCGTTGCCGTCCGCCGCCGGGTCGGGCACGGGGATGCCGTGCTGCGCCAGGTGCTTCATCAGGTGCAGGTAGAAGGGCAGCTGCTCGAAGGTCAGGCGCTCGAACAGCGTCAGCACGAACTCGCGCTTGCCGAGCACGTCTTCCGCCGTGACGAAGTAGTTGGTGTTCTCGATGCCGCTCTGGATGCCGCGCAGCTCGCGCAGCTCGCCCAGGTTCAGCGCGCGCAGCAGGGCGATGGCCTCGTCCTGCGAGACTTCGGTGAAGACGGCCATGTGTCAGAAGCCCAGGACGTTCCAGACGCGCTGCTTGCGCTCCGCGAAACCGTCGCGGCCGTCCGAAGGGCGGCTGCGGGCCTGGTCGTTGGGCTGCAGCTCGTAGGCCGGTGCACCGTTCTTGGGCTTGACCGTCACGCTCTGCGTCTGGCCGCCCACGCGCACCTCGTCGATGCGATTGCCCTCGTCCTCGGTGCGGATCTGCTCGATCTTCTGGTTCTTGCGCGGATCGAGCTTCTCGCCGCGCTCGATGGTGGTTTGCGCGACGGCGGGCAGCGTGGCCGCCAGGCAGATCAGGACCAGGAACTTTCGCATGTTCCGATTGTAGGGTGGCGGCGCGCCCACGCCGCCAGGGCCGGGCGGCGGCGCGGTCCGCGCCGGCAGGTGAGCGGACGCGAACCCCGCAGTTCCCCACGAAGGCACAATCGCCCCATGAGCGAGACGGACGCAGTCCCCCAACCCCAACCCAAGGTCCTCCTGCTGGTGGACGGCTCCAGCTACCTGTACCGGGCCTACCACGCGATGCCCGACCTGCGGGCCGTCCCCGGCGACCCCACGAGCCCCGCCACCGGCGCCATCCGCGGCATGATCAACATGATGCAGAAGCTGCGCCGCGACATCCGCGCGGACTACGCGGCCTGCGTGTTCGACGCGCCCGGCAAGACCTTCCGCGACGATTTCTATCCCGACTACAAGGCCACGCGCTCGCCCATGCCGGACGACCTGCGCTCGCAGATCGAGGCGATCCACGAGGTGGTGCGGCTCCTGGGCTGGAAGGTGCTGCACGTGCCGGGCGTGGAAGCCGACGACGTGATCGGCACCCTGGCCTGCATGGCCACCGAGCGCGGACTCGCGACCGTCATCTCCAGCGGCGACAAGGACCTGTCGCAGCTGGTGAACGAGCACGTCACCGTGATCGACACCATGAACGACCGCCGCCGGGACCTGGCCGGCGTGGAGGTGGAGTTCGGCGTGCCGCCGCGCCTGATGGTGGATTACCAGACGCTGGTCGGCGACGCGGTGGACAACGTCCCCGGCGTCGACAAGGTGGGTCCCAAGACCGCCGTGAAGCTGCTCAAGGAATTCGGCTCGCTGGACGCGCTGGTCGAACGCGCCCACGAGGTCAAGGGCGCGGTGGGCGAGAACCTGCGCAAGGCGCTGGACTGGCTGCCCAAGGGCCGGCATCTCCTGACCATCCGGACCAACTGCGACCTGAAGGACCACATCCCCGGCTTCCCCGAGCTGGAGGACATCGTCATCGGCGGCCAGGACGTCGAGAAGCTCAAGGCCTTCTACGAGCGCTATGGCTTCAAGGGCCTGGTCAAGCAGCTCGAGGAGCACGCCGTCCCGCCGGAACTGCTGGAGGAGCACCAGAAGTCCGCACGGGCCCGTCCGGCGCCGGCCGCCCGCGGCGAGTTCGAGGAACCTGACCTGTCCGGCCTGTCGCAGGCGACGACGCTGCACTACGAGACGATCTTCACCTGGGCCGACTTCGACACCTGGCTGGCCCGCATCGACGCGGCGGCGCTCGTCGCGCTCGACACCGAGACCGATTCCCTCGACGAGATGCTGGCGAGCATCGTGGGCCTGTCCTTCAGCACCGAGCCGGGCCTGGCCTGCTACATCCCGCTCACCCACGACTACCAGGGGGCGCCCGACCAGCTGCCGCGCGACGAGGTGCTCGCGCGCCTGAAGCCCTGGCTGGAAAACGCGGAGAAGAAGAAGCTGGGCCAGCACGTGAAGTACGACCGCCACGTGTTCGCCAACCACGGCATCGAGGTGCGTGGCTACGTGCACGACACCATGCTGGAGAGCTACGTGCTGGAAGTGCACAAGCCGCACGGCCTCGCGAGCCTCGCCGAACGCCACCTGGGCCGCACCGGCATCGACTACGAGACCATCGCCGGCAAGGGCGCCAGCCAGATCGGCTTCAACCAGGTGCCGGTGGACAAGGCGGCTGAATATTCCTGCGAGGACTCCGACCAGACGCTGGACGTGCACCTGGCGCTGTGGCCCAAGCTGGAGGCGGACAGCAACCTGCGCTTCATCTACGACCTCGAGATCGAGTGCAGCGAGGTGCTGTTCCGCATCGAGCGCAACGGCGTGCTGATCGACGCGCAGGCGCTCGCGCAGCAGAGCAACGAGATGGGCAACCGCATCCTGCAGCTGGAACGCGAGGCCCACGAACTCGCCGGCCAGCCCTTCAACCTGGGCAGCCCCAAGCAGATCGGCGAGATATTCTTCGGCAAGCTGGGCCTGCCGGTGGTCAAGAAGACCGCCAGCGGCGCCCCCAGCACGGACGAGGAAGTGCTGGAGAAGCTCGCCGAGGACTATCCGCTGCCGGCCAAGATCCTGGAGCACCGCGGGCTGTCCAAGCTCAAGGGCACGTACACGGACAAGCTGCCCCAGATGACGCATCCGCGCACGGGGCGCGTGCACACGCATTACGCGCAGGCGGTGGCCGTGACGGGGCGCCTTTCCAGCAACGAACCCAACCTGCAGAACATCCCCATCCGCACGACCGAAGGCCGCCGCATCCGCGAGGCCTTCGTGGCGCCGCCGGGGTGCCGCATCGCGAGCGCGGACTACTCGCAGATCGAGCTGCGCATCATGGCGCACATCAGCGAGGACGAAGCGCTGCTGCGCGCCTTCCGTGAAAACATCGACGTGCACCGCGCCACGGCCTCCGAGGTGTTCGGGGTGCCGGTGGACGAGGTCTCCAGCGAGCAGCGCCGCTATGCCAAGGTGATCAACTTCGGCCTGATCTACGGCATGAGCAGCTTCGGCCTGGCGCGCAACCTGGGCATCGAGACCGCCGCGGCCAAGAGCTACATCGACCGCTACTTCCAGCGCTATCCCGGCGTGAAGCAGTACATGGACGAGACGCGGCTGTCGGCCAAGAGCCGCGGCTACGTCGAGACGGTGTTCGGCCGCCGCCTGTACCTGCCCGAGATCAACTCGCCCAACGGCCCGCGCCGCGGCAGCGCCGAGCGTCAGGCCATCAACGCGCCCATGCAGGGCACGGCGGCGGACCTGATCAAGCTGTCCATGGTCCAGGTGCAGCAGCGCCTGGACCGCGAGAACCGGCGCACGAGGATGGTCATGCAGGTGCACGACGAACTGGTGTTCGAAGTGCCGCAGGACGAGGTCGAATGGGCCCGCACGGAGATCCCGCGCATGATGGCCGGCGTCGCGGAGCTGCGCGTGCCGCTGCTGGCGGAGTTCGGGGTGGGGGCGAACTGGGACGAGGCGCATTGACGGCAGCGGGGGGTTCGCGCGCGCTCACCGGCCGCGCACCCCACCGCTGACCCCCGCGCAACGTAGGACCGCGCCCACAGCCCGCTGCGCCAATCGCGCGCCGCTGTCGCATGACGGCTCCCTAGACTGGGCGCTCCATCGGGAGAGTCCATGGCAGAAAAAGATCGTCCCGAAGGGGACGCCGCGGGTGGCGCTGCGCTGCTGCTGCCCGCCCCGGCGGAGCAGGTGCTGCCTGTCCGCCTCAGCATCAACGGCAAGGCTCGCGAGCTGCAGGTCGACACCCGCACCACGCTGCTCGACGCGCTGCGCGAGCAGCTGCGGCTCACCGGCACCAAGAAGGGCTGCGACCACGGCCAGTGCGGCGCCTGCACGGTGCTGGTGGGCGGACGGCGCATCAACAGCTGCCTGACCCTGGCCGTCATGCACGACGGCGAAGAAGTCACCACCATCGAGGGCCTGGGCGCGCCCGGGCGCATGCATCCGCTGCAGCGCGCCTTCGTCAGGCACGATGGCTTCCAGTGCGGCTATTGCACGCCCGGGCAGATCTGCTCCGCCGCCGGCATGCTGCAGGAACTGCGCGCCGGCATGCCCAGCCACGTGACGGCGGACCTCGAAGGCGCCCCGGCCCTGAGCGACGAGGAGATCCGCGAGCGCATGAGCGGCAACCTGTGCCGCTGCAGCGCCTACCCGAACATCGTCGACGCCATCCGCGAAGTGGGGCAGGCGTCATGAAGCCTTTCACCTACGAGCGCGCGGGCGGCGTGGAGGAAGCCGCGCGCGCCGTCGCGCAGCAACCGACGGCGAAGTTCATTGCCGGCGGCACCAACCTGCTGGACCTCATGAAGATCCAGGTCGAGGCGCCGCTGCACCTGGTCGACGTCAATCGCCTCGGGCTCGACCGCATCGAGGACACGCCCGAAGGCGGCTTGCGCATAGGCACGCTGGTGCGCAACAGCGACCTGGCCGCCGATGCGCGGGTGCGCAGCCGTTATCCGGTCCTCAGCCGCGCGCTGCTGGCCGGTGCCTCGGGCCAGTTGCGCAACAAGGCCACCACCGGCGGCAACCTGCTGCAGCGCACGCGCTGCTACTACTTCTACGACCCCAGCAAGCCGTGCAACAAGCGCACGCCCGGCTCGGGTTGCTCCGCGATCGGCGGCTTCACGCGCAACCACGCGGTGCTGGGTGCCAGCGAACACTGCATCGCCACCCATCCTTCCGACATGGCCGTGGCCATGCGGGTGCTGGATGCCGAGGTCGAGACGGTCGACGGGCAGGGCGGCCGGCGCGTGATCCCCATCGCCGACTTCCATCGCCTGCCCGGCGACACCCCCAACGTCGACACCAACCTGGCCCATGGCGAGCTGATCACCTCGGTGGTGCTGCCGCCGCCGCCGCCCGGACGACAGGTGTACCGCAAGGTGCGCGACCGCGCGTCCTATGCGTTCGCGCTGGTGTCCGTGGCGGCGATCGTGGAGGGTGCCGGCGGCACGGTGCGCAGCGGCCGCATCGCCTTCGGCGGCCTGGCCCACAAACCGTGGCGCGTGGACGCGGCGGAGCAGGCGCTCGCGAACCGCACGGCGGCCGACGCCGCCCGCGACGCCGCCGACGCGGCGCTGCAGGGCGCGCGCGGCCAGGGCGACAACGACTTCAAGATCCCGCTGGCGCGGCGCGTGCTCGCCGGCGTGCTGGCCGAAGCGGCGGCCTGAGGGGACCCAGGATGCAGATGAACCAGCCGGCCCCGCCGAACGCGCTCGACGCCAACCGGCAGGGCCTGATCGGCCTGGACCTGGACCGCGTCGACGGCCCGCAGAAAGTCTGCGGCACGGCGCCCTATGCCTACGAAGTGCAGGAGGCCCCGCAGCAGCCCCTCTACGGCTACATCGTGGAAGCGGCGATCGGCTGCGGCCGCGTCGTGTCGGTCTCCACCACGCAGGCCGAGCGCGCGCCCGGCGTCGTCCACGTGATGACGCACCTGAACGCGCCGGCCCAGGCGGCGTTCAGCCTGGAAGAAAGCCAGCGCTTCGATCGCCCGCATCCCGTGCTGGGCGATGCGGTGGTGCCGCACTACGGCCAGCCCGTGGCATTCGTGGTGGCCGCGACCCTGGAGCAGGCACGGGCCGCCAGCCTGCTGGTGCAGGTGCAGTACGAGTCCATGCCCGGCCAGTACCGGATGTCCGACCACCTGGAGCAGGCCGAGAAGCCCCCCGAGGACGAAGGCAAGGAGCCGGACAGCCAGGAAGGTGACTTCGAAACGGGTTTCGCCGCCTCTGCGGTGCAGGTGGACGTGCAGTACACGACGCCCGTGCACATCCACGCGCAGATGGAGCCGCATGCGGCGCTGGCCTGGTGGGAAGGCGAGCGCGTCGTCGTGCACTGCTCGACGCAGATGCTGGAAAGCGCGCAGAAGCGCATCGCGCACACCTTGCAGATCCCGGTGGAGGACGTGCGCGTCTTCAGCCGCTACATCGGCGGCGGCTTCGGCGGCAAGCTGCCGGTCTGGGCGGACGTGATCCTGGCGGTGCTCGCCTCCCGGGCGCTGCGGCGGCCCGTGAAGACCGCGCTCACGCGCCAGCAGATGTTCCACGTCACCAGCCACCGGCCCGACACGGTGCAGCGCGTGCGGCTGGGTGCCGACCAGGACGGCAGGCTGCAGGCGATCGGCCACGAGGCCTGGTGCCATTCGGCCCGCCTGGACGACTACCTCGAGCCGGTCTGCACGTCCACGCGGTCCCTGTACGCGGCGCCGCACCGCATGACGCGCCAGCGCCGCGTGAAGCTGGACCTGCCGGTGGCCGACTCCTGCCGCTCGCCGGGCGAGGCGGTGGGCATGCCGGTGCTGGAATGCGCGATGGACGAACTGGCCGAGAAGCTCGGCATGGACCCGGTGCAGCTGCGCATCGCCAACGAAGCCTCCGAAGACCCGGAAAAACACGTGCCGTATTCCAGCCGGCAGCTCGTCGCCTGCCTGCGCGAAGGCGCGCGCTGCTTCGGCTGGGAGGCCCGCAAGCCGCAGCCGGCGCAAGTGCGCGAAGGCCGCTTCCTCGTCGGCCTGGGCATGGCGTCCGCCTCGCGCTCGAACAAGCTGCAGAAGTCGAAATGCAAGGTCACCCTGGGCGGCGACGGCGTGCTGGTGGCGCGCATGTCCATGACCGACATCGGCACGGGCAGCTACACCGTGTTCACCCAGGTCGCCGCCGAGATGATGGGGCTGCCCGTGGAGAAGGTGCGCGTCGAACTGGGCGACAGCGACTTCCCGGCGACCGCCGGCTCGGGTGGCTCCTTCGGTGCGGCCAGCGCCGGCTCGGCCCTGTTCGAGGCCTGCGAGAACCTGCGCCGCAAGCTGGCGCAGTCCGCGGGCATCGCGCCGGAACAGGCCGAGTTCGCCGATGGCCATGTGCGTGGGGGCGGCAAGAGCGCCACGCTGGCCAGGCTGGCGGGCGCGCAGGGCATCGAGGCCGAAGGCGAGATCGAGCCCGGCACGATGGAAAAGCAGTACCGGCAGATGTCCTATGGCGCTTTCTTCGCCGAAGTGACGGTGGACACCGAAAGCGGCGAGGTGCGCCTGCGCCGCATGCTCGGCGTGTTCGCCGCCGGGCGGATCCTGAACGCGAAGACCGCCCGCTCGCAGCTGCTGGGCGGGATGATCTGGGGCGTGGGCACGGCCTTGCACGAGGAGGCCGCGCTGGACGCGCGCCACGGCTTCTTCGCCAACCACGACCTCGCGGAATACCACGTGCCGGTGCACGCCGACATCCCGGCGATCGAAGCCGTGCTGCTGCCCGAGGTCGACGACAAGGCCAACCCGCTGAAGATCAAGGGCCTGGGCGAGCTGGGCATCAGCGGCGCCGCCGGCGCGGTCGCCAACGCCATCTACAACGCCTGCGGGGTGCGCGTGCGCGACTTCCCGATCACGCTGGACAAGGTGCTGGCCGGATTGCCCTAGCTGTGAAGGTTCAATAGGTTCTTGCGGGTGTTCACCCGGAGAGGTTTTGAGAGACTGGGAATCGCCAAACCCCCAGTGAACTCAACTTTCCAAACCGGATGAACACCCATAAGAATGCCCGATTGACGTACCTTCGTCGCCTGGAGATGGTTCAAGACATCGCCGAGAGCGGCTTTTCTGCCTCAGAGGCTGCTGCCAAGCATGGCGTCAGCGCCGTGACTGCGCGCAAGTGGCTGGGCCGCTATCTGGCCGACGGCGCGGCCGGCTTGCTGGACAAGTCGTCCAGGCCCGAGAAGTCTCCCCGCTCGATCGCGCCGCACGTGGCTCTGGCAATCGTGGAGTTGCGCCGCAAGCTGTTCCTGCAAGCGCGCATCGCCTCTTACATGGGCGTGTCCAAGGCTACGGTCAGCCGAGTGCTGCGCCGCGCCGGGTTGTCACGCCTGAGCGATCTGGGCCCTTGCGAACCCGTGCAACGCTACGAGCGTGAACATCCCGGGGAGCTGCTGCACATCGACATCAAGAAACTCGGACGCTTTGACAAGGTGGGCCACAGAATTACCGGCAACCGTACGCAGCGCGCCCGCCGGATCGGCTGGGACTATGTGTTCGTGGCCGTGGACGACCATAGCCGTACGGCCTTCACCGAGGTCTATCCGGACGAGAGTCGGCACAGTGCCGCGGCCTTCTTGCGCGCAGCCGTGTGCCAGTTCAATAACTGGGGGGTGCCAATCCAGCGCGTGCTCACCGACAACGGGATGTCGTTCCACTCGGCGCTGTTCTCTGAGGCTTGCCTGGAGCTGGGCATCACCCAGAAATTCACCCGGGCCTACCGCCCTCAGACTAATGGCAAGGCCGAGCGGTTCATCCAATCGGCACTGCGCGAATGGGCCTACGGTCGGGCCTACGAGAACTCAGAGCAGCGCCGCCAGGCCTTGCCCGCCTGGACTCACTTCTACAACTGGCACCGGCCCCACCACGGCATCAGCCTGATGCCTCCCGTGTCTCGTCTTTCGATTCCTCGAAAGAACCTCTTGACACTCCACAGCTAGGCCTCAACCGAATTTCAGGCCGCGCCAGACCTTGTCGAGAATGTCCGTGAAGGCGCGCTCGGTGACCGACATCGGCCGGTAGCGGTTGCGGATGACCCGCACTTCCAGTTTTTCGTTGGACTGGAAGGGGCGCACCTCCAGGCCGGCCAGCAGGCCGCCCGCGATGGACGCCTGGTCGACCACGGCCACCCCGACGCCCGCCTGCGCGAACCAGCAGGCGGTGGTGGAACTGGTGCAGTCGAGGTCCTGGTGCATCGAGGCGCCGTCGCTGCCGAAGGCCCGCCGGAGCGTCTGCCCGAAGGGCGTGGCCTCCGGCGACGAGATCACGCGTTCGCCGACGAGATCGGCGGGCGCCACCCGCTTCTTGCGCGCGAGCGCATGGTCGCTGCGCATCACGCAAGCCAGCCCGCAGCTGTAGCTCTTGACCGTGGCCAGGTTGGGATGATCGTGCGGTCCGAGCACGATGCCCAGGTGCGACTCTCGCTGCAGCAGCTGCTGGTTGGCCACATCCGGCGCCACCACGCGCACGCGGCACTGCAGCCTGGGAATCCGCGTGTACAGCTGCGCCACCGTGCGCGACACCAGGAAGGGCGCGAGGCTGGCGGTGCACACCACGCGCAGCGTGGCGCGTTGCGGCTCGGCCAGCTCACGGCTGGTGTCCCGCACGGCTTCCACGCCCTGCCACAGCTTGTCGATCTGCTCGTACAACTGCTGGGCCTCCGGCGTGGGAATGAGCCGGCCGCCCACGCGCTCGAAGAGCACCAGGCCGCTGACCCTGGCGGCCTGCGCCAGCACCTTGCTGATGGCCGGCGGCGAGACGTGCAGCAGCGTGGCCGCGCTGTTGACCCCGCCCGAGAGCATCACCGCCCGGAACACCTCCATCTGCCGCAGGTTCATGCCCATGCGCCGATGCTACGCAAAAACCGCCCGGGTTAACCGCAGGTTCACCGCCGCCGCCATTTTTTCAATTGACGCCAGCCAGTCGCCGCCGCCACCATGGGGCACCCCCAACAGGGCGCGGCGCAAGACCGCACGCATGGAGACACCATTGAACGATCCCCGGCAAGCCGGCACCGACGGCCGCGTCACGGCCATCGGCCTCACGGCCAGGCCAACTACCCACGGGATGCAGTACCGCAACGTGGGTTCCTCGGGCCTGCGCGCATCCGCCATCGGAGTGGGCTGCTACCCCTTCGGCACCTTCCTGGACGCGGCACGCGCCCAGGATGTCGTGCACGCCGCGATGGACCTGGGCATCAACTACTTCGACACCGCCAACAGCTATGGCATCGGCAAGTCGGAAGAGATGCTGGGCGCCGCGCTGGAGGGCGGGCGCAGGCGCGACGCCCTCATCGCCACGAAGTTCGGCAACCGCATGGCCGACGGACCCAACGACGTCGGCGCCTCGCGCATCTCCATCGTGCGCGCCTGCGAAGGCAGCCTGCGGCGGCTGAAGACCGACTACATCGATCTGTACCAGCTGCACTGGCCGGACCGCAGGACGCCGATCGAGGAGACGCTGCGCGCCCTGGACGACCTGGTGCGCGCCGGCAAGGTCCGCTACATCGGTGCCTCGAACCTGTTCGAATGGGAGCTGTGCGAAGCCGTCTTCATCGCGAAGAACGAGGGACTGGCCCGCTTCGTTTCCACGCAGGATTTCTACAACCTGCTGTATCGCGATGCCGAGCGCCGGCTGGAGCCCTTCTGCGTGAAGTACGGCATCGGCATGACGTCTTACTTTCCGCTCGCCGGCGGCATGCTCGCCGAGGCCTACCAGCGCGGCGCACCGGTGCCCGCGGGGACGCGCGCCGCGACCAGCCCGTCGACGTCGGCCTGGCAGACCGAGCGCAACTGGGACGTGCAGGAAAAGCTGGCGGCCTTCGCCCGCGCACGTGGCTGGACGCTGGCGCAGATGGCGCTGGCCTGGATGCTGAACCGGCCGGCGATGTTCACCGTGATCGCGGGCGCCGACACGCCGGCGATGCTGCAGGCGAACGTGCGCGCGCTGGACATCCGCTTCACGGCCGAAGACCTGCTGGAGATCGACCGGATCACCCTGGTCGACGAGGACCGCACCGTCGCGCCCGTGTACCGCACCTTGCGGCCGGAGAAGGTGCATGAATTCGGCGCCCGCCAGCTGGCCCTGACGAAACACGGCGAACCGTGATCCACGAGCACCCGAACCTGGAGTCTTCCATGCACGCGCCGCTGTCCCCCTCGGTCATCAACCCACGTCGCCGGCGGCTGGTCGCCGCCCTCGGCGCGGCAACGATCGCCGGCTTTCCCGCCATCGCCCCGGCACAGGCGAAGCGGCTGACCATCGTGCTGACCGTGCCTCCCGGCACGTCTTCCGACGTGCTGGCACGCGTGCTCGGCGAGCAGGTGCGCGCCAGGCTGAACCGAACGGTGGTGGTCGAGTCCAAGCCGGGTGGCGGCGGCGCGGTGGCGGTGAACTACCTGCGCACCTTCGACGCCGATGGTTCGGCGGTGCTGATGGCGCCGAGTTCCGCCATCTCGCTGCTGCCGCTGTTCACCAAGAAGCCGGCCTTCGACTCGGACCAGGACCTCACCCCGGTGTGCAACGCCGCGGCCGCCCCGCATGCCATCACGGTCAACAGCGCGTCGGGGCTGTCGAATTTCGCCGAGTACATCGCGCACATCCGCAAGGACCCCAGCGCGCGTTCCATCGGCACGCCGAGCCCCGCCGGGCTGGCATCGCTGCTGGTCTACCAGATCCGCAAGACGCTCAACGTCGACGTGCAGCACGTGCCTTACAAGGGCGGGTCGCCGCTGCTGGCCGACCTGCTGGGCAACCAGATCCCGGCCAGCGCGTCGATCATGCCGGACTACCTGGCCGACCACCGGGCGGGCAAGCTGCGCATCCTGGCGGTCGCGAGCGAAGCGCGCTCGCCGCTGGCGCCGGACATCCCGACCTTCGTCGAGCTGGGCTACCCGAGCTTCATTGCCGTCACTTCCTTCGGGCTGTTCGCCAAGGGCGGGACGCCGGCGGCCGCCGTCAACGAACTCGCCGTGGCGTTCACCGAAGCGCTGGCCGTTCCGGCGGTGGTGCAGCGCCTGCACCAGATGGGGCTGGAGCCGATCGGCGGCACGCCGGCGGAGTACAAGGCCAAGCTGGCCGCGGAGCGTGCCCGCTGGAGCTCGCTGATCCGCGAAACGGGCATGACGATCGATTGAGGCGAAAACCGGGAGAGGGACGATGGGAAATCGGGGGTTGAACCGCAGGCAGTTCGTGGCGGCGTCCGCCTTGTCGCTGGCGCTGCCGGCGCTGGCGTTTCCGGTGGCCGGCAGGCCGGTCCGGCTGATCGTCGGCTATCCGGCCGGCGGTGGGACCGACCTGCAGGCGCGGCTGCTGGGGCAGCACCTGGCGCCCTTGCTGGGCGTGCCGGTCGTCGTCGACAACCGCGCCGGCGCCGGCACCATGATCGGGGCGAACGAACTCGTGCGATCCGCGCCCGACGGCCACACGCTGATGTACACGCCTGCGTCGACCATCGTGCAACTGCCGCACACCATGCTGGCCGTGAAGTACGAACCGCTGCGCGACTTCACCCCCGTGGCGCAGTGCGCCCTCGGGCCCACCGTGCTGGTCCTGCACAAGTCGATTCCGGCGACCACCTTCGCCGAGATGGTGGCCTATGCGAAGAAGAACCCGGGCGAACTGAACTACGTGTCGCAGGGCATTGGCACGTCGGCGCATGTCTTCGGCCAGATGCTGGCCCGCCAGGCGGGCATCGACATCGTCCACGTGCCCTACAAGGGCGCGAGCGACGTGGCGAAGGACTTCCTCGCCGGCCGCGTGCACCTGCAGTTCGCCTCGTCCTCCGCCGCCCAGGCGCTTGCGCGTTCGGGCGAGGTGCGCTTGCTCGGCGTGGTCGCGCCGCGGCGCAGCGAGCTGTTCCCGGAGCTCAGGACGATGTCGGAGCTCGGCATCCAGGGCATGGACATCGACACCTCGCTGGGCCTGCTCGGGCCGGCGCAGATGCCGCCGGCGGTGGTGGCGCAGATCGCCGAGGCAACACGGACGGTGATGGCGATGCCGCAGGTGCAGGGCGAATTCCGCACGGGCGGCGTGGAGCCGCGGTGGGCGGGTCCGGCGGAGTTCACGGACACCATCCGCGACGCGAACGCGGGCTGGGGGCGCCTCATCGCCGCGATCGGCTACAAGAAGCAGTAGCCGCACAGCGCATCGGTGTCACGTCGCGGGCGCGGAAGCACGGGGTTGCGTAGCCCCAAGGCGTGGGATCCGGCGCCGGCGAACTAGCCGAACTGCACGCAGCGCATGCTGAGCGTGCCGGACTGGAACGAGGCGTACGCGGTCTTCAGCGCGTCGGAACGGTCCGAGGCGCCCAGCGCATAGAGGAACGGCCAGTAGTGGTCGGGGGTCGGGACCGCCATGCGTGCGCCCGCGTCGAGGCGCTCGTAGGCCACGAGCGCCTTGTCGTCGCGAACTTCCAGCGCCAGCCGCAGCGCGTCGTCGAAGGACTGCGCCCAGCCGGCGGTCGCGCGCTGCGCTTCCGGCGCGCCGCGCTGCGTCGCCCGCAGGTTGTGGACCACGTTGCCGCTGCCCATGATCAGGACGCCGTCGTCCCGCAGGCGCGCGAGCCGGCGTCCCAGCGCGTAGTGGAAGTCGGCCGGCCGGTCGTAGTCGATCGACATCTGGAAGACCGGCACGTCGGCGCCCGGGAACAGGTGATGCAGCACCGTCCAGGTGCCGTGGTCGAGGCCCCAGTCGTCTGCGGCGCGCGCACGCAGCGGCGCCACTGCTTCGAGCGCGCGTCTTGCCACGGCCGGCGCGCCCGGCGCCGGATAGCGCATGTCGTGCAGGGCCTGGGGAAACCCGCCGAAGTCGTGGATCGTCGGCGGCTGCGGCTGGACGTCGACCAGGGTCGACCCCGGGGTTTGCCAATGCGCTGACACCGCGAGGATCGCGGCCGGCCGCGGAAGTTCGGCCCCCCAGGTGCGCAGCCGGCGCGTGAACGCGTTGTCGGAGATGGCATTCATGGGGCTGCCGTGGCCGACGAAGATCACGGGCATGCGGCCCGGTCGGGCGCCCGTTGCGGCGAAGGCGCTTCGGGTGGTGGCCGACAGCGCGGCGAGGACCGAAGCAGCGGCGGCGAAGGAAACGAAGCGGCGGCGGGTGGGAAGGAGGGGTCCGGGCATGCGTGGCGAACAGGGGTTCAATGGCTGAGCTTAGCGCCTGGCGGAAGTTCCCTGTGCCACGCGCTTTCGCTCACCGCCGCGCGGGCGAGGCGTCCGTGGCCCCGAACGCACTGCCCGCACCTGTTCGCCCGACGGCGCCACGCGCGACGTCGCCGGCCTGTTCAGCGCGATACGACCTGGGCGCGGATTTCGCCGCCCGGGTGCGCGGCGGTGTGCACGTTGACGTACCAGCGGCCGGCCAGCAGGTCCGCGGCTTGCGCCTCGGTCAGCGTGGCCTCGCCCTTGATCGGGCTGGCCGCATTGGCGAAGGGCACCACCACGCCGGCGTTCGTGCCCGGCGCGGCGGGGCCGTGGAAGTGCGCCCCTGTCGCCGGTCCGCTCAGGCCGCTGTAGGTGACCGTGTAGGCGAGCCGGCGCGTGCCCTTGTCGAAGGTCGCATCGAGCGTCCCGGTGCCCGCGGTATTCGCCGGCGGAACTTCCTGCGCGCCCGTCAGCGTGCCGCCCAGGCGCGTGCCGCCCATGCCCATGGCCCCCATCATGTTCGAGCATGCGCCGAGGGCGAGGGTCGCAGCCGCAGCGAGAAGCAGTCTCTTGGTGGTGTTCATCGTGGCGTCCTTGTTTGCACGGCGGGATTGCCACCTCGCACACTGCCACGCGTCCTGCATCGCCGGGGTACAGGGATTCCCGGAGGACATTTCCTCATCCGTGCGACGATTCACCCCATCCGCGCGCCCGACAGTGCCGGCATCCGGGGGCAGGAGTGCGCGGACAGGGCGTAGGGCTTTGGCAAACGAGGAAGCATTGGAAACTGCTGGAGCAGGGACAGGGTCGAGCAAAAGGGTTGGGATGAAGATCGGTGAGTCGAGCGCTGCGGCGCTGCACGGGTGCGCCTGCCACGCGCAGGACGCGCGCGTCCTGAAGCGCGCATGAGGGGCGGCCCCCCCGACCACCGCGCAGGCGTGGGCTACTCGCTCGCCGCGTCGGCGCTGTTCGCGTCGATGTACTTCTACGTCACGCTGCTCGAGCCGCTCGACGCGCAGCAGATCTACGGCTGGCGCATCCTGCTGACCGCGCCGTTCCTGGGGGCCTACCTTGCCTGGACGCGCCATTGGGGTGACGTGGTCGCCATCTGGCGCAGGGTGCGTGGCCGGCCGGCGCTGCTGGCGGCGCTCCTGCTTTCCGCCTTCCTCCTCGGCATCCAGCTGTGGCTGTTCATGTGGGCACCCATCCACGGCTACGGGCTGGACGTGTCGCTCGGCTACTTCCTGCTGCCGCTGGCGATGGTGCTCACCGGCCGCTTCGTCTTCCGGGAAAGGATCACGCGCCTGCAGGCACTGGCGTGTGGCCTGGCCGCGGTCGGCGTGGCCAACGAGCTGCTGTTCGCGCCCCGCGTTTCCTGGCCGGTGTTCGTCGTCTGCCTGGGGTATCCGCTGTACTTCGTGCTGCGACGCATGCTCCGGACCAACAACCTCGGCGGGATGTGGGTCGACCTGGCGCTGAACATCCCGGTGGGGCTCGCCTTCGTGGCGGCGGGAGGCCATGAGCGCTCCCCGGATGCGCATGGCGCCGTCCTCTGGCTGCTGGTGCTCGGCCTCGGCTTCATCAGTTCGGCCGGGCTGGCCTGCATGTTCCTTGCCAGCCACCGCCTCAACCTGGCGCTGTTCGGCCTCCTGAGCTACGTCGAGCCCGTGTTGCTGGTGGTGGTGGCCCTGCTCCTGGGAGAGCGCATCGCGCCGGCGCAATGGGCCACCTATGCCGCAATCTGGTCGGCCATCTTCCTCCTCGCCGTGGAGGGCCTGCGGGCCGTGTGGAACCGGCGCCACCTGGACGTTCCCGCAGGCTAGGCACAATCCCCCCATGCCCCAAGGAAAGCGCATCTCGGCGGACATCGCCGACCCCGCCCTGCAAGCCATCAAGGACCTGGGCGCGGCCGCCAGGCACGCCCGCACCGCCGCCGGCGAAGGCCAGGCCGCCGCGGCCGCGCGGCTGGGGGTGCACGTGCAGACGATCGGGCGCATCGAAGCAGGGGAGCCCGGCGTCGCCATCGGGCACGTGCTGGGCCTGCTGGCGCTCTACGGCGTCGGCGTCCGGCTGCAGCAGCAGGAAGGCCGGTGAGCATGGGACCGATGCAGTCCGGGTTGCTGGCGGCGGGCGCGCCCGTCCTCCGCACGCTGGCCAATGGCGTCAGGCTGCTGGCCATCCCCATGCCGCACGTGCAGAGCGCGAGCGTCGGCGTGTTCCTGCGCGTCGGCTCGCGCGACGAGACGCCGGAGAGCAACGGCATCAGCCACGTGCTGGAGCACATGGCCTTCAAGGGAACCAGCACGCGCACCGTGCAGCAGATCAACCTCGATGCCGAGCGGCTGGGGGCGGACGTGAACGCCTTCACCAGCAAGAACATGACCGGCTATTTCATGACCGGGCTGGGCCGGCATGCGGAGCAGTTCCTGCGCATGACGGCGGACATCGTCCTGGACAGCACCTTCCCCGAGCAGGAGCTCAAGCGCGAGCTGGAGGTGATCCGGCAGGAGGCGATCGAGTACGAGGAGGACCCCGAGGAAAGCTCCAGCGAGCTGCTGGACCGCGCGATCTGGGGCGACCACCCCATGGGCATGCCCGTCATCGGCACAGTGAAGAACATCGAGGGCTTCACCCGGCAGGACCTGGTCGCCCACGTGCGCTCGCATTACGTCGCCGAAAACACCATCGTCGCGGCGGCCGGGAACTTCGACGTGCAGGCGCTGCTGGCGCTCGCGGCCGAACTCTTCGCCGGCATGCGCGCCTGCGGGGACGATGCCCGGCCCGTCACGCCGGCCAGGTACGTCGGCAGCGCCACGGCACGGCGCTTCACGCAGGTGTCCCAGGTGTTCCTGAACATGGGCTATCCGCTCGCACCGGACAGCGCCGGCGAAATTCCGCAGCAACGCTGGCGCCTGGCCGCATCGCTGGCCGCCAACGTGTTCGGGGGCGGCATGTCCGCTCCCTTCGTGGACACCATCCGCGAGCAGATGGGCCTGGCCTATACCGCGCATTCCACGATGGAAAGCGGCGACGTGTGGGGCAGCTTCGTGGTCCATGCGGTCACCACGCCGGACAAGCTCGACGCGCTGATGGGCGCCACCGGCGGGCTGCTGCGCGCACACGCGACCAACATCGACCCCGTCCACCTGGAGCGGGCCAAGAACCAGCTGACGGTGTCGCGCGTGCGTGCCTCCGAGCGGACCTACGCGACGATGGAGCAGGCGGTCGAGGAACTGTTCGCCAGCGGCGCCGTGGTTCCGACAGCAGATGCGGTGGCGATGATCGACAGCATCGGCGCCGAGGAAGTGCGGCTCGTGTTCGAGCGCATGCTGCGCCATCCGCTGGCCCTGGCCATCACCGGCAAGGCCGCCAGCGCGAAGTCGGCCAGGCAGCTCACGGCCTCCCTCACCGCCGCCGTCCGCTAGCGCACGGGGTCGGTGGGCGCCACGGAGGACACCTCTTCCAGCGGCCCGTCCTGCTCCGCCGCTTCGTCGTCGTCCTCCGTCTCCGCCGCCAGGGGCAGCGGCCGCTCGCCGATCTGCTGGCGCCACATCGCGTAGTACAGGCCCTTGAGGGCCACCAGTTCGGCGTGCGAGCCTTGTTCCACGATGCGGCCACGTTCCAGTACGTAAATGGTGTCCGCATGCAGCACCGTCGAGAGGCGGTGCGCGATCAGCAGCGTGATCTGCGTGCGGCGCTCCGAGATGCGCCGCACCGTCTCCGTCACGTGGCGCTCGGTCAGCGAATCCAGCGCCGAGGTCGCCTCGTCGAAGACCAGCAGCCGGGGCTCGCGCAGCAGGGCACGGGCGATCGACAGGCGCTGGCGCTCGCCGCCCGACAGGCGCATGCCGGATTCGCCGATCACGGTGTCCAGGCCTTGCGGCAGCCGCTGCAGCAGGGGCGCCGCCTGGGCCTGCTCGATCGCCTGCAGGATCTGCGCGTCGCTGGCATCGGTGCGCACGAACAGCATGTTCTCCCGCACCGTGCCGGCGAACAGGGTGGTCTCCTGCGTCACGTAGCCGACCTGCCGGCGCGCCTCGTTGTAGCGCAGGCGCCGGGTGCTGACCTCGTTGAACAGCACCTCGCCGGCGGACTGCCGGTACAGCCCGAGCAGCAACTTCACCAGCGTCGACTTGCCCGAGCCCGAAGGGCCGACGAAGGCGATGGTCTCGCCCTGGCGCGCGGCGAAGCTCACGCCGTCCAGCGCGTTCTCCTCGGCGCCGCGGTGCCGGAACACGACGTCCTGGAAGCGCAGGGACTCGATCGGGCCGATGTGGACGGCGTCCTTGGGCCGCTGGTCCACCGGCTTGGCCATCAGCTCCGCGAAGTTGGCCATCGACGCACTGGCTTCGCGCCACGCCAGGATCACGGTGCCGAGTTCCTGCAGCGGCGCCAGGATGCCGACGGAGATGAACTGCATGGCGATGAGCTCGCCCGTGGACAGCATGTCGCGGAAGATGAGCCACAGCAGCGTGAACAGCACCGACAGCTTGAGCACGCTCAGCGTCGCCCCCTGCAGGAAGGACAGCCAGCGGATGCGCCTGACCTTGCGCATCTCCAGCGCGAAGATCGCTTCCGTCTGCGCTTCCAGCCGGCGGATCTCGCGGAAGGTCAGGCCCAGGCTCTTGATCAGCGCCACGTTGCGCAGGCTTTCGGTGATGAAGCCGGCGTTGCGCGTCGTCTCGCGGTTCAGCGCGCGCTGCTGCGAACGGATCTGCCGGCTGAGAAGCCCGGACAGGCCGCCGAGCACGAGCAGGCCGACGAGGAACACGGGCACCAGCAGCCAGGTCTTGGTGACCGCGTACCAGAGCAGGAAGGCCAGCCCGATCACCGACGCGAACAGCACGTTGATGAAGGTGTTGATGAAGCGCTCGGTGTCGCGCCGCACCCGCAGCAGCAGGTCCAGCGTCTCGCCGCTGCTGCCATGCTCGAACTCCTGGTAGTTCAGCCGCAGCGTCTGGCGCAGGCCGTCGTTGAAGATCTCGGTGCCTATGCGCTGCACCACCAGGCGCGTCACGTAGTCCTGCATGGCCTTGCAGGCGCGGGAGGCCAGCGCCACGCCCAGGGCGAGCGCCAGCAGCCGCAGGGCACCGTCCACCAGGTCGGCGTCGGCCTTCACGCCGCGCTGGTTGGCGTAGCCGTCCACCAGCCAGCCGAAGATGATCGGGTCCAGCAGTGCCAGCACCTGGCTGGCAGCGGCCAGCAGCAGGGCGCCCAGCGCGAGCCGGCGCTGGGCCCGCAGGTACTTCCAGAGGACGCTCGCCCCGGACGGCCTTTTCACGCTCCCCGGTCCGGTCATGGCGACCGGTGCAGCCTCGGCGCGGAAAGCGCCTGCAGGCTCTCGGCGATGGCCGCATCGACGTCGCGCCAGCGCCCGGCCAGCCGGGCCTCGGCGATCGCTTTTTCCAGCGCCCGCAGGTCGCGGACCGTGGGCGCCACGCGGATCTGCGCGACCGCGGCGGCCGGGTTGCCGGCGCGCAGCAGCGCCATGATCTTGCCGGGCCAGGGGGAGGAGGGTCTCACGGGGTATTCGGGGAATCGGTGGAGGACGCATTGTCCGCCGGAGCGCTGTGGAATGATGCGGCCATGTCCCAGGCACCCACCGCAAGTTTCGAAACGCTTTCCCTTCCTCCCGCCACCCTGGAGAACCTGCGCCGGCTCGGCTACCGCGAGATGACGGCGATCCAGGCCGCCAGCCTGCCGAGCGCCCTGGCGGGCAAGGACCTGGTCGCCCAGGCCAAGACCGGCAGCGGCAAGACCGCGGCCTTCGCGCTGTCCCTGCTGGCCAGGCTGGACGCGCGCCGCTTCGCCGTGCAGGCCCTCGTGCTGTGCCCCACGCGCGAGCTCGCCGACCAGGTCACCACCGAGATCCGGCGCCTGGCGCGCGCGGAGGACAACATCAAGGTCATCACGCTGGCGGGCGGCGTGCCCCTGCGCGGGCAGAGCGCCAGCCTGGAGTACGGCGCCCACGTCGCCGTCGGCACGCCGGGCCGCGTGCTCGATCACCTCGAACGCGGCAACCTGCAGCTCGAGGCGCTCAACACCCTGGTGCTCGACGAAGCGGACCGCATGCTGGACATGGGCTTCGTCGACGACATCGCCAAGGTGGCGCGGCAGTGTCCGCGCGAGCGCCAGACACTGCTGTTCTCGGCCACCTACCCCGAAGGCATCGCCAGGATCGCGGCGCAGTTCCTGCGCGATCCGGTCACCGTCAAGGTCGAAGCCCAGCATGCGGGCGAGCAGATCCGGCAGCGCTGGTACGAGGTGGGCGAATCGCAGCGGCTGCCCACGGTGGCGCGCCTGCTGGACCACTTCCGGCCGGCGAGCACGCTGGCCTTCTGCAACACCAAGGCACGCTGCCGCGAGCTGGTCGAGCTGCTGCAGGCGCAGGGCTACAGCGCGCTCGCGCTGCACGGCGACCTGGAGCAGCGCGACCGCGACCAGGTGCTGGTGCGCTTCGCCAACGGCAGCTGCTCGGTGCTGGTGGCCACCGACGTGGCCGCCCGCGGCCTGGACGTGGCCGGCCTGGGCGCGGTGATCAACGTGGACGTGACGCCCGACCCGGAAATCCACGTGCACCGCATCGGCCGCACCGGCCGCGCCGGCGAAACCGGCCTGGCGCTGAGCCTCGCGAGCCTGGACGAGATGGGCTCGGTGGGCCGCATCGAGCAGCTGCAGGGGCGCGAGTCGGCCTGGCACACGCTGGCGGAACTCACGCCGGCACCGGGCGGCCGCCTGCTGCCGGCGATGGCGACCATCCACATCCAGGGCGGGCGCAAGGAGAAGATCCGGCCCGGCGACGTGCTGGGCGCGCTGACGGCGGACCTGGGCTACACGCGCGAGCAGATCGGCAAGATCGACATCAACGAATTCGCCACCTACGTGGCCGTGGAGCGCAGCATTGCCGGCGAGGTGGCCGCACGGCTGAACCAGGGGCGCATCAAGGGCCGCACCGCCAAGGCGCGGCTGTTGACGGACTGACGGGGCGGCCGTCGCCGCAACACGGAAAGTTGCGGCCGTTCTAGCATCGTGGTCATGGACGCGAATCCCCCGCAATCCGGCCTTCGCGAGGCGGAGACCGACATGCTGCTCAACCTCTGGTCGAGGCAGGCCGGCGACCACGCCATCCTGGTGCTGGACAAGGCCGGCGTGATCACCGGCTGGCGCGGAGCGGCCGAGCGCATCCTCGGGTACGCCGCCGAGGAGGCGATCGGCCGCCACGTCGCCCTCATCTTCACGGGCGAGGACCAGACCAGCGGCTATCCAGGGTTCGAGCTGCACGTCGCGGCGGAAGACCGCTACTCCGAGGACTCGCGCTGGCACGTGCGCAAGGACGGCACGCGCATCTGGGTGACGGGAACGGTCACGGCGGTGCGCGACCCCGACCGCCAGATCCTCGGCTTCGTGAAGATCCTGCGCGACGTGACGGACCAGCGCACGCAGCTGGAGCGCATGGAGAACAAGGTGGCGGAGCTCGGCGACGCACGCGACCAGACCCACACCTTCCTGCGCACGCTGGGGCACGAGATCCGCAATCCGCTGGCCGTGCTGAGCAACCTGCAGATGATCATCACCCGCCTGTCCACGGACGACCGCCTGCGCAAGGTGTCCGACCAGTTGCGCGACCAGGTCTCGGTCCTGAAGCGGCTGGCCGACGACCTGATGGACATCGCCCGCCTGGAGCTGGGCCGGGTGGAACTGGAACTGCAGGAGCTCGACCTGCGCGAGCTCCTGAAGGACTGTACCGCCGGCATGCGGGACCGCGCGGCGCTCAAGGACGTCGCCCTCGAAGTCATCATGCCCGCGGGTCCGCTGATGGTGCGCGTGGACGCGGCGCGCATCCGGCAGGTGGTCACCAACCTGCTGCACAACGCCATCAAGTACAACAAGCAGGGCGGCTCGGTGTGGGTGACCGCGAGCGCCGAAGGCAACGAGGTGCTGTGCCGGGTGCAGGACACCGGCATCGGCATCTTCCCGCCGGTCCTGCCCAGGCTCTTCGAGCTGTTCTCCCAGGCGCCGGAGGGCAAGGAGCTGCGCCAGGGCGGCATCGGCGTGGGCCTGGCGCTGGTGCGGCAGATCGTGGAGCTGCACGGCGGCACCGTGCAGGCCAAGAGCCCGGGCCTCGGCAAGGGCTCCGAGTTCCTGTTCCGGCTGCCGCTGGTGGGGGGCGTGCCGCCCCTGGAAATGCCGGTTGCCTCGGCGCCTCCGGGCACGAACTGATCGGGCTCAGCCGGCGCGGGGCCCGCGCGGCACCCGGCCGGTCACGGGGTACACCGGGTCGGTGAATCCGGGCGTGGACGGATGGCCGGGGGGCACCAGGCCGTCGACCAGCGCTTCGTCTTCGGCCGTGAAGGGCTGACCCAGCGCTGCGAGGTAGTCGTCCCACTGTTCCGGCGTGCGCGGACCGGCGATGACGGAACTCACCAGCGCGTTGTTCAACACCCAGTTCAGCGCGAAGTGCGACGCCGTGCTGCCGCGCGCCTGCGCATGCGCCTGGATCTTCTGCGCCAGCGCGATGGACTCGGGTCGCAGCTCCGTCTGCAGGATGCGCCGGTCCTTGCGCGCGGCACGGCTGCCCTCGGGCAACTGGTCGACGCTTGCGTACTTGGCCGTCAGCACGCCGCGCGCGAGCGGGCTGTACGGCACCACGCCGATGCCGTAGTAGCCGCAGGCCGGCAGCAGCTCCGACTCGGGCATCCGGTTCATGGCGTTGTACTGCGGCTGGCAGGCGGCGGGCCGGTCGATGCCCGCCTCGTCGCACAGCCGCACGACCTCGGCGATGCGCCAGGCGCGGAAATTCGAGACGCCGAAGTAGCGGATCTTGCCCTGGCGCACCATGTCCGCGATCGCGCGCACGGTTTCTTCCAGCGGCACCGTGGCGTCGTCGCGGTGCAGGTAGTACAGGTCGACGTGGTCCGTGCCCAGGCGGCGCAGGCTCTGTTCCAGCGCGTGCAGCAGGTAGTGGCGCGAGGATCCGGAGGGGATGGGGCCGGGCCGCGGCGAACCCCCTTTGGTGGCAAGCACCCACGCGTCGCGGTCCGCCTGGATCGCGCGGCCGACGATCTCCTCCGACCGGCCGCTCGCGTAGACGTCGGCGGTGTCGATGAAGTTCACGCCCGCCTCGCGCGCCTTGCCGATGATGCGCAGCGAGGTCTGCTCGTCCGCCTGGTCGCCGAACATCATGGCCCCCAGGCACAGGGCCGGGACCTTCAGGCCGCTGCGGCCCAGGTTGCGCATTTCCATCGTCACTCCTTGTGTGGGCGCACAGTGTCCCACCAATGCGTGGACTGGAACGGCCGGTCCGCGTCCACCCATTCGCCCAGGCGCGGCGTGACCAGCTCGATGCCCGCGCGCGCCGCCTCCGACACGGTGCGGCGGATGGGCTCGTCCCAGTCGTGGTACGCCAGGTTGAAGGTGGACCAGTGCACGGGAAACATGCGCCGCGCACGCACGTCGCGGTGCACCTGCACGGCCTGCTCGGGCGTCATGTGGATGTCGATCCAGGACTGGCCGGGGCCGTAGGCGCCGATCTTGACGAAGGCCATGTCGAAGGGGCCCAGGCGGGCGCCGATCTGCTGGAATACTTTCGCATGACCGGTGTCGCCGCTGTAGAAGAAGCGGTGCCGCGGGCCGAGGACCGACCAGCTGGACCAGAGCGTGGAACTGCGGTTGCCCAGGCCACGGCCCGAGTAGTGGCGCGTGGGCGTGGACACGATGCGCACGCTCCCCAGCCTGCGCTCCTGCCACCACTCCAGTTCCTCGATCTGCGCAACCGGCACGCCCCAGCGTTCCAGGTGCGCGCCTACGCCCAGCGGCACGAAGAAGCGCGACCCGCGCTGCGCGAGGTGGCGCACCGTGTCCATGTCCAGGTGGTCGTAGTGATCGTGCGAGACGAGGACGGCGTCGATCCGCGGCAGGGCCGCCAGCGCGACGGGCGGCGGATGGAAGCGCCGTGGCCCGACCGGCAAGGGTGAGACGCGTTCGGCGAAGACCGGGTCCAGCAGCATGCGCAGGCCGTCGATCTCCACGTAGGTGCTGGCATGGCCGATCCAGAACGCGCGCAACCCGCTGGCCGCGGGCGGTGCCGCCAGCGCCGCCGGGTCGACGGCCATCACGGGCAGCGGCGCCGGTGGCTCGCGCACCTCGTCGCCGGAGAACTGCCGCACGATGTAGTTGCCCAGGGATGCGGTGCTGGTGGGCGTCTCGGGTTCCAGGTTGACGAAGCGGCCGTCCCTGTACTGGGGGTTCGCGAGCGCCCGCTGCAGGCGAGCGCCGGTCATGGGCGCGCCGAACTGGGGTTGGGACAACACGGCCCACCCCGCCGCGGCGAGGGCGGCCAGCAGCACGGCCAGCACGAGGGTCGTCCGCAGGAGGAAGCGTCCGCGCCTGGATCGCGTCATGCGGCGCAGTTTGCCGCAGGAGCGGCCAGCGGCTCAAGTGTCGTGCCGCGCCTTGCCGGCGCGGATCTGCTGCCGCCCGTGTGCCCGGGCTCCGTGCGGCAGTGACCCTGATGACCGCGTGCCCAAGCGCTTGCCACCGTCCAACTGATATGTATACTTATCATTCCACCGCGAGGAGCGTAGCGATGCAATTCCACCTGGACGGCTTCAGGCCCGGCGATCCCCACCTGTGCGAGGCCGCCGCGTCAGCGACGCCGCACACCGATGCCGTCCCGCCCCAGGTCGACGTGCTGATCGTGGGCTGCGGCCCGGCCGGCCTCACGCTCGCGGCGCAACTCGCCGCATTCCCCGACATCACGACCTGCATCGTCGAGCAGAAGGACGGGCCCTTGCAGCTGGGGCAGGCGGACGGCATCGCCTGCAGGACCATGGAGATGTTCGAGGCCTTCAACTTCGCCGAGCGCGTGATGAAGGAGGCCTGCTGGATCAACGAGGTCACCTTCTGGAAGCCCGACGAGAAGCAGCCCGGCTCCATCGTGCGGCATGGCCGGGTGCAGGACACGGAGGACGGCCTGTCCGAGTTCCCCCACGTCGTGCTGAACCAGGCACGCGTGCACGACTTCTACCTGGAGACCATGCGCAACGCGCCCGGCCGGCTGGAGCCGCATTACGCGCGCCGGTTGCTGGACGTGTCGGTGGAACGGGGCGCCTCCGACTACCCGGTCACCGTGCGCATGGAACGCACGGACCCCGCCCACGAAGGCAGGCAGGAAACGGTACGCGCGCGCTTCGTGGTGGGCTGCGATGGTGCGCGCAGCGCGGTGCGCAAGGCGATCGGTCGCCAGCTGGTGGGCGACTCCGCCAACCAGGCCTGGGGCGTGATGGACGTGCTGGCGGTGACCGACTTCCCGGACATCCGCTACAAGTCCGCCGTGCAGTCCGCGCACGGGAACCTGCTGGTCATCCCGCGCGAAGGCGGCTACCTGGTGCGCCTGTACGTGGAGATGGACAAGCTGGGCGAAGAGGAGCGCGTGGCCAACCGCGGCATCACGCTGGACCACCTGGTCGCTGCCGCGCAGCGCATCCTGCACCCGCACACCCTGGAGGTGAAGGAAGTGCCCTGGTGGTCGGTGTACGAGATCGGCCAGCGCATCTGCGACAAGTACGACGAGGTGCCGGCCCAGGACGTGGGCACGCGCATGCCGCGCGTGTTCATCGCCGGCGATGCCTGCCATACGCACAGCCCCAAGGCGGGGCAGGGCATGAACTTTTCCATGCAGGACACCTTCAACCTGGGCTGGAAGCTCGCCGCGGTGCTGCGCGGCCAGTCCGCCCCCGCCTTGCTGGACACCTATTCGAGCGAGCGGCAGGTCGTGGCGCAGGAGCTGATCGACTTCGACCGCGAGTGGGCCAAGATGTTCAGCGACCGCGCCAGGCAGGCCGCCAGCGGCGACACCGACGGCGTGGACCCCAAGGAGTTCCAGAAGTACTTCGAGCGGCACGGCCGCTTCACGGCCGGCATGGGCACGCACTACAAGCCTTCGCTGATCACCGGCGAGGCGAAGCACCAGCAACTGGCGAGCGGCTTCGTGGTCGGCACGCGCTTCCATTCGGCGCCGGTGGTGCGGGTCGCGGACGCGAAGCCGGTGGAGCTGGGGCACGTGGGCAAGGCCGATGGCCGCTGGCGGCTCTATGCCTTCGCCGGTTCGCAGCCGCAGGGGCTGCGTGCGCTGTGCAAGTTCCTGGCGGACGCGCCCGAGTCGCCGGTGCGCAGGTACACGCGCGCCGGCCAGGACCCCGATGCGGTGTTCGACCTGCGGGCCATCTTCCAGCAGCCGCACGCGGAACTGGACATCGGAGCGATGCCCGCGCTGCTGCTGCCCCGCAAGGGCCGGCACGGGCTGCGCGACTACGAGAAGGTGTTCGCGCCCGACCTGAAGAACAAGCGGGACATCTTCGAGCTGCGTGGTGTCGACCGCGCGCAGGGGGCGCTGGTCGTGGTGCGGCCGGACCAGTACATCGCGCACGTGCTGCCGCTCGCGGCGCACCAGGAGTTGGCGGCCTTCTTCGACGGCTTCATGCTGGCGAACTGATCCCCTGCCTCGGCGAGCGCCTTGCGCGCGCATTGCTCCCCGCAGGCGGGACCCTCAGCCGATCGTCATCAACGAGGCATTGCCGCCGGCGGCGGCGGTGTTGATGCTGAGCGCGCGCTCGACGACCAGGCGTTCCAGCGGCACCGCCGATTCGCCGGGTGCCAGGCGTTCCACGCTCAAGACGGGGCCTTCGCGCCGCGACAGGATCTGCTGCACTTCGGCCAGCCGCTCCACCGAGCCGTGCAGCAGGACGGCGTCGTACGCGACGTCCGGCGCCGTCCAGTCGCTCGCCAGGTCAACTTGCGCCTGGTCGGCGGGCGGCAGGCGGTCGCGCAGCGCCTGCGCTTGCGCCGGCCAGACGGCGCGGCTGCCCACCGCGAGCACCGCCGCAAGCTGCCGCAGGCGGTCCTCGTCGCTGTCCGCGAGGCACAGCACGCTGGACCGCGGGACGATGCTGTAGACGTTGCGCTCGCCGGTCGGCCCGGGCAGCACGACGGCGCTGCCCACCCCCTCGGGGAACACGCGCGCCAGCACGTCCGGCGGCCGCTGCGACAGCAGCCGGTACAGGTACAAGGGACCTCCGGCCTTCGGCCCGGTCCCCGAGAGGCCTTCGCCGCCGAATGGCTGCACGCCGACCACCGCCCCGACCATGTTCCGGTTGACGTACACGTTGCCGGCGTGCACTTCGGCGGTGACGCGCTCTATCGTCTCGTCGATGCGCGTGTGCAGGCCCAGCGTGAGCCCGTAGCCCGTCCCGTTGATCTGCGCCAGCAGCCCGTCGAGTTCTTCGCGCGGGTAGCGCACGAAGTGCAGGACGGGGCCGAACACCTCGCGTTCCAGCTCGGAGATGCTGCCGATCTCGACCAGCGTCGGCAGCACGAAGGTGCCCAGTTCCAGCGGGTGTTCGCTGCGCCGCGCGAGCTGGTGGACGCGCCGGCCCCGCGCCTGCATGGCGGCGATGTGGCGGTCCAGGGTGTCCTTGGCGTCCTGGTCGATCACCGGACCGACGTCGGTGCTGAGGCGATCGGGACTGCCCACGCGCAGTTCCGCCATCGCGCCGAGCAGCATCTCCAGGATGCGGTCGGCCGCCTCTTCCTGCACGCACAGCACGCGCAGCGCCGAACAACGCTGGCCGGCGCTGTCGAAAGCGGACGCCAGCACGTCGGCCACCACCTGTTCCGGCAGGGCCGAGGAGTCGACGATCATGGCGTTCTGGCCGCCGGTCTCCGCGACCAGCGGGATGGCGCGACCGCTCGCGTCCACACGCCCGGCGATGCTGGCCTGCAGCGTGCGGGCCACTTCGGTCGAGCCCGTGAAGAGCACGCCTTGCACGCGCGCGTCCGCCACCATCCGGGCGCCCACGACGGAGCCGCGGCCCGGCAGCAGCTGCACGGCGAAGCGCGGCACGCCGGCCGCCCAGAGTGCCCGCACGCCTTCGGCGGCGATGAGGGGCGTCTGCTCCGAGGGCTTGGCCAGGACCACGTTGCCCGCGGCAAGGGCTGCCGTCACCTGCCCCATGAAGATGGCCAGCGGGAAGTTCCAGGGGCTGATGCACACCACGGGGCCCAGGGGACGGTGCGTGGCGTTGTCGAAATGCGTGCGGATCTCGCGGCCGTAGTAGCGCAGGAAGTCGACGGCCTCGCGCACTTCGGCCACCGCGTTCGCCGCCGTCTTGCCGGCCTCGCGCAGGAGGATGGCCATGAGGCGCGGCATGTCGGCCTCCAGCCGGTCGGCGGCGGCTTCCAGCAGGCGCGCGCGCTCGGCCGGCGGCGTCGCGGCCCAGCGCGGGGCACCCTCGGCGGCGCGCTGCAGGGCCAGCTCGATCTCTGCCGGCGTGGTGCCGCGTGAGCAGCCCACCTGGTCGGCGTGCAAGGCGGGATTGCGCACCGCGCGCAGTTCTCCCGGCGCGGTGTCGTCGGCCAGCAGCGGCGGGGCGTGCGGCAGCTGCTGCGCGGCGGCCCGGAACTGCCCGGCCAGCGCGCGCAGCTGGATCTCGTTCGTGAGGTCGAGGCCGCGCGAGTTGCGTCGCGTGGAGCCGTAGATGTCGCGCGGCAGGGCAATCGCCGGATGCGGCAGGCCCGCCTTTCCTTCGCTGCGCGCGAACGATTCGATGAGGTCCACCGGATCGCGCACCAGGTCTTCGAGCGGCAGCGATGCGTCCGCGATGCGGTTCACGAAGGAGGTGTTCGCCCCGTTCTCCAGCAGTCGCCGCACCAGGTAGGCGAGCAGGGTCTCGTGCGTGCCCACCGGCGCGTAGATGCGGCACGGCCGGCCCAGCTTGCCTTGCGCCGGGTCGCCGACCACCTGCTCGTACAGGGGCTCGCCCATGCCGTGCAGGCACTGGAACTCGTACTGCAGCGGCGTGTAGCGCTGCGGCCCCGCCAGCTCGTGGATGGCCGCCAGCGTATGGGCATTGTGCGTGGCGAACTGCGGATACACCGCCTCGGGCGCCGCCAGCAGCTTGCGCGCGCACGCGAGGTAGGACGCGTCGGTGTAGGGCTTGCGCGTGTACACCGGGTAGCCGTCCTGGCCATCGAGCTGCGCGCGCTTGATCTCCGAGTCCCAGTAGGCGCCCTTGACCAGCCGGATCATGAGGCGGCGCCGGCTGCGCTGCGCGAGATCGACGAGCCAGTCGATGACGAAGGGGCAGCGCTTCTGGTAGGCCTGGATCACGAAGCCCAGGCCCATCCAGCCCTGCAGCTGCGGCTCGAAGGCGAGTTTCTCCAGCAGGTCCAGCGAGAGTTCCAGCCGCTCGGCTTCCTCGGCGTCGATGTTCAGGCCGATGTCGTAGCGCTTGGCCAGCGCGCCCAGGCGCACCAGCACGGGGTACAGCTCCGCCATCACGCGGTCGTACTGGGCACGGCCGTAGCGCGGGTGCAGGGCGGACAGCTTGATGGAGATGCCGGGGCCCTCGAAGATGCCGCGGCCCGCCGATGCCTTGCCGATGGCGTGGATGGCGGATTCGTAGTCGCGCAGATAGCGCGCCGCGTCCTGCGCCGTCATGGCCGCTTCGCCCAGCATGTCGAAGGAGTAGCGGAAGCCTTCGCGCTCGCGCGGCCGGCTGTTCTCCAGCGCTTCGGCGATCGTCTCGCCCGTGACGAACTGCTCGCCCATCATGCGCATGGCCATGTCCACGCCCTTGCGGATCAGCGGCTCGCCGCCGACGCTGACCAGCCGGCCGATGGATGCCGACAGCCCCGACTCGCTGTGGGTCGCCACCAGCTTGCCCGTGATCAGCAGGCCCCAGGTGGCCGCGTTCACGAACAGGGAAGGGCTCTTGCCCAGGTGCGTCTTCCACTCGCCCTGCGCGATCTTGTCGCGGATCAGCGCGTCCCGCGTGGCGGCATCGGGAATGCGCAGCAGCGCTTCGGCCAGGCACATGAGCGCAACGCCTTCCTGCGACGACAGCGCGTACTGCTGCAGCAGGTTCTGCACGATGCCCGCGCGGCCGGCGGACGCCTTGCGCGTGCGCAGGTTCTGCGCGAGCCGCAGCGCCCGCGCCTGGCTTCGCCCGGCCTCGGCGGGCGGCAGCCGCGCACCTTCCAGCACGTTCGCGACGGCCTCGGGCTCGGCGATGCGAGTAGCTTGCGTGATGGCGCGCCGCAGCGGCGTCGCCGCGGCATCCGAGGGTTCGTGGAAGGCCTGGAAGATGCGCGGGGGCGGTGCGAGGGTGGTGCTCATGGACTGCCGTTGTGGACGTGACATCCGCAATGGTCCGCGATTTGGCTAGGATATTGTTTCGTTTTCTCCCGTCTGCGCGGAGAAAATCACTAGCAGAATGCCCAGCCTCGAAGAACTCGATCGCACCGACCGCCGCATCCTGCAGCAATTGCAGGCCGACGGCCGCATCTCCAACCTGAAGCTGGCCGAAGCGGTCGCCTTGTCGCCCACCGCCGTGCTTGCGCGCGTGCAGCGGCTCACCCGCGACGGCTACATCGTCGGCTACGAGGCGCGCCTGGATCCCAGGCTGCTGGGTGCCGGCATGCTGGTCTTCGTCGAGGTGCTGCTGGATCGCACCACGCCCAACGTGTTCGAGCAGTTCCGCGCCGCCGTGCAGGTCCATCCCGAGATCCTGGAGTGCCACATGGTCGCGGGCGGTTTCGACTACCTGCTCAAGACGCGCGTGGCGGACATGGAGGCCTACCGGACCTTCGCCGGGACCGTGCTGTGGCAGCTGCCCGGCGTGCGCGAGACGCGCACCTATGCGGTGATGGAGGAGGTGAAGAACTCCACGCTGCTGCACATCCCGCTGGCGTAGGAGGCTGGCTGCCTTCCCGCGTTCAGCAGGTCACCAGGTCGGTATGCGCGAAGCCGCGCGTGTAATCCAGCACCGAGACGATCTCCGGCTGCACCCGGAAGATCGCGACTTCGTCCGGGCCGGGCAGCTTCATGTTCGCCGTGGAGGGCGGCGCGTCGGGGTACTTCAGCGGCAGCATGCGCAGCACCATCTCGGCCTCGGCGCGGTCGGTGACGCGGTGCGCGCGCGCGGCCATCGACAGCCCGGTGATGGCCATCAGGTCCGGCGTGTCGTGGTCGATGGTGAGCGACACGCGGTTGTCGCGCGCGAGGTTGGCGGCCTTCTGGCTTTCGCGGCCGCACAGGAACCACAGCGTCAGGCCTTCGCTGACGTAGCCTACGGTGGTGGCCTGCGGCCAGCCGTCGGGGCGCAGGGTCGCGATGGTCATGATCCGGTGCTGGGCCAGCAGGGCCAGGATCTTCTGCCTGAGGGGTTCGTCCATGGGGATCTCCACGTGCGCCGGCGGTGGGCGTGGGGAGATGGTGCTGCGCGCGGGCGGCGCGAGCCTTGATCTGCGTCAGTGCGCGACGTCAGCTGCCCTGGGTATCCCAGAACGCGCGGATCTCGATGCAGCCCCCGGCGCGCGCGCAAGGCGTCTGCGCCACGAGCTGGATCACTTCGTCCATCGAAGCGGCTTCGATCACGGAGAAGCCGGCGAGGGGCAGCCCGTGCTGCGCGTACGCAGTTTCCGTGACGACGAGCCGATCCCGGTTGCGCACGGTGCGCACTTCCTGCCGGACCGCGGACACGAGGTTGCCGCGGTCCCGGATCACCTTGTCGGCGGCGAGGAGCCGGTCCTTCTCGGACTGGCTCAGCGCGTTCCACCCCGCTTCGTCGCCATAGGCCAGGCAGAGGAATTTCACTTGCTTTCTCCCGTGGGCCGATTGGCGCATTGTCCGACAGCCGGCCCGGCCGTGCGGCGCCATCCTGAGGCGAACCGACGAGGAAAGCGCCCGTGCCTTCCCATGCGCAGACCAGGAGCGCAGGCGTGGTGCTCGCGCTCGCGCCAGACGCTCCTGCCCGACTCAGCGAGCACGAAAGCTGCACGCTGCTGGCCTTCGTGCGCCAGGTCGCGGCATTGCGCGGCGCCAGGGCGGGGGGCTTCCACACGGGGAGCGCGCCGCCTTCCGGCCCCGTGTATTTCATCCCGCACCAGACGCTCACGGCGCAGCAGGCGCAGGCGCTCGGGATCACGGGGCCGGATGACCTGTTCGGCGGCGTCGTCCCGCACGCATTCGTGGCGACGAAGGCGATCAGCCACGGCCTCGTCGGCGCCGAGGCAGCGGCCGTGCCCGGGTGGAGCATCGGCCTCAGCCAGGCGCTCGCAGGGTGCGTGTTGCGGGGCTACACGGCCTTCGACATCGACGACGCCCGCGCGGCGGGGCAGCGCCTGCTGGCCCAGGGTCCGGTGCGGCTCAAGCCCGTGCGTGCCAGCGGCAGCCGCGGCCAGTCCGTGGCCCGGGACGAGCGCGAGGTCCAGCAGGCACTGTCGGCCATGGACCCGCAGGAGCTCGCGGCGCACGGCCTCGTGCTGGAGGAAAACCTCGAGGAACTGCGTACGTTCAGCATCGGTCAGGTGCGCGTGGCCGGCATCACGGCCAGCTATTTCGGCGTGCAGCACAACACGCACAACAACCGGGGCTTGCTCGTCTACGGCGGCTCCGACCTGACCGTGGTGCGGGGCGGCTTCGATGCGCTGGTCGACTCGGGTCCGGGGCCGGACACCGCGCGCGCCATCGCGCAGGCGCAGCGCTACGATGCCGCGGTGCGCGCCTGCTACCCGCAGTTCTATGCGTCCCGCAGCAACTACGACGTGCTGCTGGGGCGCGACGCGGCCGGCGCGGTCCGTTCCGCGGTGCTGGAGCAGTCCTGGCGGGTGGGCGGCGCCACAGGCGCCGAGCTCGCCGGCCTGGAGCGCCTGCAGGCGGACGCGCGGTGCCAGGTGGTCCAGGCCTCGTGCCGCGAGGTGTTCGGCGAAGGCTTCGATCCGCCGCCCGATGCCACCGTCCACTACCGCGGTGTCGATCCGCGGGTGGGCCCCCTCGCCAAGTACACGGTGTTGCAAGCCGCATGACCACGCGCGCGAACAGCCTCGACATCGCCGTGGACGGCAAGCACCTTGCCGGCACCCTGGTCGGGCCCGACACGCTGGTGCCTGGCGTGCTGCTGGTGCACGGCTGGGACGGCAGCCAGGACCAGTACATCGCGCGGGCGCACGAGATCGCGGCCATGGGCTGCATCTGCCTCACGTTCGACCTGCGCGGCCACGTGCGCCACCACGCGGACCGGGACAAGGTCACGCGCGAAGACAACCTGCGCGACCTGCTTGCGGCCTACGACGTGCTGGTCGCGCACCCCGCGGTCCATCCTGGTGCCGTGGCCATCGTCGGCAGCAGCTACGGCGGCTACCTTGCGGCGATCGCGACGTCGCTGCGGCAAGTCCGCTGGCTCGGGCTGCGCGTGCCGGCTCTCTACGAGGACGCGGAGTGGGACGCGCCCAAGAACTCGCTGGACCGCGAGCGGCTGAAGGCCTACCGTCGCCGCGACCTGGACCCGCAGGCCAACCGCGCGCTCGCCGCCTGCGCGAAGTTTCGCGGCGACGTGCTGATCGTCGAGTCCGAGCATGACGACCTGGTGCCGCACCCCACCATCCAGAACTACAAGAAGGCCTTCGCCGAGGCGCAGTCGGTGACGTACCGCGTCATCGCCGGGGCCGACCACGCACTGTCCGAGAAGTCCTGGCAGCAGAACTACACCTCGCTGCTGGTGCACTGGATGGGCGAGATGGTGCTCAACGCGCGGGCGGGGAAGACGGGGCCCGCGGCGGAGACGCCGCTGGTGGGATCCGTGCAGAAGACGCCGTCGGATTGAGGAAATGGTGCGGAAATCCCCGGAGCACCACCCGTTCTCAGGGCTGCCGCATGTCCGCGAGCACCCGTTCCAGGACCACCTTGACGAGTTCACGGTGCGCTTGAACCATCAGGTTTTCCTGGTCGAGCGCGGACACCGGCAACTTGCCCGCGGCAACCTGCTGGGCGATGTCGGCGAGCCGCTTCTCGTGCTCGATCAAGGCCTCTTGTGCCTTGAGATAGTCGAAGAGCGAGAGTCTGGCGGGCGGCATGCGTGAGGACCTGGGCTGGCGCGGCAAAGTGTACCGTCCGCGCGGACGCTCCTGGCTGCGCCGTCGCGTCCGGGTGTCGCGCGACGTTTGTAGGCTGACAGGCAAGTCCCTCCGGGAAAAGCGCGGGTCTGGCCGTCAGTTGGAATCCCTTTTCGCTACACGGCGTACGTCCTAGCCGTCACCCACCAGAAAATGCACAAAAAACAGGCAGTCAGCGAGTACGCCGTGGCAGTTCGTGTATTCCTGGTCGAAGACCTTCACAACATGCGTGACCTGATGGAGGACGTCTGCGCGGCAGTCGGAGGCCTGCGCATCGTCGCCGCCGCGGCCGGGGAAGGCGAAGCCACCCTCTGGCTGGAGGACAACCCCGGCGCCTGGGACCTGGCCATCATCGACCTCGTCCTCGACCAGGGCTCCGGCGTCGGCGTGATTGCGCACGCACGGCGGCAGTCGCCGCATGGGCGGATCGCCGTCTTCAGCAGCTATTCGAGCCCGGCGATCGCCGCGCACTGCAAGAGGCTGGGCGCGGACGAGGTTTTCAGCAAGAGCGATACCTCGGCCTTCATCGCCTGGCTGCACACGCAGGCGGAGGGCGCGGCGCCGCGGCCGTGACCGGCTGCCCGAGCCGGGCTCGTCACTGTGGCGGTGCATTTTCACGAAGCGCCGCCAAATGCGGCAACGGATGAGGCTGTCGCGCCGCCGGTGCTGCTACCGTCGCGCGCATGAACGAATTGCAGGACAGGCCGCCCGTGCCGGCGACGGATGCGGGCGTGCGGGCGCTGTACGAGGACGGCATCACGGCGTGCAAGGGCGCCTTCCCGCGTGCCTGGGTGGAAGCGCTGCGCGAGGACATGATGACCGCCTTCTGGGAGGCGATCCAGCGCCCCGGCGGCGCGGTGGGCCGCGGGCCGCGGCGCTGGTACGTGGAGGCGCATCCGCAGGCCTTCCGCGGTTTCGCGGACCTCGTGAGCCATCCCTGGGTGGTCGGCATGTGCGAAGCGGTGCTGGGCCCGCGGTACCAGATCGTGGAAATCGGGCTCGACGTGCCCTTCCAGGGCGCGCAGTACCAGCCCTGGCACCGCGACTTCCCCTCGCCGCCGCAGACCTATGAAGGGCGGCGGATCACCTCGCTGGCCTTCAACGTCACCGGCGTGGACGTCACGCAGGACATGGGGCCGCTGGAAGTCGCGCACGGCACCCAATGGGAGCAGGGCGCGGACTGGAAGGCCGGGATGTTCCCGCCCGCGAGCGAGTTCCCGCGCTACAACGCGCTGGCGGTGCGCAAGTATCCGCAAGCCGGAGACATCAGCTGCCGTTCGGCCTTGACCATCCACCGCGGCACCGAGCACCCGTCGCCGATCTGCCGTCCGGTGCTGGTGATCGGCGTCGATGCGCCCGGCGCCGGCCACGCCGCCCTGCACGACATGATGGTCACGCGCGACTACCACGAGTCGCTGCCCCGCATCGCGCGCGAGCACCTGGTCTGCCGCGTCGTGGACCGGCTGGAGCCCATCGTGCAGAAGCACCAGATCGAAGGCCTGGTGATGGGCGCGGCGCCCTGACGCGGTCGCGGGTTGCGGCTGTCCTCACCTGGCGGGAAGCGGCGGCCTGTTCTTGCGGTAGGAGTTCTTCACCGCGATCTTGCCGCCCCGGAACGTGAAGACGTCGCACCCGTTGACCTCGACGCGGCTGCCGTCCGCCCGGGTCCCCGTGAACGTCCATTCCGACACGCCGCGATCGCCGCAGACGAAATGCCGCGGCGATCGCCACTGCGCATCCGGATAGGTCTTCCACACCTCCGAGAATGCGGCCCGGACGGCTTCGCGGCCCACGGCCGACGATCCGCAAACCTCAGGCCCCGCGGAGGCTTCGAACACGCAGTCATCGCTCATGAAGGCCATGAGCGCATCGGCATCGTGCCGGTTCCATGCTTCCGCGAAAGCTTGCAGTTCGGCGACAGTGACACTCATGGCGCGCTCCCGGACCTGGGGGGGATGGGCGAATTATTGCGCCGGAACCCGGGATGGCCGGTTTTCTACAATGCCGGCCATGAACAGTCGTGTCGGGTTGATGTTGGCGGCGCTGGCGGTCCTGGCCGGATGCGCCACCCCACCGGAGCGCGTCCGCCCACCGCCGGAGGCGGCCGTCCCGTGGAAGGCGCCCGGCGCCGAAATCGCGCGCGGCAAGGCTTCCTGGTACGGACCGGGCTTCCACGGCCGGCGCACGGCCAGCGGCGAGCGCTTCGACATGAACGCGTTCACGGCGGCGCACCGCACCTTGCCTTTCGGCACCCTCGTGCGCGTGCGCAACGTCCAGAACGGCATGGAGGTGGACGTCCGCATCAACGACCGCGGCCCGCGCGTGCGTGACCGCATCATCGACCTCAGCAAGGCCGCGGCGGCGGCGATCGAGTTGCTGGAGGCGGGCGAGGGTGCCGTCGTCCTGGTCTCTCCCTAGCGCCGGGGTACGCACAATCCGCCCATGAACGCATGCCTCCACTTCTTCTGCGGCAAGGCCGGCGCCGGCAAGAGCACGCTGGCGAAGCGTGTCGCACAATCCGAGGGCGCGACGCTGATCCCGGAGGACGTCTGGCTGGCGCGCCTGTACGGCGAGCAGATGCACACCTTCGACGACTACCGCAGGTGCTCGCAGCGCCTGAAGACGGTGGTGGGGCCGCTGGTGGTGGATCTGCTTCGTTCGGGCCGTGACGTGGTGCTGGACTTTCCCGCCAACACCAGGGCCTCGCGGGCGTGGTTCCGGTCGGTGAGCGAGGAAGCGGGTGCACGCCACCTGCTGCATTGGGTCGACAGCACCGACGACACCTGTCTCGCGCGCATCGACGTGCGCAACGTGGAACGGCCCGAAGGCTCGCACCACCTGACGCCCGAACAGTTCGAAGCGATCTCCTCGTTCTTCCAGGCGCCGGAGGCCGACGAGGGATTCGAGGTGAGGGTGTACCGCTAGGCCGCGGCGAGCAGCGGCTTCAGCCGCTCCATCAGGTCGGTGGGATTGAAGGGCTTGCGGACGAAGTCGTTGGCCCCCGCGGCGTAGGCGCGGTCGACGAAGCCCTGGTCGCCCTTGGCGGTGAGCATCACGACCGGCACGCCCTCCCAGCGGGGCAGGCTGCGCAGGCGACCGAGCAGCGTGAGGCCGTCGTGCACCGGCAGCATCATGTCCAGCAGCACGAGGCGCGTGACCTCGCCGGACTCGATGGCCTGCATTCCTTCGACGCCATCCTTCGCGGACACCACGCGGCAGCCCAGGCGCTCCAGCAGGAAACGCAGGACGAAGGCGATGGCCTCGTCGTCCTCGACGAGCAGCGCCAGGGGCAGGGCGGGTTCACTCACGCTTCGCATGGTGGCAGGAATCCGCGCGTGCGCGCGCCGGCGCGCCCGTCCCGTCAGAAAGGCGCAATATTGTCGAGCTTGCGTAAGCGCCCCCTTACCATCCGCGCATGAGCACCGGCGCGCCCCGCACCAACCTTGCCCGCTTCGACCTGGTGTCGATCCGCCTCGTCGTGGACTGCGTGCAGCACGGCAGCCTGAGCGCGGCCGCCCGGGAGGCGCACCTGGCCCTGGCGGCGGCCAGTCGCCGCATCCGGGAACTGGAAGACGCCGTCGGCGAGCCGCTGTTCGAGCGCCACGGGCGTGGCGTCCTGCCCACGGCCGCCGGCCGCGTGTTCGCCCGACATGCGGTCGGACTGCTGCAGAACCTCGAGCAGATGGCCGCCGAACTGGCCGACCTGCGCTCCGGCATCGCCAAACATGTGCGTTTGTGCGCAAGCACCGCCGCGATCAACGAGTTCCTGCCGCCGCTGCTGGCACGCCATGCGCAGCTGCGCGAGGACGTGCGGGTCGACCTGGAGGAGCAGGTCTCCTCCGCGGTCGTGGCGGCGCTGCGGGAAGGACGCGCCGACCTCGGCGTGTTCGTCGAAGGCGTGGAGACGCAGGGGCTGGACTGCCAGTTGTTCCGCCACGACGAACTGGTGCTGGTGCTGCCTGCGCGGCACGCGCTGGTCGGGCGCGGCGCGGTGCCGTTTGCCAGCGCGCTCGATGAAGACTGGATCAGCCTCAGCGATGGCGCGGCACTGCTGCAGAAGAAGCAGGAGGCCGCGCACGCCGCCGGCAAGCCGCTGAAGCTGCGCATGCAGGTGCGCAGCTTCGACGCCGTGTGCCACCTCGTCGCCTCGGGCCTGGGCATCGCCATCCTGCCCAAGACCGCGGCCCTGCCGATCGTGGGCGCGATGAAGCTGCGCTGGCGCGCGCTCTCGGACCCCTGGGCCACGCGCCGGCTGCTGGTCGCGACGCGTACCGGCAGCCGGGATCCCGCCGTGGAGGAACTGGTGCGCTTCCTCGCCGCCGAGCCTTCGCAAAAGGCGAAAGCTCGCCGCCGCAAAGAGCAATAGACGCCCGGCCGACCCGCGCGCACACTGCGCGCCCATGGAGACAAGCACACAGAGCGGCCCCCTCGCGGGGCTGAAGGTCATCGAGATGGGCCAGCTCATCGCGGGCCCCTTCGCCGCCAAGACGCTCGCCGATTTCGGGGCCGACGTGGTGAAGATCGAGCCGCCGGTCGCGGGCGACCCGCTGCGCAACTGGCGCCTGCTCAGGAACGGCACCTCCGTCTGGTGGCAGGTCCAGTCGCGCAACAAGCGCTCGGTGGCGCTGGACCTCAAGAACCCGGACGCGCAGGAGATCGTGCGCAAGCTGGCCGGCGAGGCCGACGTGCTGATCGAGAATTTCCGTCCCGGAGCGCTGGAGGGCTGGGGCCTGGATCCGCAGGAGCTGATCGCGGCCAACCCCCGGCTGGTCGTGCTGCGCATCAGCGGCTATGGGCAGACCGGCCCGTACCGCGACCGCCCCGGCTTCGGCGTGGTGGGTGAGGCGATGGGCGGCCTGCGCCACCTCACCGCCGAGCCGGGCCGGGTGCCGGTGCGCGTGGGCGTGAGCATCGGCGACACGCTGGCGGCACTGCACGGTGTCATCGGCATCCTGCTGGCCCTGCAGGAGCGGCAGCGCTCCGGCCAGGGGCAGGTGATCGACGTGGCGCTGTACGAGGCCGTGTTCAACTGCATGGAAAGCCTGCTGCCCGAATACAGCGCCTTCGGCGCCGTGCGCGGCCCGGGCGGCAGCGCGCTGCCGGGCATCGCGCCGAGCAACGCCTACCTCTGCAGCGACGGCGGCTACGCGCTCATCGCCGGCAACGGCGACAGCATCTACAAGCGCCTCATGACCACCATCGGCCGCGAGGACCTGGGCAACGACCCCGGGCTCGCGAACAACGCCGGCCGCGTCGCGCGCGTGGAGGAAATCGACGCCGCCATCGGCGCCTGGACGAAGACGCGCACGGTCGACGAAGTGCTGGCCGCGCTCGACGCCGCCGGCGTGCCGGCCGGTCGCATCTACACGGTGGCCGACATCGCAGCCGACCCGCACTACGCGGCGCGCGGCATGCTGCAGCAGGTGCGCCTGGAAGACGGTGACCTGCTCACCGTGCCGGGCATCATCCCCAAGCTCTCGCGCACCCCCGGCAGCCACCGGCGCAATGCGCCCGGCATCGGCCAGGACACCGACACGGTGATGCGCGAGCTCGGGCTTACCGAGGAACAGATCGCCGGGCTCAAGAGCCGCGGCGTCATCAAGGGACAGGCATGACACGTATCTTCTTCAACGAGGTCGTCACCCGCGACGGCTTCCAGATCGAACCCGAGTTCATCTCGACCGACGCCAAGGTGGCGCTGGTGGACGCGCTCGGCGAGTGCGGCTACGCCAAGATCGAGGTCACCTCCTTCACCTCGCCCAAGGCCATCCCCATGCTGCGGGACGCCGAGGAGGTGATGGGCCGCATCCGCCGCGTCCCCGGCGTGGAGTACACGGTGCTGGTGCCCAACCTGCGCGGTGCGGAGCGCGCGCTGGAGTCGCGGGCGGATGAACTCAATCTCGTCATGTCCACCTCCGAGACGCACAACCTGGCGAACCTGCGCATGCCGCGCGAGAAGAGCTTCGCGGCGCTGTCGGAAGTGATCCGCTTCGTCGACGGCCGCACGCCCATCAACGTGTCGCTGTCCACCGCCTTCGGCTGCCCCATGGAGGGCGAGGTGCCGCAGGAAGTGGTGCTGGCGTGGGCGCAGCGTTTCGCCGATCTCGGCGTGCGCGGCCTCACCATCTGCGACACCACCGGCATGGCGCACCCGGCGCAGGTCGCGCGCATGTGCGATGCCTTGCAGCAGCGCTTTGCCGGCCTGCAGCTGACGCTGCACTTCCACAACACGCGCGGCATGGGCCTGGCCAACGTGCTGGCCGCCGCGCAAAGAGGCATCACCCGCTTCGACGGCTCGCTCGGCGGCCTGGGCGGCTGCCCGTACGCGCCCGGCGCCAGCGGCAACATCAGCAGCGAGGACGCGCTGCACATGCTGCAGGCCATGGGCTACGACACCGGCGTGGATCTCGACAAGCTGCTGCAGGTGGCGCGCGCGCTGCCCGCCATCGTCGGCCACGAGGTGCCGGGCCAGGTTGCCAAGGCGGGCCCGACGACGCAGCTGCATCCCGTGCCCGCCGCGGTCAACGAGCTGCGCGCCGCTGCCCTTTCCTGATTCCACTTCGCAAGACCAACCATGCAGTTTTCCCGCAGACAGTTCGTCAGCGCCGCCACCCTCGGCGCCGCATCCCTGGCCTTTCCCGCGCTGGCGCAAGGCGGCCGCACCGTGACGCTGATCGTCGGCTCCGCGCCCGGCGGCACCACCGACATCTCCGCGCGCATGCTGGCCGAGCCCCTGGGCAAGATCCTGGGCGTGCCGGTGGTGGTGGACAACCGCGCGGGCGGCAACGGCAACATCGCGGGCCAGCTGGTCGCGCGCGCCCCGGCCGATGGCAACACGCTGCTGGTTCAGTACTCCGGCTACCAGTCGATCACGCCGCTGCTGCAACCGGTCGCCGGATTCGACCCGTCCAGGGACCTCAAGCCGATCGGGCACCTGATCGACGCGCCGCAGGTGATGGTCGTGCGTCCCGGCTTCCCGGCGAACAACTTCAAGGAGTTCCTGGCCTACGTGAAGGCGAATCCGGGCAAGGTGAACTACGCCTCCAGCGGCAACGGCGCGCTGCAGCACGTGACCACCGAGCTGCTGAAGGACCTCACCAAGACCTACATGACGCACATCCCGTACCGTGGCACGGGGCCGGCGCTCACCGACCTGCTCGCCGGCACGGTGGACCTCACCATCACCACGCCGCCGCCGCTGCTGCCGCACATCCGCGCGGGCAAGCTCAAGGCGCTGATGGTCACGGGCAAGGCGCGCCTGCCGGCGCTGCCCGACGTGCCCACGGCCACCGAGATGGGCGTGCCGCTGGTGGCGTCCTCCTGGTTCGCCGTCTACGGGCCCGCCGGCCTGAGCGCCGAACTGCAGAACAAGCTGTCGACCGCGGTGCGCCAGGTGGTGGAGACGCCCGAGTTCAGGCGCAAGGCGGAGGAGCAGGGCGCCAAGGCCATTGCGATGACGCCGGCCGAACTCGCCACCCTGGGCACCACCGAGCGCGCCACCTGGGAGCGCATCATCCGCGTCGCGCAGATCAAGGCCGATTGATGTAGATACTGTCTCGCAAGTCAAGCGTGAAGTGCGGGATTGAACGGCTTTCCGGACTTCAGTACACCGTAGGCAATCGCCAGGATCTTGCGCATCAGGGCACCGAGGACGAGTTTCTTTGGCTTGCCCGCCGCTAGCAG
>NZ_JBYNTT010000014.1:0-126614 GCF_057784995.1 Ramlibacter sp. G4-7
TCTACTTCCGCACGACGGACGTGACCGGCGCGATCGAGCTGCCCAAGGACAAGGAAATGGTCATGCCCGGCGACAACGTGACGATCACCGTCAAGCTGATCGCCCCGATCGCCATGGAAGAGGGCCTGCGCTTCGCCATCCGCGAAGGCGGCAAGACCGTCGGCGCCGGCGTCGTCGCCAAGATCATGGAGTGAGTCCAGCGACTCGACATGGTTAATGGGAACCGGCGATAATGCCGGGTTCCCCAGAAACAGGTTCCGGAGGGGTATAGCTCAATTGGCAGAGCGTCGGTCTCCAAAACCGAAGGTTGTAGGTTCGATTCCTACTGCCCCTGCCACCGAGTGGCACTCCCAAACCCAAGCCCGTCCGAGCGACGGGCTTTAGTGTCTCGAGTGGACACGAATCATTGAAGCAGGAAGCAGCCCGTCTCCATGGCCACGACCCAAGTTGAAACCGTCTCCACTGGCGCCGACAAGGCGAAAGTGGGCGCCGCCGTTGCGCTGGTGATCGCCGCGCTGGCCGGCTTCTACCTCCTGGCCAAGCAGGGCCAGGTCGCCCAGTGGGGCGTGCTGCTGGTCGGCCTGGTGGCCGCGGTGGCCGTCTTCCTCACGGCGGAGCCGGGCAAGGAGTTCATCAGCTTCGGCCGCGACTCCGTCAAGGAAGTGAAGAAGGTCGTGTGGCCCGCCCGGCGCGAGGCCATCCAGATGACCGCGTACGTGTTCGGCTTCGTGGTGATCATGGCGCTGTTCCTCTGGCTGACCGACAAGACCCTCGAGTGGGTGTTCTACGACGTGATCCTGGGCTGGAAGAAGTAATGAGCGAAATCGAAAACGCCGCGGCCGAAGGCCAGCCGGAGATTCCGGGCGCTGCCGCCAAGGCGGCCAACCCCGACCTGCGCTGGTACGTCGTCCACGCCTACTCCGGCATGGAGAAGGCGGTGGAGCGCAACATCAAGGAGCGCATCAACCGCGCCGGCATGCAGCACATGTTCGGCGACATCCTGGTGCCCACCGAGGAAGTGGTCGAGATCAAGAACGGCCAGAAGCGCACCTCCGAGCGCCGGTTCTATCCGGGCTACGTGCTGGTGCAGATGGTCATGAACGACGACACCTGGCACCTGGTGAAGCACACCAACAAGGTGACCGGTTTCGTGGGCGGCGCCAAGAACCGCCCGGCCCCGATCAGCGACGACGAGGTCGTCAAGATCCTGGGCCAGATGGAAGAGGGCGTGGAGAAGCCGCGCCACAAGGTCGAATTCACGGTGGGCGAGTACGTGCGCGTCAAGGACGGCCCGTTCACCGACTTCAACGGCACCGTCGAGGAAGTCAACTACGAGAAGAGCAAGGTGCGGGTTTCGGTGACCATCTTCGGTCGCGCCACCCCCGTCGAACTCGAGTTCTCGCAGGTCGAGAAGACGTAAACATGGGGAACGCGGCCGCCTGGCGTGCCGCGTCCCTTGATCTGGTTGCCTGCCGGCTCGGCAGCCAGTGTCGGAAAGCGAGCCGCTAACCCCGGGGAGCCGCAAGGCGCTATCACCCGCAAGGAAATCTGGACATGGCCAAGAAGATTGTCGGCTTCGTGAAGCTGCAAGTCCCGGCCGGCAAGGCGAACCCCTCGCCGCCGATCGGTCCCGCGCTGGGTCAGCGCGGCCTGAACATCATGGAGTTCTGCAAGGCGTTCAACGCCCAGACCCAGGGCGTCGAGCCCGGTCTGCCGCTGCCGGTGGTGATCACCGCGTTCGCGGACAAGAGCTTCACCTTCATCATCAAGACGCCGCCCGCGACCGTCCTGATCAAGAAGGCCATCAAGCTGGACAAGGGTTCGGCCAAGCCGCACACGGACAAGGTCGGCAAGATCACCCGCGCGCAGCTCGAAGAGATCGCCAAGACCAAGCTCAAGGACATGAACGCCGCGAACATCGACGCCGCGATCAAGACCCTGGCTGGTTCCGCCCGTTCCATGGGCATCACGGTGGAGGGCGTCTAAATCATGGCAAAGCTCACCAAGAAGCAGAAAGCCCTCGAGGGCAAGGTCGACAGCACCAAGCTGTATCCGCTGACCGACGCCCTGGGCATCGTCAAGCAGGCGGCCACCGCCAAGTTCGATGAATCCATCGACGTGGCCGTGCAGCTGGGCATCGACCCGAAGAAGTCCGACCAGGTCGTTCGCGGCGCGGTCGTGATGCCCAACGGCACCGGCAAGACCAAGCGCGTGGCCGTGTTCGCCCAGGGCGCCAAGGCCGAGGAAGCCAAGGCCGCCGGCGCCGACGTGGTCGGCATGGACGACCTGGCTGCCCGCGTGAAGGCCGGCGACATGCCGTTCGACGTGGTGATCGCCGCCCCCGACGCGATGCGCGTGGTCGGTACGCTGGGCCAGATCCTGGGCCCGCGCGGCCTGATGCCGAACCCGAAGGTCGGCACCGTGACGCCGGACGTCGCCACCGCGGTGAAGAACGCCAAGGCGGGCCAGGTGCAGTTCCGAGCCGACAAGGCCGGCATCATCCACGCCACGCTGGGCCGCCGTTCCTTCGACGCCGACAAGCTGCAGGGCAACCTGACGGCCTTGCTCGAGGCGCTGAACAAGGCCAAGCCGGCGACCAGCAAGGGCGTGTACCTGCGCAAGATCGCCGTGTCGTCGACGATGGGCCTGGGCGTCCGCGTGGACCTCCAGACCTTGAACGCACAGCCGGCCGCTCAGGGCTAGCAACGCGACGGGGCGCCCCACCGCGCTGGCGGGGCAGCTCGAATGAATTGGCCGGTGAAAACCGGCCGGTGTGGTGGGTCGCCGGGCCCGTGCGAACGAACCCGGCGGGCCATCCAAGACCGTTGGCGAGGCGCGAGCCTCTTAATCGACAAGCCAACGCAGATGGCGATCCCGCTGACAGACGAATCGAGAGATTTCTGAAGACAGTTGGTCGCTGCAGGAAGGGCGCGCCGAAGGCAATGGCCGGAAGCGCTTTTTAAGGAGTAGACCTTGAGTCTGAATCGCAGTGAGAAGCAAGCGGTCGTCGAAGAAGTCGCCGCTCTCGCCGCCAAAGCTCAAACGCTGGTGATGGCGGAATACCGCGGCATCACGGTCGCCGACATGACCAAGCTGCGCGTGGCCGCGCGCGGCGCTGGCGTGGACCTGAGTGTTCTGAAGAACACCCTGGCCCGCCGCGCCGTGCAGGGCACGTCGTTCGAGTCCGTCGGTGACCAGATGACCGGCCCGCTGATCTACGGCTTCTCCGTGGACGCCGTCGCCGCCGCCAAGGTGGTGGCCGACTTCGCGAAGACCAACGACAAGCTGGTCATTCGCGGTGGTGCGTTCGCGGGCAAGACCCTGGACGTCGCCGGCGTGAAGCAGCTGGCGAACATCCCCTCGAAGGAAGTTCTGCTGGCGCAGCTTTGCGGCCTGCTGATGTCGCCCATCTCCCGCACCGCGGTGGTGCTGGGCGCTCTGGCGAAAAAGAAGGAAGAAGGCGCCGCTGCCGCCGCTTGAGCGCCGCAGCGACCCTACGGATCACCAACTTATTCAGGAACATTCAAAATGGCATTCAACAAAGACGACTTTCTGACGGCCCTGGACAGCATGTCCGTCATGGAACTCAATGACCTGGTCAAGGCCATTGAAGAGAAATTCGGCGTTTCCGCCGCCGCGATGGCCGCCCCGGCCGCCGCTGGCGGTGGTGGTGGCGCCGCTGCCGCCGCCGAAGAGAAGACCGAGTTCACGGTGCAGCTGATGGAAGCCGGTGCGCAGAAGGTCGGCGTCATCAAGGCCGTGCGCGAGATCACGGGCCTGGGCCTCAAGGAAGCCAAGGACCTGGTCGACGGCGCGCCGAAGCCCGTCAAGGAAGGCCTGAACAAGGCCGACGCCGAAGCGGCGAAGAAGAAGCTGGAAGACGCCGGCGCCAAGGTCGAACTCAAGTAATTCGACGTTCGACGCCGAGGCTGGAGCGCCCGAAAGGGCCTCCAGCCTTTGCTGCTTGTTGAGGAAGCGCGAAAACAGCCAAAAGCAGACCCCCGCCGGGAATGTTTTTGAGTGTTTTCTGATCCGACTGCAGAAGACTGCTTGGTTCGGGCGCCGTGCAACGCGGTGCCGTCCGCCAAGGTTGGTAGTGGCCAACCCGCCAAGACTGTTCCCCATCCTGGTCCGGATGCGGGAGCCGCCAGTTGCCGAATCTACGTGATTCCTAGCCCGGAGATTTCATGGCCTATTCCTATACCGAACGCAAGCGCATCCGCAAGAGCTTCGGCAAGCGCGACAGCGTGCTCGAAGTGCCGTACCTGCTGCAGATGCAGAAGGATGCGTACACCGCCTTCCTCCAAGCCGACATGGCGCCGCAGAAGCGGACCATCGAGGGCCTGCAGGCCGCGTTCGACGCCGCGTTCCCGATCGTCTCGCACAACGGGTTCGTGGAGATGAAGTTCATCGAATACAACCTGGCCAAGCCCGCCTTCGACGTGCGCGAGTGCCAGACCCGCGGCCTGACCTACGCCTCCGCCGTGCGCGCGAAGGTGCAGCTGATCATCTATGACCGCGAGTCCTCCACGCCGCAGAGCAAGGTGGTCAAGGAAGTGAAGGAGCAGGAGGTCTACATGGGCGAAGTGCCCCTGATGACCGACAAGGGCTCGTTCATCATCAACGGCACCGAGCGCGTGATCGTCTCCCAGCTGCACCGCTCGCCTGGCGTGTTCTTCGAACACGACAAGGGCAAGACGCACAGCTCGGGCAAGCTGCTGTTCTCGGCCCGGATCATCCCTTACCGCGGCTCCTGGCTGGACTTCGAGTTCGACCCGAAGGACGTGCTGTACTTCCGCGTCGACCGCCGCCGCAAGATGCCGGTCACGATCCTGCTGAAGGCGATCGGCCTGACGCCGGAAACCATCCTGGCGAACTTCTTCGTCAACGACAACTTCCGCCTGATGGACAGCGGCGCCCAGCTGGAGTTCGTCGCCGAGCGCCTGCGTGGTGAAGTGGCCCGCTTCGACATCACCGACAAGTCCGGCAAGGTCGTGGTGCCCAAGGACAAGCGCGTCACCGCGCGCCACACGCGCGAGCTGGAGCAGACCGGCACCACGCACATCAGCGTGCCGGAAGACTTCCTGGTCGGCCGCGTCGTCGCGCGCAACATCATCGACCCGGACACGGGCGAGATCATTGCCAAGGCCAACGACGAACTGACCGAAGCGCTGCTGAAGAAGCTGCGCGCCGCCGGCATCCAGGACATCCAGGCGATCTACACGAACGAGCTCGACCAGGGCCCGTACATGTCGACCACCCTGCGCATCGACGAGACGGTGGACGAGTTCGCCGCCCGCGTCGCGATCTACCGCATGATGCGCCCCGGCGAGCCGCCGACCGAGGACGCGGTGCAGGCCCTGTTCCAGCGCCTGTTCTACAACCCGGACACCTACGACCTGTCGCGCGTGGGCCGCATGAAGTTCAACGCCAAGGTCGGCCGCGACGAGAGCACCGGCCCCATGGTCCTGACCAACGACGACATCCTCGCCGTGGTCAAGATCCTGGTGGACCTGCGCAACGGCCGCGGTGAAGTCGACGACATCGACCACCTGGGCAACCGCCGCGTGCGTTGCGTCGGCGAACTGGCCGAGAACCAGTACCGCACCGGCCTGGCCCGTATCGAGAAGGCCGTGAAGGAGCGTCTGGGCCAGGCGGAGCAAGAGCCGCTGATGCCGCACGACCTGATCAACTCCAAGCCGATTTCCGCGGCCCTCAAGGAGTTCTTCGGTGCGTCGCAGCTGTCGCAGTTCATGGACCAGACCAACCCGCTGTCGGAGATCACGCACAAGCGCCGCGTCTCCGCACTGGGCCCGGGTGGCCTGACGCGCGAGCGCGCCGGCTTCGAAGTGCGCGACGTGCACGTCACGCACTACGGCCGCGTGTGCCCGATCGAGACGCCGGAAGGCCCGAACATCGGCCTGATCAACTCGCTGGCCCTGTACGCCCGCCTGAACGAGTACGGCTTCATCGAGACGCCGTACCGCCGCGTGCACGAAGGCAAGGTCACGATGGAGATCGACTACCTGTCGGCCATCGAGGAAGGCAAGTACGTCATCGCCCAGGCCAACGCCACGCTGGACGCCGAAGGCCGCCTCACGGGCGACCTGGTGTCGGCCCGCGAAAAGGGTGAATCGATCCTGGTCGGCGCCGACCGCATCCAGTACATGGACGTGTCGCCGGCGCAGATCGTGTCGGTGGCCGCTTCGCTCGTGCCCTTCCTGGAGCACGACGACGCGAACCGCGCGCTGATGGGCGCCAACATGCAGCGCCAGGCCGTGCCGGTGCTGCGTCCGGAGAAGGCCTTCGTCGGCACCGGCATCGAGCGCGTCTCCGCGGTCGACTCCGGCACCGTGGTGACCGCCACCCGCGGCGGTGTCGTCGACTACGTCGATGCCACCCGCATCGTGGTGCGCGTGAACGATGCCGAAGCCCAGGCCGGTGAAGTCGGCGTCGACATCTACAACCTGATCAAGTACCAGCGTTCCAACCAGAACACCAACATCCACCAGCGTCCCATCGTCCAGCGCGGCGACAAGATCGCCAAGGGTGACGTGGTGGCGGACGGCGCATCGACCGACCTCGGCGAACTGGCCCTCGGCCAGAACATGCTGGTGGCGTTCATGCCCTGGAACGGCTACAACTTCGAGGACTCGATCCTGATCAGCGAGCGCGTGGTGGCCGACGACCGCTACACCTCGATCCACATCGAGGAACTGGTGGTGATGGCCCGCGACACCAAGCTGGGCCCGGAAGAAATCACCCGCGACATCCCGAACCTGTCCGAGCAGCAGCTCAACCGCCTGGACGAGTCCGGCATCATCTACGTGGGCGCGGAAGTGCAGCCGGGCGACGTGCTGGTGGGCAAGGTCACGCCCAAGGGCGAGACCACGCTGACGCCGGAAGAGAAGCTGCTGCGCGCGATCTTCGGCGAGAAGGCTTCGGACGTGAAGGACACGTCGCTGCGCGTGGACCAGGGCTCGCAAGGCACCGTGATCGACGTGCAGGTCTTCACTCGTGAAGGCATCCAGCGCGACAAGCGGGCCCAGCAGATCATCGACGACGAGCTCAAGCGCTTCCGCCTGGACCTGAACGACCAGCTGCGCATCGTGGAGGCCGACGCGTTCGACCGGATCGCCAAGCTGCTGAACGGCCGCGAGGCCAACGGCGGCCCGCAGAAGCTGGCCAAGGGCGTGAAGATCGACAAGGCCTACCTCGACTCCGTCGAGAAGTACCACTGGTTCGACATCCGCCCGGCGGAAGACGAAGTCGCCTCGCAGCTCGAGTCGATCAAGAACTCCCTGGAGCAGACGCGCCACAGCTTCGACCTCGCGTTCGAAGAGAAGCGCAAGAAGCTCACGCAGGGCGACGAGCTGCCGGCGGGCGTGCTCAAGATGGTCAAGGTCTACCTGGCCGTCAAGCGCCGCCTGCAACCCGGCGACAAGATGGCCGGCCGCCACGGCAACAAGGGTGTCGTGTCCAAGATCGTTCCGGTCGAGGACATGCCTTACATGGCCGACGGCACGCCGTGCGACATCGTGCTGAACCCGCTGGGCGTGCCTTCGCGCATGAACGTGGGCCAGGTGTTGGAAGTGCACCTGGGCTGGGCGGGCAAGGGCATCGGCCAGCGCCTGGGCGACATGCTGCAGAAGGAAGCGGCCGTGGCCGAAGTGCGCGGTTTCCTGGACCAGCTGTACAACAAGTCCGGCCGCAAGGAAGCGCTCGACGAGCTGTCCGACTCGGAAGTGGTGGAGATGGCCGGCCAGCTCGCCAAGGGCGTGCCCTTCGCGACGCCGGTGTTCGACGGCGCGTCCGAGAACGAGATCCGCGGCATGCTGCAGATGGCCTATCCGGAAGAGATCGCCAAGGTGAAGGGCCTCACGGCCACGCGCACCCAGGCGTACCTGTTCGACGGCCGCTCGGGCGACCAGTTCGAGCGGCCGGTGACCGTGGGCTACATGCACGTGCTCAAGCTGCACCACCTGGTGGACGACAAGATGCACGCCCGTTCCACGGGTCCTTACAGCCTGGTCACGCAGCAGCCGCTGGGCGGCAAGGCGCAGTTCGGCGGCCAGCGTTTCGGCGAGATGGAAGTGTGGGCGCTGGAAGCCTACGGCGCTTCCTACACGCTGCAGGAAATGCTGACCGTGAAGTCCGACGACGTGCAGGGCCGCACCAAGGTGTACGAGTCCATCGTCAAGGGCGAACACGCGATCGATGCCGGCATGCCGGAGTCGTTCAACGTGCTGGTCAAGGAAATTCGCTCGCTGGGTATCGACATCGAACTCGAGCGCAGCTAATCAGGAAGGACAGAGTTAATGAAATCGCTACTCGACCTGTTCAAGCAGTTCACGCCGGACGAGCATTTCGATGCCATCCGCATCGGCATCGCCTCGCCCGAGAAGATCCGTTCCTGGTCCTTCGGTGAGGTCAAGAAGCCGGAGACGATCAACTACCGCACCTTCAAGCCGGAGCGCGATGGCCTGTTCTGCGCCAAGATCTTCGGCCCGATCAAGGACTACGAGTGCCTGTGCGGCAAGTACAAGCGCCTGAAGCACCGCGGCGTGATCTGCGAGAAGTGCGGCGTCGAAGTCACGCAGACCAAGGTGCGCCGCGAGCGCATGGGCCACATCGACCTGGCCGCGCCATGCGCGCACATCTGGTTCCTCAAGTCGCTGCCGTCGCGCCTGGGCCTGGTCCTGGACATGACGCTGCGCGACATCGAGCGCGTGCTGTACTTCGAGGCGTACGTCATCACCGACCCGGGCATGACCCCGCTGAAGAAGTTCGGCATCATGTCCGAGGACGACTTCGATGCGAAGCGCAAGGAATACGGTGACGAGTTCATCGCCAAGATGGGCGCCGAAGGCATCAAGGACCTGCTCGAAGGCATCGACCTCGACATCGAGATCGAGAAGCTGCGCGGCGACCTGACCGGCTCCGAAGTCAAGGTCAAGAAGAACGCCAAGCGCCTGAAGGTCCTCGAGGCCTTCAAGAAGTCGGGCATGAAGCCCAACTGGATGGTCATGGACGTGCTGCCGGTGCTGCCGCCGGACCTGCGTCCGCTGGTGCCGCTGGATGGCGGCCGCTTCGCGACCTCCGACCTGAACGACCTGTACCGCCGCGTCATCAACCGCAACTCGCGGCTGAAGCGCCTGCTGGAGCTGAAGGCTCCGGAAATCATCGCGCGCAACGAGAAGCGCATGCTGCAGGAAGCCGTCGACTCCCTGCTGGACAACGGCCGTCGCGGCAAGGCGATGACCGGCGCCAACAAGCGCGCGCTCAAGTCGCTGGCCGACATGATCAAGGGCAAGAGCGGCCGCTTCCGCCAGAACCTGCTGGGCAAGCGCGTCGACTACTCGGGCCGTTCGGTCATCACCGTGGGCCCGACCCTGAAGCTGCACCAGTGCGGCCTGCCGAAGCTGATGGCGCTGGAGCTGTTCAAGCCCTTCATCTTCTCGCGCCTGGAAGCCATGGGCATCGCCACCACCATCAAGGCGGCGAAGAAGGAAGTCGAAGCCGGCACGCCCGTCGTGTGGGACATCCTCGAAGAGGTCATCAAGGAGCACCCGGTCATGCTGAACCGGGCCCCGACGCTGCACCGCCTGGGCATCCAGGCCTTCGAGCCGATCCTGATCGAAGGCAAGGCGATCCAGCTGCACCCGCTCGTCTGCGCGGCGTTCAATGCCGACTTCGACGGTGACCAGATGGCCGTGCACGTGCCGCTGTCGGTGGAAGCGCAGATGGAAGCCCGCACGCTGATGCTGGCCTCCAACAACGTGCTGTTCCCGGCCAACGGCGAGCCCTCCATCGTTCCCTCGCAGGACGTGGTGCTGGGCCTGTACTACACGACGCGCGAGCGCACCAACGGCAGGGGCGAAGGCATGACCTTCACCGACGTCGCGGAAGTGCTGCGCGCCCTGGACACGGGTGCGGTGGAACTGACCGCCAAGATCGCCGTGCGCCTGACCGAGTGGGAGAAGGACAAGGACACCGGCGAGTTCGTGCCGTCGACCAAGCTGTTCGACACCACCGCCGGCCGCGCGCTGCTGTCGGAGATCCTGCCCAAGGGCCTGCCCTTCAGCGTGCTGAACAAGGCGCTGAAGAAGAAGGAGATCAGCAAGCTGATCAACATCTCCTTCCGCAAGTGCGGCCTGAAGGAAACGGTGGTCTTCGCCGACAAGCTGCTGCAGAACGGCTTCCGCCTGGCGACCAAGGCCGGCATCTCCATCGCGGTGGACGACATGCTGGTGCCGCCGGAGAAGAAGGCGATCATCGAGCGCTCCGAGAAGGAAGTGAAGGAGATCGAGCAGCAGTACGTCTCGGGTCTCGTCACCGCCGGCGAGCGCTACAACAAGGTGGTCGACATCTGGGGCAAGGCCGGCGACGAGGTGTCCAAGGTCATGATGGCCCAGCTTGCCAAGGAGAAGGTCATCGACCGCCATGGCAAGGAAGTGGAGCAGGAGTCGTTCAACTCCATCTACATGATGGCCGACTCGGGTGCCCGCGGTTCCGCCGCCCAGATCCGCCAGCTGGCGGGCATGCGCGGCCTGATGGCCAAGCCGGACGGCTCGATCATCGAGACGCCCATCACGGCCAACTTCCGCGAAGGCCTGAACGTGCTGCAGTACTTCATCTCCACCCACGGCGCCCGCAAGGGCCTCGCGGACACGGCGCTGAAGACCGCGAACTCCGGCTACCTGACGCGCCGCCTGGTCGACGTGACGCAGGACCTGGTCGTGACGGAAGTGGACTGCGGCACCGCCGACGGCTCGCTGATGCGCGCCATCGTCGAAGGCGGTGAAGTGATCGAGTCGCTGCGCGACCGGATCCTGGGCCGCGTGGCTGCCGAAGACGTGCTGCACCCGGAAACGCGTGCGGTGATGGTGAGCGCCGCGACGATGCTGGACGAAGACCTGATCGACGAGCTGGAAGCAGCCGGCGTCGACGAAGTCAAGGTCCGCACGGCGCTGAACTGCGCCACCCGCTTCGGCCTGTGCGCCAAGTGCTACGGCCGCGACCTGGGCCGCGGCGGGCTGGTGAACGTCGGTGAGGCGGTCGGCGTGATCGCCGCGCAGTCCATCGGCGAACCCGGCACGCAGCTGACCATGCGCACGTTCCACATCGGTGGCGCGGCATCGCGTGCGGCCGTGGCCTCCAGCGTGGACGCGAAGTCGGCGGGTGTCGTGGGCTTCAACACCACGATGCGCTACGTGACCAACAGCAAGGGCGAGCTGGTCGTCATCTCGCGTTCGGGCGAGATCGTCATCCACGACGAGCATGGCCGCGAGCGCGAACGCCACAAGGTGCCGTACGGCGCGATCCTGGCGGTGAAGGCCGACCAGACGATCAAGGCCGGCACGATCCTGGCCAACTGGGACCCGCTGACCCGACCCATCATCACGGAATTCGCCGGCAAGGTGAAGTTCGAGAACGTGGAAGAGGGCCTGACGGTGGCCAAGCAGGTGGACGAGGTCACGGGCCTGTCCACGCTGGTGGTGATCGACCCCAAGCGCCGTGGCTCCGCCAAGGTGGTGCGTCCGCAGGTCAAGCTGGTCGACCCGGCCGGCAACGAGGTGAAGATCCCCGGCACGGACCACTCCGTGACGATCGCTTTCCAGGTCGGCTCGCTGGTGCAGGTGCGCGACGGCCAGGACGTGGGTCCCGGCGAAGTGCTGGCCCGCATCCCGGTCGAAGGGCAGAAGACGCGCGACATCACCGGCGGCCTGCCGCGGGTGGCGGAGCTGTTCGAAGCCCGCTCGCCCAAGGACAAGGGCGTGCTGGCCGAGATGACCGGCACGGTCTCGTTCGGCAAGGAGACCAAGGGCAAGATCCGCCTGCAGATCACCGACCCCGAAGGCGGCGTGCACGAAGAGCTCGTCCCGAAGGAAAAGAACATCCTGGTGCACGAAGGCCAGGTGGTGAACAAGGGCGAATCCGTGGTCGACGGCCCGGCCGATCCGCAGGACATCCTGCGCCTGCTGGGCTCCGAGGAACTGGCGCGCTACATCGTCGATGAAGTGCAGGACGTCTACCGCCTGCAGGGCGTGAAGATCAACGACAAGCACATCGAGGTGATCGTGCGCCAGATGCTGCGTCGCGTGATCATCGAGAACGTCGGCGAGTCGGACTACATCGCCGGCGAGCAGGTCGAGCGCTCGGAGCTGCTGGATACGAACGACAGGCTGCGTAGCGAGAACAAGATTCCCGCCACCTTCAGCAACCTGCTGCTCGGCATCACGAAGGCTTCGCTGTCGACGGACTCGTTCATCTCCGCCGCTTCCTTCCAGGAAACGACGCGGGTGCTGACCGAGGCGGCGATCATGGGCAAGCGCGACGAGCTGCGTGGCCTGAAGGAAAACGTCATCGTCGGCCGCCTGATTCCCGCGGGCACCGGCATGGCGTACCACGTGGCGCGCAAGGCGAAGGACCAGATGGACGAGGCCGAGCGCCGCGCCATCGCCGAGAACGAAGCCGCCGAACTGGCCGCCGTGACGGAAGGCACCGCCTCCGAGACGAACGAAGGCACCACGGCCGCCGAATAAGCGGCTTTGCACCTAAACTGCGGGCGCCATCCCTGTGCGGGGTGGCGCCCGTTTTTTTTCCGGCCGTCCGCGGAGGTGCATGCAGACGTCGTCCTTCCTTCCCTGGGTCCTCGCGGCCCTCGTGCTGTTCTGGGCGGTGGGTGCCTACAACCGCCTGGTGCGCCTGCGCGCCGACGCGAACCTTGCCTTCGCCTCCCTGGAGGCCGAACTGTCCCGGCAGGTGAAGCTGGTGCACGAGTGCGTGCCGCCAGAGGAAGACCAGCCGCAGTCGCAGTTCGCCGGCGGCAGCGCGTTCTGGGGCGGGCTGCAGGGCGCGGCGGCGCAGCTGTCGGCGACGCTCGCTTCCGCCAAGGCCAGGCCGCTCGACGCCGAGCGCATCGCGGCGCTGGGCGCGGCGCAGGAGGTGCTGGGCATGGCCTGGGACCGCGCGGAACGCGACGACGCCCATGACCTCGCCGGCCCGCGGCTGCCGGAGAACTTCAGCGGCGAGCGCCAGCAGCTCGAGCGGATGGCGCACGCCGCCACCGAGCAGTTCAACCAGGCGGTCAGTAACTACAACGATGCCATCGCGCAGTTCCCGGCGGCGCTGCTCGCCTGGCTGTTCGGCTTCCATCCGGCGCGCGGCCTGCGCACCCGGGCCTGAGGCCGGCGCGCGAAGTTCTTTGCCGCGCCGCATCTGTCGTCGTAGAGTGGGCGGCGAAGAGGAGGCTTCGATGACAGCGCCAGTGTTCCTGCTCGCCGTGCTGCTGCCCCTGGCAGCCAATGCCCAATCTCCCGACGCCCTGCGGCTGCGCAGCCTCGCGGCCACCTGCGCCAACTGCCATGGCACCGACGGCCGCGCGGTGCAGGGCTCGTCGGTGCCGGCCCTCGCGGGGCAAGCGGGCGATCACCTGCTGCAGCAGTTGCGGGCTTTTCGCGACGGCAGCCGCCCCGCGACGGTGATGCACCAGGTCACCAAGGGCTACAGCGACGCGCAGCTGCAGCAGCTCGCCGCGTATTTCGCCGCGCAGGCCAGGTGAGGGCCGCATGAAGCGTCGTTCCTTCCTCCAGTCCTCCGCGGCGTTGCCGCTCCTGGGCCTGGGCGCCTGCGCGAGCACGGCCATTCCCGCCAAGGCCCGGGTCGTCGTCATTGGCGGCGGCTACGGCGGTGCCACCGCCGCCAGGTACGTGCGGATGCTGTCGGATTACAAGGTCGACGTGGTGCTCGTGGAGCCGAACGCAGCCTTCGTGTCCTGCCCCATCTCCAACCTCGTGATCGGCGGCAGCCGCACGATGGCCGACATCACCACGCCTTACACGGCGCTGCAAAGCCGGCATGGCGTGCGCGTCGTGCGCGACCTCGTGCAATCGGTCGACACGCAGCGCAAGAGCCTCGTGCTCGCCGGGGGCGCGGCGATCGCCTACGACATGCTGGTCGTGTCGCCGGGCGTCGACCTGCAGTTCGATGCGATCGAAGGCCTGCGCGCGGCGAACGCTTCCGGCCGGGTGCTGCAGGCGTGGAAGGCGGGGGCGGAGACCGTGGCGCTGCGCCGCCAGCTCGAGGCCATGCCGGACGGCGGCGTGTACGCCATCACCATCCCCGAGCAGCCTTACCGCTGTCCCCCGGGGCCTTACGAGCGCGCCTGCCAGGTGGCCTGGTATTTCAGGAGCGCCAAGCCGCGCAGCAAGGTGCTGGTGCTCGACGCGAACCCGGACGTGGTCTCCAAGGGCGCGCTGTTCCGCAAGGTGTGGGCCGAGCAGTACCCGGGCATCGTCGAATACCGGCCGCAGCACAAGGTGCTCGCCGTCGACGCGGGCGCCGGCGTGATCAGGATGGAGGTGCAGGACGACGTGAAGGCCGCGGTGCTGAACGTGCTTCCACCCATGCGGGCCGGCACCATCGCGCAGCAGGCCGGACTGGCGAACATGGCGGACCGGCGCTGGTGCGGCGTCGACTACCAGACCTTCGAGTCCAGCGCCGCGCGCGACGTGTACGTGATCGGCGACGCGGTGCAGGCCGCGCCGGGCATGCCCAAGAGCGGCCACATGGCCAACAACCATGCCAAGGTGGCAGCCGCCGCGATCGTGGCGCGGCTGGCCGGCTGGCCGGTCAACGCCTCCCCGCTCGTGACCAACACCTGCTACAGCTACGTCGACGACCGCAACGTCATCCACGTCGCCAGCGTGCACGAGTACGTCGCTGCCGAGAAGACATTCAAGACCGTGCCCGGGTCCGGCGGCCTGAGTGCGGCGCCCAACGCCCCCGAAGGGGTGCACGCCTGGAGCTGGGCACGGAACACCTGGGCCGACATGCTCGGCTGAGCGCTTCGCATGGCGAAACGGGGGGATGACAGAATCGCTGCGGTCCTTCCCCCATCGAGCGCAGCGAGGTCATCCCTGTCATCCCCTTCCGTGCCCTTGTGGCAGCAGCTGCAGGCTGCAGCGTCCGTGCTGGCGGCGGTGCGGCGGGGCGAGTCGGCCACCCCCGCGATCGCGGCGGTGCCGGCGGAACTGCGTCCGGCAGCGCAGGCGCTGTCCTTCCAGGTGCTGCGCCAGCTCGGTCGCGCCGAGGCGCTGCGCCGGCGCCTGGCCAAGCGCGGGCCGCCCCCCGCGGTCGACGCCTTGCTGTGCACGGCGCTGGCACTGGCCTGGCGCGAGGAGGATGCGCCTTACGCTCCCTTCACCCTGGTGGACCAGGCAGTGGAGGCGGCCAAGCGCTCGCCGCAGACCCGGGCGCAGCAGGGCTTCGTGAACGCCTGCCTGCGCCGCTTCCTGCGCGAACGCGAACAGCTCGTCGCCGAGGTCGAGGAAGAGCCGGTGGCGCACTGGAACCATCCGCGCTGGTGGATCGCCGCCCTGCAGAAGGACTGGCCGCGGGGCTGGGAGGCCATCCTGGAGGCGAACAACCGGCCGGCGCCCATGACGCTGCGGGTGAACACGCACCGCATCTCGCGCGAGCCGCTGCGCGACCTGCTCGCGGCGGCGCACATCGGCTCCGAACCCGTGGGGGCGCACGGCCTGATCCTGGACCGCCCGCATGCCGTGCAGGCGATCCCGGGCTTCGCCGAAGGGCTGTGGTCCGTGCAGGACGCCGGTGCGCAGCTGGCGGCCGAGCTCCTGGTGCCCGGGCTGCCGCCCAGGGCGCGGGTGCTGGACGCCTGCGCCGCCCCGGGCGGCAAGACGGCCCATGTCTGCGAACTCGCGCCCGATGCCCAGGTGCTCGCGCTGGACGTGGACCCGGTGCGCTGCGAGCGCATCCACCAGAACCTGCAGCGCCTGGGCCTGCACGCCGAGGTGCGCACCGCCGATGCCGGCGAGCCGGGCTACTGGTGGGATGGACAGCCCTTCGACGCGATCCTGCTGGACGCGCCCTGTACCGCCTCCGGCATCGTCCGCCGCCACCCGGACGTGCGCTGGCTGCGGCGCGAGAAGGATGTCACGCAGCTCGCGGAGCAGCAGGAGCGGTTGCTCACTGCGCTCTGGCCCTTGTTGAAACCTGGGGGTCGCCTGGTCTATTGCACCTGCTCGGTGTTCCGCGCGGAGGGGCAGGATCGCATCCGGGCGTTTCTTGCACACAACACCACGGCCCGTTCACGGCCCGCGCCCGGCCATTTATGGCCCCGCCATGCCGGGGAGGGGCCACCCCTCCCGGACAATTCACCAAGTGACCACGACGGTTTCTTCTATGCGGTGCTGGAAAAGAGTGCACTGGATGCACCGGCCCGCCAGGATGATTGAGCGGCGGGGGTGGTCGTGGCTGTTCGCCTGCCTGCTCTGGTGCTTCGCCGGACCGGTCGGCTGGGCCCAGGTCAACCCCGCCGAGGTCACCCAGCTGCACGTGGAGCGTACCGACGACGGGGTGCTGCTCAGCGCCACCGTGCAGTTCGACCTGCCGCAGGCCGTCGAGGACGCGCTGGCCAAGGGCATCCCCATGTACTTCGTGGCGGAAGCGACCATCTACCGCGACCGCTGGTACTGGTATGACAAGCGCGTGGCCTTCGCCAGCCGCCACATGCGCCTGGCCTACCAGCCGCTGACGCGGCGCTGGCGCCTGCAGGTGTCGGCCCAGCCGATCGGCAACTCGGGCCTGATCCTCGGCCAGATGTTCGACAGCCGCGAGGAGGCGCTGGCCGCCATCCAGCGCGTGTCGCGCTGGCGCATTGCCGACGCCGCGGACGTGGACCCCGAAGCCACCCACAACATCGACTTCCGCTTCCGCCTGGACGTGTCGCAGCTGCCGCGCCCCTTCCAGATCGGCGCCGTTGGCCAGTCGGAATGGATCATCCTGGCGGTGCGCAACCAGCGCCTCGTCATCGAACACCGCTAGCCGTGCCGCGCCCGCCCGAAGGTCCCCAGCGCAAGCTGATCGAAAGCTCCAAGGCCTTGCGCTGGGCCATCGTGGTCGGCGTCGCCGTGGCGCTGGGCATCGCGATCGTGCTGATGTTCCTGCTCACGCAGGCGACGAACAACCGCGACTTCTACGAGCGCAACTACGGCCGCCTGTTCGTGCTGAACATGGTGGTCGCCGCGATGCTGCTGGCGGTCATCCTCTGGGTGTTCGTCCGGCTCGCTTCGCGGCTGCGGCGCGGCAAGTTCGGCAGCCGCCTGCTGGTGAAGCTGGCGGCGATCTTCGCGCTGGTGGGGCTGCTGCCCGGGGTGCTGATCTACGTCGTGTCCTACCAGTTCGTCTCGCGGTCCATCGAGAGCTGGTTCGACGTGAAGGTGGAGGGTGCGCTGGACGCCGGCCTGAACCTGGGCCGCGTCACGCTGGACACGCTGTCGGGCGACCTCGCCGGCAAGACGCGCGGCGCCGCCGGGCAGCTGTCCGAGACGGGGGACGCCACGGCGGGCCTGACCCTGGAGCGCATCCGCGAGCAGCTGGGTGCCATCGACGTGGTGCTGTGGAATGCCAGCGGCCAGATGATCGCCAGCGCGGGGCAGTCGCGGTTCCAGATCAATCCCGAGCGGCCGACGCCGCAGCAGCTGCGCAGCGTGCGCATGCAGCGGTCCTTCACCGTGGTGGAAGGGCTGGAGGACCCGGCGGTGGCCAACGCCAACGGGGCCCGGATCAAGGCCATCGTGCCGGTGCCGCAACCCAGCCTGGGTTTGCTGGCCGAAGCGCGCTTCCTGCAGTCCACCGTCACGATCCCGCCCACGCTGGTGGCCAATGCCATCGCCGTGCAGGAGGCGAACCGCGAGTACCAGGAGCGGGCGCTCGGGCGCGAGGGCTTGCGGCGCATGTACATCGGCACGCTGACCCTGAGCCTGTTCCTGGCCGTGTTCGGCGCGGTGCTGCTGGCCATCATCCTGGGCAACCAGCTCGCCCGGCCGCTCTTGCTGCTGGCCGCGGGGGTCAGCGAGGTGGCCGCGGGCGACCTGTCGCCCAAGCCGGCCCTGCAGGGCAAGGACGAACTCGGCGGCCTCACGCGCTCCTTCGCGGAGATGACGCAGCAGCTCTCCGACGCGCGCGCCGCCGTGGAGATGAGCATGGAGCAGGTGAGCGCGGCGCGCGCCAACCTGCAGACCATCCTGGACAACCTGACCGCCGGCGTGATCGTGCTGGACCCCGAGGGGCACATCCAGGCGTCCAACCCGGGCGCCTCCAGCATCCTGCGCATCGTGCTGGACGACTACCAGGGCGTGCCCCTCAGCCAGGTGCCCGGGATCGAAGCCTTCGGCCAGGCCGTGCAGCAGCGCTTCGAGGAGTTCATGACGGAGACGCAGATCGTCGACCACTGGCAGGAGCCCTTCGAGCTGAACACCTCGCGCGGGCCGGAGTCCCCGGCCAACATCGTCACGCTCGTGGCGCGCGGCGCCTCGATGCCGGGCGGCTCACGCCTGCTGGTGCTGGACGACATTTCCGAGATCGTCTCGGCCCAGCGCGCGCAGGCCTGGGGCGAAGTGGCGCGGCGGCTCGCGCACGAGATCAAGAACCCGTTGACCCCCATCCAGCTCTCGGCGGAACGCCTGGAGATGAAGCTCGCGGCCAAGCTGGCGGACCCGGACCGGGCGCTGCTGACCAAGTCCGTGCACACGATCGTCGACCAGGTCGACTCCATGAAGCGGCTGGTCAACGAGTTCCGCGACTACGCGCGCCTGCCAGCCGCCGAGCTCAAGCCGGTGGACCTCAATGGCTTGATCCACGACGTGCTGCACCTTTACGCGCGCGAGGGCGACGAGGCCCGCGGACCGTCGCAGGTGCCGGTGCGGGTCGAACTGGACCCGGCCTGTCCGCGGATCCTGGGCGACGCGCAGCAGCTGCGGCAGGTGATCCACAACCTGCTGCAGAACGCGCAGGACGCCACCGAAGGCCGCCCGAATCCGGACGTGCTGATACGCACGCAATGGAGCGAGGCCTCGCGCCGCGTGCGGCTCGTGGTGCAGGACAACGGGACGGGATTTCCGGCGCACATCCTCAAACGTGCGTTCGAGCCGTACGTCACGACGAAGACCAAAGGGACCGGGCTTGGCCTGGCCGTCGTGAAAAAAATCGCGGATGAGCATGGCGCGCGGATCGATCTGAAGAATCGGATGGCGGAGGGTGTCATCCAGGGGGCCCAAGTGTCGTTATCATTTGGAGTTGCGAGTTAACAACAGGACCCAACACACGCGGGTCCGGGGCAGAGAGGGCAATGGCAAACATACTGGTGGTGGACGACGAGCTCGGGATCCGGGACTTGCTGTCCGAAATCCTCAACGACGAGGGACACACCGTCGAACTCGCGGAAAACGCGGCACAGGCCCGGGCAGCGCGGCAGCGCATGCGGCCCGACCTGGTGCTTCTCGACATCTGGATGCCGGACACGGACGGCGTCACGCTGCTGAAGGAGTGGTCCACGACGGGCATGCTCACCATGCCGGTGATCATGATGAGCGGGCACGCCACGATCGAGACCGCCGTCGAGGCGACCAAGATCGGCGCGCACTCCTTCCTGGAAAAGCCGATCACCATGCAGAAGCTGCTCAAGGCGGTGGAAGCAGGCCTCGCGCGCAACTCCGGGGCGGCCACGCTCGCCGCCGTGCCCCTGCGCAAGCCGGGCATGGCCGGGGTCGTGCCGATGCCGGTGCAGGAGCTCACCGTCGAAGCCGCCATGACCGGCGGCCAGACCATCCCGCCGGTGGTGGAGATGGGCCCGCAGGCACGCCAGCTGTTCGAGCTGGACAAGCCCCTGCGCGACGCGCGCGACGAGTTCGAGAAGTGCTACTTCGAGTTCCATCTCGCCAAGGAAGGCGGCTCGATGACGCGCGTGGCGGAGAAGACCGGCCTGGAGCGCACGCACCTGTATCGCAAGCTCAAGCAACTGGGCGTGGACCTCTCGCGCGGCAAGCGCGATCGCTCCGCGGCCTAGTCTCTTCCTCCCTCCCCTCTGGGGGAGGGCCGGGGTGGGGGCTCGTCTCGGAGGAGGCCCTTTCCCCGCTGCTATAATCTCTCCTCTCTCACGGCCCGGTAGCTCAGTTGGTAGAGCAGCGGATTGAAAATCCGCGTGTCGGTGGTTCGATTCCGCCCCAGGCCACCAAGACAATGGAGTCCTTGATCCACATGGACTTCGCACCTGAAAAGGGGCTCCTTGCGAGCCCCTTTTTCGTTTCCCGACAGCGGCGCGCCGCAGTGACCACGGCGGCAGGGCCGCGCCTGCGTTGCGGATCCCCGGTCCACCCCCTGCGGTGCAAGCGCGAGCCCGTGACGGCTGCCGGGAGCTTTCTAGAGCGCGACGATCAGCAGGATCACCAGGAGCAGGATCAGGATCCAGTCCTGCTGGCTGAGTGCGCCGCCGGCGGGCAGGGCATCCATGCGCTCGGCCAGGGCATGGGCTTCCGCGTCGGTCAGCGCAGCGATCCGCTCGCGCGCCGCCTGCTCGCTGACGCCCAGTGCCTGCAGGCGTTCGGTGACCGCGGCGCGGTCGACGAGCTCCTGGACCCTGGTCCGGTCGGCATCGCCGCTGGCAGCGACTGCCGCGGCTTCGGCGCCGATCATCCCGGCGCGCGCGAGGGGCTGCGCGCCGATGCACGCTGCAAGGACGAGGGTCCCTGCACGGACTGCGGGAAGGCCTGCTGCTTTCATGCCGGAGCCCCCAGAGTGAGACCCGCATCCTAGCCACGCGCCGCCGCCAGCGGCCGCGGCGCGGCGCGTAACAATCCGCTCGACTTGCTGCACGCGCAGCCGAGGGCTCACTCGCGCATCGCCTCGCGCCACACCTGCTCGAAGGTCGCGCAGAAGGCCTTGCCTGCGCGCGGCCGGGGCCGACTTGCCACAGCGCGAACTCGCGGAGAACATGACACGCCAGTGGGTGGCAGCGGAGGGTGCGATGAACGCCTGGGCAAAAACAGAGCGGCGCTATGACCTGGTGGCCATCGCGCTGCACTGGGCGATGGCTGCGCTGGTCCTGGGGCTGCTCGCCCTGGGCTGGTACATGGTCGCCCTGCCGGACGCCGGCTACGACACCAGGAAGATCACGCTGATCCTCGTGCACAAGGCAATCGGCATGGGCGCCCTGGCCCTCGTCGTGCCGCGGCTGGCCTGGCGCCTGTGGACGCCGCCGCCGCTGCTGCCCGCGAGCGTTCCGCAGGCGCAGCGGGTGGCCGCGCGGCTGGTGCACCTCCTTTTCTACGCGCTCCTGTTCGCCCTGCCGCTCACCGGCTGGATCATGTCGTCCGCCGGGGGCTATCCCGTCCCGGTCTTCGACTGGTTCGAGCTGCCGGAGATCACGGGGCTGGACGAGTCGCTTTTCCAACTGAGCATCGCCGTGCACCGCTGGCTGGCCTGGGCACTCGCCGCGCTGCTGGTCCTGCACGCCGGCGCGGCGCTGCACCACCACTTCGTCGCGCGCGACGCGACGCTGCGCAGCATGCTGCCGCGCGCCTAAGGGGTCTTTTCGAGGACGAACTGCGCCGTCTCGCGCAGTGCCCGGGCGAGTGCTGCATTGGCCGCCAGCACGCCGGCCTCGGGCGACTTCTGCTGCAGGGGCTCGCGCAACACCAGCTCCCGCGTGCCCAGCACCCGCTGCGCGCGGTCGTCGCTCAGGCGCAGGCGCAGCGAGAACAGCAAGACGGGTGGCTCGCTGGTGAAGTCCTGGACCAGCTGGGTGATCTCCGTGCGCAAAGACAGCGTGTTGCCGCCCGCCAGCGGCGGGCCGACGACGGCGGCAAAGGCGCCGCTGGCCTCCATCGTGCGCAGCAGCAGCGGCTGCAGCATCTGCGGCGGACGCTCCGCCCAGCGATGGCGCGCAAAGTAGGCCAGGGCGTGCGGCTGCACCGTGTACGCCATCTGCAAGGTGTCGATGGCAGGCCGTGCTTCCGGCGGAAACACGACGAGCGTCGTGGGGGAAGGCGAACGGCGAGGAACATCCGCCGGCAACTGGTCCAGCACCGCGACGGTCACGGGCGGGTCCGCAGCCGGCGCGAAGGCGCACCCGGCGAGTGCCGCAGCGATCAGCAAGGACGCCGTGCGCCTCATTCGCCGGGACCGCCCGGCAGGGGTGCCGGCCCCCGGACCAGCAGCGAGGGATTGCGCTGGATGCGGCCGGCCGTGTCGTTGAGGGTTGCCGAGAGCTGGTCCATGCGCACCAGCGTGCGCTGCGCCTCCGGCAGCAGCTGCGTCTGCAGCACCACGACGGCGTCCGAGCTGGCCTGCAGCAGCGGCTGCAGGCGCTCGCTGGCCTGCTGCGTGTTCGTCAGGATGGGCACGATGCGGCCGTCGACGGTGGTGGCCAGCGCCTCCATGCGGGCCAGCGTGTGCTCGGCCCGCGGCAGCACGCGTGCGTCCAGGCTGGCGCTGGCGCGCTCGGCGCTGGCCAGGATGCGCTCCAGGCGGTCGTTGTTCCGCGCCAGCGTGTGCGTCACCTTCTCCAGGCCGGCGAGCGACTGCTTCAGCGCCTCCACGGTCTGCGGATCCAGCGCGGACTGCAGCAATCCGGTGACCGCCCGCACGTTGGTGTTGAGCTCCGCGATGGACGTGTCCAGGCTGACCACCCGGGACGGGGCGCTCGCCAGCCGGGGATGCGCCTGCCCGGGCGCGACCGCGAGCGGGCCGCCGGCGGTCTCGCCTTCCTCCAGGCTCACATACATGTAGCCGGTGAAGCCGCGCGTGGCCACGCCGCGCCCGATGATGGTGGCCACGGTCGAGGACGTGACGGGCACGTCGCGATCGACTTCCACCAGCACCTGGACGTTGCGCGCATCGAGCAGCCGCACGGCGCGCACCTTGCCGACTTCGACGCCGTGGAATTCGACCGGCGCACCCGCGATGAGGCCCGAGACCGCATCGCGCGTTCGAACTTCGTAGATCGCGTGCCGCAGCGAACCGAGCAGCAGCCAGGCCGCGACGGCCGCACCGCCCAGCACGAGCAGGGCCGCGAACAACCATCTCGCCTTCGCCTCCGCACTTGCGTTCATCGTGCGCTCCTTTGCGCAGGCTCATGCGCCCGGTCAGCCTACACGCCCCCATCGACGCCGCCAAGTCTCAGCTGTTCCAGCGGGTGCTCGAGCGCAGGCCCCTGGGCTGCGTGACGCCGTCCGGCCGAGTTGTAGTCAGCTACCGACAGCCAGCCGCGAGCGCGGACTAGGGCGTGCTGCGCCCCGGGCCTAAGGACGCGGATGCCGCCCGCCACCATCATGCAAGGGAAGGAGCTTCCCATGCCTGAAGACCGCACCCCCATCGACCGCGGGATGGCCCATCCGGCGCCCGAGCGCGCCACCATCCCCCAGCCCAAGCCGAGCGCCGAAGACGACCAACGTGAGCTGGTGCCCAACCAGCAAGGCGCGGAGGAGAACAGGCAGCCGGGCGTCGGTGGCCACACGGATTTCGTGCAACAGCCGGATTGAGGGGATCGCCATGGTGATGTTCAAGGCCAAGTTCCGCCCGCTCGCCGCGGGCACCCTGCTGCAGGCGCAGCAACAGCAGCAACCGCAGTCGCGCACGCGCATGCGCGGGGGCCAGCAACAGCAGCAACCGCAGCCTTCGCAACCCAAGGTGCCGCCGATCGAGGACGAGCGCGGGCCGCAGGCGCCCGTGCGGGAGCCGGAACCGCTGCACGAGCCGGAGCGCGCGGAAGAGCCCGAGCAGGCGGAGGTCTAAGGTCTAGGCGCTTCTCGGCACAGCGGCCGGGCTCAGTCGCGCGTGACCCGCAACACTTCCTCGCGCGACGTGATGCCTTCGCGCACCAGGCGCTCGCCGTCGTCGCGCATGAGCCGCATGCCGCTGGCCAGTGCCGTCTGGCGGATCTCGGACTCGGCCGCGCGCTGGTGGATCAGTGCGCGCACCTGGTCGTTGGCCAGCATCAGCTCGAAGATCCCGGTACGGCCCTGGTAGCCGGTGTAGCCACAGTGCTCGCAGCCGCGCGCCACGCCCTCCCCTTCCACCTTGCAGTGCACGCACAGCTTGCGCACGAGCCGCTGCGCCAGCACGCCGAGCAGCGAGGAGCTGAGGAGGAAGGGTTCCACGCCCATGTCGGTCAGGCGCGTGACGGCGCTGGCCGCGTCGTTGGTGTGCAGCGTGGCGAGCACGAGGTGGCCGGTCAGCGAGGCCTGAATCGCGATCTGCGCAGTCTCGAAGTCCCGGATCTCGCCGATCATGATCACGTCCGGGTCCTGGCGCAGGATGGCGCGCAGGGCCTTGGCGAAGTCGAGGTCGATCTTGGGGTTGACCTGCGTCTGGCCGATCCCGGGCAGCTCGTACTCGATCGGGTCCTCCACCGTCATGATGTTGCTGGTGGACGAGTCCAGGCGCGACAGCCCGGCGTAGAGCGTCGTCGTCTTGCCGGAACCGGTGGGACCCGTCACGAGGATGATGCCGTGCGGCTGTTCGATCAGGCCGAGGAAGCGCCGCAGCGTCTCGCCGGTCATGCCCACGGACTCCAGGCTGATGCGGCTCTCGCTCTTGTCCAGGAGACGCAGCACGGCGCGCTCGCCGTGGGCGCTGGGCAGCGTGGACACGCGCACGTCGACCGCGCGGGTGCCGATGCGCAGCGAAATGCGGCCGTCCTGCGGCAGGCGCTTCTCCGCGATGTCCAGTTCCGCCATGATCTTCAGGCGCGAGATCAGCGCGGCATGCAGCGCGCGGTTCGGCTGCACCACTTCCCGCAGCGCGCCGTCGACGCGGAAGCGCACGCTGGAATGGCGCTCGTAGGGTTCGATGTGGATGTCGCTGGCGCCGTCGCGTGCCGCCTGCGTGAGCAGCGCGTTGAGCATCCGGATGATGGGCGCGTCGTCGCTCGCCTCCAGCAGGTCCTCCACCGCGGGCAGCTCCTGCATGATGCGCGACAGGTCCGCGTCGTTCTGCACTTCGCTGACCACCGTGGCCGCGCTGGACTCGCCCTGCGCGTACGCGGCGCTGATGCGCTGCGCCAGCGCCGGCGCCTCCAGCTGCTGCAGGCTGCGCACCCCGTACTTGCGCATGACCTCGCTCCACGCCGGCGCCGGCGAGCCCGCGTGCCACAGCACCAGCTGCTCGCCGTCGTCCTCCAGCAGCAGCTGCTGGCTGCGCGCGAAGGCGTAGGGCAGGGGGTAGCGCATGGCGTCAGCGCACGCTGGGCGCGGTGGTGGCCGGGGCGGGGATGAAGGGCGAGTTCAGGTTCGGGCTGGGCGGTGCCGGCTTGGCCACCTCGGGCGAGATCGGCGCGCCTTCCACCCCGTTGAGCAGCACGCTGGGCACCGGCTGCACGTTCTGCTGCTTGGCCCGCATCAGGTTGTAGCGGTCGATCGACAGCGCGTCCGTGTCGTTCGCATCGCGCACGATCACCGGCCGCAGGAACACCATCAGGTTGCTCTTGCTGCGCGAGCGGGTCTCGGTGCGGAACAGGTTGCCCAGGCCTGGCACGTCGCCCAGACCGGGAACCTTCTGCTCGTTGCCGGAGTACTGGTCCTGCAGCAGGCCGCCCAGCACCACGATGGAGCCGTCCTCCACCAGCACGTTCGACTCGATCTGGCGCTTGTTGGTCGTCGGCCCGTTCAGCGCGTTCTCGGTGCCGGGACGCACGCTCGACGCTTCCTGGTAGATGGTCAGGCGGACCGTCCCGTTGTCGTTGATCTGCGGCTTCACGCGCAGCGTGATGCCGACGTCCTTGCGCTCGATCGTCTGGAACGGGTTGACGGAGCTGTTGGAGGTGCCGGTGTTGGTGAACTGGCCGGTGATGAAGGGCACGTTCTGGCCGATGACGATCTTGGCTTCCTCGTTGTCCAGCGTCAGGAGTGAGGGCGTGGACAGCACGTTGCCGTCGCCCGAGCTCTGGAAGAAGCGCGCCAGGGCGCTGAGCACGAAGCGGCCGTCGATGTTGCGCACCGCGCCGATGTTGATGCCGGGCGCGGGCGTGACGGGCGCGGTCGTGCTGGTGGCGCGCGTCGCGAGGTCGATGATGTTGGTGCCGCCTATCGTGAAGTTGCTGCCGATGATGCCCAGCAGGCTGTTGTTCACGTTGCCGATGATGGTTTGCCACTGGATGCCGAACTCGGCGGCCTTGTCGGCGTTCACCTCGACCAGCAGGCTTTCCACCAGCACCTGTGCGCGGCGGCCATCGAGCTGGTCGATCACCGCGCGCAACTGGCGGTACTGCGGTTCGGGCGCCGTGATGATCAGCGAGTTGGTGGCGGGGTCGGCCTGGATCTGTCCGCCGGTGGAAGGCTGGGCCGAGGGCGTGATGGGCGCGTTCGCCGCGCTGGTGCCGGTGGTGCCGGCGCCGCTGAGGCCGCTGGCGACCACGGGCGAAGTGGCCGGCGTCGTGCCGACCGCGCTCGTGGCCGCCCCCGTGCCGGTGGGGCTCATGCTGGCGAGCGCGGCGCGCAGCACCACGGCCAGCTTGGTGGCTTCCGCATTGCGCAGGTAGACCACGTGGATGTTGCCCGCCGAGCCACCGGCGGCCGCGACGTCCAGTCGCGCGACGACGGAGCGCACGAGGTTCAGCCGCGCAACGTTGGGGGCGCGCACGATCAGCGAGTTGCTGCGCGGCTCCGCGATCACGGCGGTGCGGAAGGCCGTGTCGGCCTGGCCCTGTGCTGCGGGCGCGGCGCCGACGCCCGTGGACGAGGAGTCCACCAGGCGCTGCACGATAGGTGCGATGTCGACCGCGAGCGCATGCTGCACGTTGATCACGTCGACGTCGGTGGCGTTGGACACGTCCAGCGCCCCGATGATGCGGGCCAGGCGCTGCAGGTTGTCGGCGTAGTCCGTGATCACCAGGGAGTTGTTCCCCGGGTTCACGTTGATGGTGTTGTTCGGGCTGATCAGGGGCCGCAGGATGGGCACCAGGTTCGCCGCGTTCTCATGGTTCAGGCGGAAGATCTGGGTGACGATCTGGCTGCCGCTGGTGGAGCCGTCCACCGTCACGGTGCCGCTTTGCAGCTTGGCCTCCGCTTCCGGCACGACCTTCAGCAGGCCGCCCGCATCCACCACCGCGAAGCCCGAGAGGCGCAGCGTCGCGACGAACTGGTTGAAGGCTTGCGCCGGCGGCACCGGCCGGTCGGTCGACAGCGTGATCGTGCCCTTCACGCGCGGATCGACCACGATGCTGCGGCCGGTGATTGCCGCCATGGTCCGGGCCACGGCCTCGATCTCGGCGTTCTGGAAATTGAGCGTGATCGGTTCGGTGGAACGCTGCGCCTGCGCGGCCGGCGCGGCGCCCAGGAGCACGGCGAGGGCCAGCGAAGCGGCGGTGGAACGGTAATTCATTCTGGGTGTCCCGGGCGCTTCAGCCGATGGAGATGATGGACCGCTCGCCGGTGCGGCGTCCGATGATGTTCAGGAGGTTGGCCAGGGCGGCTTCGCGCCCCGGGACCGCACTGGCTTCGCCGCGGAAATGCAGGCGCCGCCCGACCCACTGGCCGGTGCCGGACAGCTGCAGGCTGCCTTCGAGTGTGGCGAGCCGCAGGGTCGCCTGCGTGCCGCCTTGCAAGGTGATGCGGTAGCTGCCCATGGGCCTCAGGGTAGACAGGCGCGACGCCATGCGCAACGCCTCCAGCTCGGCCCGCCCATCCACGCGCGGCCGGCCTTCGACCCATTCTACTGAAAGGCCCCGCGTGGCGAGGCGAACTTCACCATCCAGTTGCAAGGTATTCCAGGGGGTGCCCAGGCCGGCCAGCAGGGTCGCGGGCCACTCGGAAACGCCGTCGCCGACCAGCAGCTGCCAGCCGGACGCGTGCCATCGCGCCCGCAGGTCCAGCGGGCGCGGCGTGCAGCACTCCGCCCGCAACTGCGCGACCGCGCCGTTCCACAAAGGCTGCAGCCGCCAAGCGACGCGTCCGGGCAACGCAGCGGCCTCGGTGCTGCCGTGGCCGCCCGTGAGCACCAGCCGGGCGGAGCCGTCCCACACCGTGCCGCGCGCTTCCGCCAGCTGCACCTGCCCGCCGCTCGCGTCGGCAACGACGGCAGCCAGCCAGCGGGCCGGCGCAAACGCGATGAAGGCATACACGATGCCGAGCGCCGCCCCCGCGGCGGCCCAGGGCCAGGGAACGTTGCGAACGGGACGGGGGACGCGCGCCACGGGACTCAGCGCGCAGGCAGCGTCAGCACCAGGCTGCCGTCCCAGCCGCCGGAGGCGTTGCGTGTGAGCTTCGCCTCCCCGGGGATCGCACGGGCGTTGGCCCGCACCTGCGACAGCCATTGCGCCAGCGCGGCGGCCGGGGTGTTGGTGAGGTTGACCGTGACCCGGTCGCCCGCGATGCTGTAGCGGGCGCTCACCCCCAGCTGCTGCCGGATGGCCGCCTCCAGCAGGCGCATGGCCTCGTCGGGGTTCTGGCGCGGCATGGACTGCATGGCATTGGCCTGCTGCTGCAATCGCTGCATGTGTGCGAGTTGTGCGTCGAGCGCGCGGTGCTGTTCGTCCGCGCCGCGCAAGGTGGCGATGGCCGGACCGAGCAGGATCCACCAGAGCAGGGCCAGGGCGATGACGCCAGCGGCGCCGCCGACCAGGGCGCGCTCGCGCGGGGCCAGCGTGTTCCAGCGGGCGAGCAGGGCCTGCCGGTTCATCGCACGTCCTCCGCGGCGACGACCAGGGCGGAACCTTCGCTGGTCGTGGCGTAACCCAGGGGGCGCAACTGCGCGGCCACCGTCCGCACTTCCTCGGCCGACAAGGCCAGGCCCGAGGCGCGCAGCTGCCCGTTGGCGTACTCCAGCGCCGCGGGCGTCCGGCCCGGGGGCAGGGCCGCGGCCAGCGCGGCGAGCATGGCGTCCAGGTCCCGGGCGGAGGCGGTGCCGGTCTGCTGGCGCAGGGCCGTCACCTCGCGTTCCATCTGCACCGGCGCGTCGACGACGACGCGCACGTTGGGGAAGGTCTCGCGCAGGATGCCGCGCACGGCTTCGCGCTTGCTTTCCAGGTCCGCGTTCTCCTTCCAAGCCCACGCGTTCAGGCCGACCAGGTGCACGGCGACGAACAGCGCGGCGGCCCAGCGCGCGGGACGCCATGCGGGGCTGCGCAGGATCTCGCTCCAGCCGGTGGCGAACTTCTTCATGGCGCGGGCGCGCGAGGAGCTGGCGAATTCGAACTGGGCCAGGTCCCAGCGGCTGCGCGCGGATTGCAGCCAGCGCTGCGGCGCCTGCTGCAGCGTCCAGGGGTGGGGCACCAGCTGCTCGGCGAGCGCGGCCACGCCCGGTTCGGCCAGGCGCGGCGCACTCTCCGCCTCGGCGGGCAGCAGCGGGAGGGCCGCCGCGGTGAGCGGCAAGGCGAGCACGCCTTGCTCGCTGCTGGCCACCACCGTGGGCCGGTCCACCTCGCCGAGCGCGGTCAGCGACAGGCTGCCTTCGGGCGCGAACTCCGGGACGATGCGCGTGACCGTCCTGCCGCCGGCTTCCAGCGCCTGCAACGCGTCGCGCAGCCACGCGCGCTCGCACACGGCCACCCAGGCCGTGTCGCCGCCGCGCGTGCCCGGCTGCAGGGACAGGTGCAAGGTGTCCGTGTCGTCGAGCAACTGCTCTTCCAGCACGCCTTCGAGCGCGGCGCGCAGGCGCGGGCTGCCGGGCGCGACGCCCTTGGGCAACTCGACCCGGTGCCAGGCGAGGGCCTGCACGGGCACGACCGCGACGACTTCGGCGCCCGCACCCCGCGGCATGGGCAGCAGGGCGGCGGGCGCGCGGCCCTGGTCGGCCAGGGCGTGGCCGTCCGCGGTGAGCGCGTAGGCCCACTCCATGGCGGCCGTGGGCGGGCCGGGTGGCAGGTAAACGATGAGCGAGCTCATGAACTGCGGCGCATTGTAGGAGTTATGAAAGTTTCCAAGGTCGCCTGCCGGCGACTTTCGGACCGTCGTCCCGTCAACGGGGCGGCTGCACCGCTGACTGGAAGGAGCCGCGTTCGCGCTGCATCACGCGCACCGTGCGCCCCACGCGCTGCACCATGGAGCGCTCCTCGATCACGACCTGGTCCATGCGCAGGCGGCCGCGCACCTCGAACCACTGCGTGTCCACCGAGGCGGAAGTCAGGTCGAAACTCGCCGTCGGGGCGTTGGCCGAGGCGTCCGCCACCGCGCGGAAATGCTGCCGCTCGCGCTCGCCGACCATGCGCCGGGCGTCGGCCAGGCTCAGCTTGCGGCCCACCGCGTAGATCGCTTCGGCCGAAGCGGTGTTCAGGTTCACCTTGGTCGCGGCGCTGGGCAGGACGGTGACGTAAGGGTCCAGCGCGGCGATGACTTCCTCGGGCACGCCCAGCCAGGCGAGCTGCTCCAGCCGCTGGATCTGCAGCGGCGCGCGCGTGCCGTTGCGGTTCTCGGGGCTCATGTCCCCCGCGAAGCGCATGTTTTCCACGATGCTCGCGAGCTGCGCCTGCGGCAGTCCCAGCACGTCGAAGAGGCGCTCGAAGCTTTCCATCCACTTGGTCTGCACCGTCCCTGCCTCCACCAGGCACCCCAGGTTCAGCTTGGCCTGCAGGTCGGTGATCTCGCCGGAGAGGAACACGTTGTCCGCGTCGCTCGCGGACGCGTCCATGTTGTTGCCCTGGTCCGCGGCGAGGAAGGTGGACATGCGGGCTTCCTTCAGCGGCACCGCCCAGGGCTCGGACAGGTAGTCGGACTGGTCGGCGTTGAAGTCTTCGCGCAGGATCAGGCGGGCCCAGTCCAGCGCGCCGGTGAGGATCCAGCTGGCTTGCACCCGGGTGCGGTCCGCCGCCTCCACTTCGACGCTGCGCCACTGCTGCCACAGGGCCGCCGCCGCGAAGGTGGCGACCATCGTCACGGTCAGCATGGCGGCCAGCAGGGCCGCGCCTCGTTGTCGGGTGGATCTCATGGCGTGAGCGTGGGCCGCATCCAGTCGCGCTGCAGTTGCCCGCTGAGGGCGCGGCCCTCGGGCAGCTGCAGCACCAGGCGGACGCCGTCCGGCAAGGGCGAGGTCGTGGTAGTGGCGGCCGCACCCGTCGGCGTGCTGGTCGTCGTGGTGCTGGTGGCCGCCGACTGCGGATGGGTCCAGGCGTTGTCGCGGAAGTAGAAGAGCTGCCACTCCACCAGGGGGGCGATGACGACTTCCTGCGCGCGCGCCGCGTCGCTGGGGTTCTGCGACCAGAGGTCGGCCTGCAGCCACGCCGCGTCGAGGTCCCCGCGGTTGAACACGGGCGGGGACTGCCAGCGGCGCCACTGGCCCTCGCGGCGCGTCCAGCCCACCACGCGCACGCCGTCGGCGGGCGCCTGGCTGCTCTGGCGCGTCAGGCGCAGCACCCGGCCGTTCCATTCGATGGCGGGCGTGGGCGCGAAGGATGTGATGGCGTCGAGGTCGGCGCCCCACTGGGCCAGGCCGGTCTGCAAGGCCAGCACCTGGTCGGCGCGCGCCTCCGTCACCTCGCGGGCGCGCATCATGCCGTCCAGGCCGCGCCAGCTGAGGATGGCGAGCAGGGCCAGCGCGAACAGCGCCACCAGCAGTTCGACGAGGGTGAAGCCCCGGGCGCGCGGCATGTCAGTAGCGGCCCATCACGGTGGACAGGCGCAGCACCGGCGCGGCCTGGGCGAAGACCTGCGCGTCGACACGGCGGAAGTTCGGGTTGGGCGTGGTCGAGACCGTCAGCCGCACGAGGAAGTCCTGGCCCGCCTGCTGGCAGGCCTGTTCGCTCAGGCCCACCGACGGCAGCTGCTTGGCCAGCTTCAGGCGCACCAGCTCGTTCTCGGCGCACAGGTGCGCCAGCAGCACGTCGGACTGGCGCTGTGCGTTGTTGGTGAGCGCGGCACTGGCTTGCAGGCCCGCCACCAGCGCGATCGAGACGATGCCCAGCGCCACCAGCACCTCGACCAGCGTGAAGCCGCGCGCGCGCTGCAGCGCGCTTGTCATGGCTGCTCCTGCACGGTGGCAAAGGGCCGCAGGCCGTCGGTCGCGACACGCAGCCTGCGGTCCGGGTGGCCGACGCTCGTGAGCAGCACGGATTGCGGGCCGATCACCGGCTCGGGGCCGAGCACCAGCACGCCGCGCCCGACCACCCTGGTGTCGGCCTCGAGCCAGCGCTCGGGCAGGGTGTCGCGCGGCAGGCCTTCGAAGTGGAAGCCTTCCGGGTCGGCCACCCAGCGCACCGGCTGGCCGGTGAGCCGCGAGCGGGCGCGGGCGGATTCGAGCAGCGCGCCCAGGCGCTGGGCCTCGCGCTCGAGCGACACGGCACCCGAATCGCGCAGCGCGAAGGCGACGCCCGCCGAGGCGATGGCGATGATCGCCACCACCACCAGCAGTTCAAGCAGGGTGAAGCCGGCGCGGCGCCGCGGCGTGACAGGCAGGCGCGTGCTACTGCCAGGAGCCGACGTCGGCATTCTTGCCCTCGCCCCCGGACTGGCCGTCGGCGCCGAACGACATGACGTCGATCTCGCCCTTCACGCCCGGATTGAGGTACTGGTAGGGCCGGCCCCAGGGGTCGTTGGGCAGCTTCTCGAGGTAGGGCTTCCAGTTCGGCGGCACGGGGGCGGCGGCGGGCTTGGTCACCAGCGCCTGCAACCCTTGTTCCGCGGTGGGGTAGCGCTGGTTGTCGAGCCGGTACAGCTTGAGCGCCTGCATCAGGTTGTTGACGTCGGTGCGCGCGGCGGTGGCGCGCGCGTCGTCGGCGCGGTCCAGCACGTTGGGCACGATCAGCGCGGCGAGCACGCCGATGATGACCAGCACCACCATCAGTTCGATCAGGGTGAAGCCGCGCGATCGCCGGCGGCGGGAGAGGACAGGAGGGAGCATCGGTTCAATGATAATCGCCGCATGTGGACCCCGACCCCTGCGTGGACCGTGCGTGGCGCGACTTTGGCGCTCTGGACGCTGGCCGCGGCCAGCGCGGTGTTCTGGGGGCTGAAGCTGGGCGGGCAGGCGCGGCCCCTGGCCGTCCCGCCGCCGCCGCTGCGCGCGGTGGCAGCGGTGGACCCGTCCGCGCTGGCGCGGCTGCTGGGTAGCGAGCCGGCGGCGGCCGCGCTGACCGCTGCCGCGCCCACCCTTGCGAGCCGCTTCCAGTTGCTGGGCGTGGCCGCCGGCGCCGAGTCCGGGGGCGGTGCGGCCGTGATCGCCGTCGACGGCAAGCCGGCGCGGCCCTACCGCGTGGGGGCCCCGATCGAGGAGGGCATCGTGCTGCAGTCCGTCCGGGGCCGCCAGGCGGTGCTGGCCTCCGCCGCCGGCCAGCCGCTGCTGACCCTGGAACTGCCCCCGCCGCCCCCGATGGCGGTTCAGAGCCCGATGTCGGCTCAGAGCCCGATCGCCGCCCCGAGGTAGAAGGCAACTTCGCACGCCAGTTGCGAGGCGGCCAGCGCGTCGCGGTTGCGAGGATCCGCCTGCCGGCGCGCCAGGCGCCACATGCCATAGCAGGCCAGCGTGGCGGCCACCACCGACAGCACCAGGGCGACCGCGCCGGCGCCCGCGAACAACAGGAGCAGGGGCGCGGCACACCAGGCCGCGCCGACCTGGATGGCGCGCGCCGGCACGTCCCCCTGCAGCGAGCGCGCCAGCAGCAGGGGCGCCAGCCGCGACACCACGGGCGCGGCGAACAGGGCAGCCATCACCGCGGATTCGGACCGGGAAGCCAGGGTCGCCAAGGTGGCCAGCTTGGCCGCCAGCACCAGCCACAGCGCCAGCGCGCCGACGCCGGACGTTCCGGGCGCGGCCAGCTCCTGCAGCCGCTCGGCCGTCTGGAACACGCCGGTTTCGCCGCGCGCACTGGTGAGGGCCGCGGTGGCGGCCATGGCGGCGACTGCGGCGACTGCGGCGCCCCAGGGGCTGCCCCGCAGGGCCAGACCCACGAGCGCGAACGCCAGGCAGGCCGCGAGGCCCACGACCCAGCCGGCGCCCGGCAGGTGGGCGTCGCTCGCGCGCAGCGATTCCTCGTCCGCCGGCGGCACGCTGCCCACGCGCAGGACGGTGGCGCGGTGCAGCGCGAGGGCGAGGAGGTTCAGGTGTTCACGCAGCACGGGCATGGGCGTCAGGCGGCTTTCCCGCCGGTGCGCAGGAACAGCTGGTACACGGGATTGGCGGTCTCCTCGACGTAGGGATAGCCCAGCGTGTCGAGGAAGGTCTGGAAGGCCTGGCTGTCGTCGCCCGGCACCTGCAGGCCCACCAGCGTGCGGCCGTAGTCCGCGCCCTGGTTGCGGTAGTGGAACAGGGAGATGTTCCAGCTCGGACGCATGTTCGACAGGAACTTGAGCAGGGCTCCGGGCCGCTCGGGGAAGACGAAGCGCATCAGGCGCTCGTCCTGCGCCAGGGGCGACGGGCCGCCCACCATGTGCCGGATGTGTTCCTTGGCCAGTTCGTCGTGCGTGAGGTCCAGCGCCTGGAAGCCCTGGCGCGTGAAGCTGGAAGCGATGCGCACAGACTCGCCCTTGCCGTGCGTGGTCAGGCCCACGAAGACGTGCGCCTGGTTCGCGTCGCTGATGCGGTAGTTGAACTCGGTGACGTTGCGCGGCCCGCCGGGCAGGGTGCCGATCAGCTCGATCAGGCGGCGGAACGCGCCGCGCTCCTCCGGCAGGGTGATGGCGAACAGCGCCTCGCGCTCCTCGCCGACCTCGGCCCGCTCCGCGACGAACCGCAGCCGGTCGAAGTTCATGTTGGCGCCGCACAGGATGGCCGCGTAGGTTTCGCCGCGCGTCTTGTGTTCGGCCGCGTACTGCTTGATCGCGGCGACCGCGAGCGCGCCCGCGGGTTCCACGATGCTGCGGGTGTCGACGAAGACGTCCTTGATCGCCGCGCAGACCGCGTCCGTGTCGACCAGCATGAACCCGTCGACGAGCTCGCGCGTCAGGCGGAACGTCTCCTCGCCCACCAGCTTGACCGCCGTGCCGTCCGAAAAGAGGCCGACGTCGCCCAGCGTGACGCGCTTCTTCGCTTCCACCGAACGCGCCATCGCGTCCGAATCGCTCATCTGCACCCCGATCACCTTGATCTCGGGCCGCACCGACTTGATGTACGCCGCCACCCCGGAGATCAGGCCGCCGCCGCCGATGGCCACGAACACCGCGTCGAGCGGCCCCTGGTGCTGGCGCAGGATCTCCATGCCGACGGTGCCCTGGCCGGCGATCACGTCCGGGTCGTCGAAGGGGTGCACGAAGGTGAGCTGATCGCGCTCGCACAAGGCGCTGGCGTGCTCCGCCGCGTCCGAATAGCTGTCGCCGAACATCACGACTTCGCCGCCGAGCGCCTTGACCGCCTCGACCTTCACCTGCGGGGTGGTGACCGGCATGACGATGACCGCGCGCGCGCCCATGCGGTGGGCCGCCAGGGCCACGCCTTGCGCGTGGTTGCCGGCGCTGGCGCAGATCACGCCGCGCTGCAGCTGTTCGGCGCTCAGGTGCGCCATCTTGTTGTAGGCCCCGCGCAGCTTGAAGCTGAAGACAGGCTGCTGGTCCTCCCGCTTGAGCAGGACCTTGTTGTGCAAGCGGCGACTGAGGTTGCGCGCCGGCTCCAGAGGCGTCTCGACCGCGACGTCGTAGACGCGCGCCGTGAGGATCTTCTTGAGGTAATCCTCCGGCTGCAGGTGTTTCTTCATGACGCGCGAATCATAGAAGGCCGGGCTGGCCGCGGCCGGAAGCAAGAAAAAAGCCCCCGGATCTTGCGATCCGGAGGCTAAATCCACCAAAGGAGGGTGGAGGAGACAACTTGTGCGGGCCGGCCTTGCGGCCGGCGGGGCTTAGCGCGATCGCTATGCTGTGGGGCCAGTATAACGGGCATTTTGCTGCAATGCACAAGGGGTGCGTTGCAGCCATGCCGCAGTCGCGGACCGGGTTGCCGCGCGCCTGCGAAGAGGGAGGACACATGGAATGCACAGTGACGTGGACCGGCACGACCGGCGCACGCTCGGGAATGGGTTTCCTGGCCGAGACCGGCAGCGGTCACGTGCTGGTGATGGACGGCGCGCCGGACGAGGTGCGGCCCGAGAACGGCGGCCGCAACCTCGCGCCCCGGCCGATGGAGACCGTGCTGGCGGGAACGGGCGGCTGCACCGCCTATGACGTGGTGCTGATCCTCAAGCGTGGCCGCCACGACGTGCGGGGGTGTTCGGTCAAGTTGAGCGCCGAGCGCGCGACGACGGACCCGAAGGTCTTCACCAAGATCCACATGCACTTCACCGTCCGGGGGCGCAAGCTGCCACCGGTGGCCGTCGAGCGCGCGATCGCCATGAGCCACGAGAAGTACTGCTCCGCGAGTGCCATGCTCGCCAAGACCGCGGAGATGACCACCAGCTTCGACCTGGTGGAGGACGACACGCCCGCCGCTTGAGGCCTAGATGTAGTGCGCGGTGGTGGTCATCACCTTGGCCGCCGCGCGCATCGCCATCTTGACCGGCGCCGGCATCTCCACGGCGCCCGCGCGCTGCGCGGCGTCCGCGTGCGCGGCTTCGTCGGCTTTCATCTGGGCCACGATTGCGCGTGACGCGTGGTCGGCGGCCGGCAGCCGATCGAGGTGGCCCTGCAGGTGCGCCTCCACCTGCCGCTCGGTTTCCACGATGAAGCCCAGGCTGACCGGGTCGCCGAGACGGCCGGCGACCAGACCCATCGTGAAGGCGCCCGCGTACCAGAGCGGATTGAGCAGCGAGGGACGCCCGCCGAGATCGTCCAGCCTGGCCTGCGTCCAGGCGAGGTGGTCCGTCTCCTCGCGCGCGGCCTGTTCCAGCGTCGCGCGCAGCGCATCGTCACGGGTGGCAAGCGCCTGGGCGGTGTAAAGCGCCTGCGCGCAGATCTCCCCCACGTGGTTGACGCGCATGAGGGCAGCGGCATGGCTGCGTTCCTGCACGCCGAGATGCGTGGCGTCGGCGGGCACGACGGGGCAGGGCCGCGTGCCGCGCGGCTTGGCGAAGAGGGTGCGAAGCGCCTGGTCGAAGGCGCCGAGAAGACGATCCATGCTCGCGAGTTTAGGAGCGGGGAGCCATGGGGCGGGGGACGAGCGGTTTGTGGCGGCGCGTGAACGGCGCCGGTTTTGCGATGCGAAATTGCCACGGGCCTTGTTGCGCTCGTTCCACTCAGCCATGGGCCCCTTGTTGTTGGTCAGCCACGAAACGCTTCTTTACGGCCTAAATGTTTTGCTCGCAGGGAGGCGCTCTGGTGGAATAGCAACAACTTCCCAAAAGGAGGTTGGCCCGGGGATCCGGTGGGAACGCGAGCGTGCCTGCATTCGAAGACCCATGCGCACCGGAGCCCTATGTTTAACCTTGGAGAAACTTGCATGAAAAAGTCCCTGATTGCGCTGGCCGTGATGGCAGCCGCTGGCGCGGCCTCCGCCCAGTCGTCGGTCACCCTGTTCGGTATCGTTGACGCGAACATCTCGTATCAGCGCACTTCCGGCGGCGAGAAGAACACCTTCCTGGCCAACTCGGGCTACAACAGCTCGCGTCTCGGCTTCCGTGGCACGGAAGACCTGGGTGGCGGCCTGTCCGCTTCCTTCTGGCTGGAAGGCGCCCTGGCGAACGACGCCGGCTTCGGCGGCTCGCAAGCCACCGGCTACGACTTCCGTCGTCGCTCGACGGTCAGCCTGGCCGGCGGCTGGGGTGAACTGCGCCTGGGCCGTGACTACGTCCCGACCTTCTGGAACATGACCGTGTTCGATCCGTTCGGCACGAACGGCGTCGGCTCCAACATCGGCCACAAGGTCAAGCTGGCTGGCGGCACTGCTGCCACGCTGGGCGGCATCGTGGATCCGCTGTACGTGCGTTCCAACAACATGGTGCAGTACTTCCTGCCCGCGAACCTCGGCGGCTTCTACGGCCAGCTGAGCTACGCCTTCGACGAGAGCTCCAACCTGGCCGCCGTGGCCAACCAGGGCCGCTACATCGGTGGCCGCCTGGGCTTCGCTTCGGGCCCCTTCAACGTCGCTGCCGCCTACGGCCGCACGGAAGGCGCCGAGACCTTCGCTTCCCCCGACGTCCGTAACTGGAACCTCGGTGGCCAGTGGGACTTCGGCATGGCCAAGCTGCTGGGTGTGTATGACGACGCGCGCTACTCTGGCGGCGGTTCGGACAACACTCTGAAGACCTGGTTGATCGGTGGCCTGGTGCCCGTCGGCGCCGGCGAGATCCGCCTGTCCTACGGCCGTTCCAAGCTGGACACCGCCGGTGTCGATCCCAGCTCCAGCCAGTGGGCCCTGGGTTATGTCCACAACCTGTCCAAGCGCACCGCGCTGTACGCCACGTACGCCCACGTGAGCAACAAGGACGGCTCCGCGATCTCGATCGGTTCGTCCCTGCAGAACGCAGTGGCCGGCCTGCCGAACGCGAGCGGCACGGGCTTCGACCTGGGCATCCGCCACAGCTTCTGATTTTCGAACCGGCCGCAAGGCCGGTGCAGAAAACAAGAAACTTGAAAAGCCGCCTTCGGGCGGCTTTTTTTCGTGTCCAATCCAGCGCGATGACTTCGCTGCCCATCTTTCGTCGCCTGCTGCCGGTCCTGGCCGTGGCCACGCTGGCGGCTTGCGGCAGCACGCCGCCGGCCACGACCGAAATTTCCTCCTCGCCCTGGGCCGACCAATCGGGCCTGCATCCGGGCGCCCACGCCAGGTCCTGGACCCACCAGCGCTTCCCGGGCAAGGTGCCGACCCGCTTCGCCTACGCGCGCAACGACGGGCGCGACACGGTTTCGGTGCAGTCCGAAAGCTCCGCCAGCATGCTGCGCCAGGTCCTGCGCGTGGACAGCGCCGACCTCGGGCGTGTGCGCTTCTCCTGGAAGGTGCCGGCCCTCATCGAGCAGGCCGATCTCGCGACCCGCGAGAGCGACGACGCGCCCGTGCGCGTGGTGCTCGCCTTCGAGGGGGATCGCTCGAAGTTCTCCGCCCGGGATGCCGCCCTGTCGGAGCTGGCGCTCGCACTCACGGGCGAGCCCCTGCCGTACGCGACCTTGATGTACGTGTGGTGCAACAAGCGCGCGCCCGGCACCGTGATCACGAGTCCTCGCACGGACCGCATCCGCAAGCTGGTGGTGGAGTCGGGCGCCGCACGGCTCGACCAGTGGCTCGACTACGAACGCGACATCCGCGCCGACTACGAGCGGGTGTTCGGCGAGAAGCCCGGCGCGCTGGTCGCCATCGCGATCATGACGGACAGCGACAACACGCGGTCCCGGACCAACGCCTGGTACGGGCCGATCCGCTTCCTGCCGCTCGCGGCGCGCTGAAGCCGGCAAGGCATCACGCCGCGTCAAGGAAACCCCGGTCGCGGCACGCAGATTGCTCTGATAGTGTCCTGAGCTCCGCCCGCCATCCTCCGCGCTTCCCACCGAATGTTTGCCTTCATCGTGCGCCGCTTGCTCCAGGCCGTGGTGGTCATGGTGGTGGTCGCGTTCATCGCCTTCCTGCTGTTCCAGTACGTGGGCGATCCGGTCGTGTTCCTGCTCGGGCAGGACGCGAGCCCGCAGCAGATCCGCGAGCTGCGCTCCGCCCTCGGCCTGGACCAGCCTTTCTTCGTCCAGTTCTGGCACTTCCTGCTCAACGCGGTGCAAGGGGAGTTCGGGCTCAGCCTGCGGCAGGGCGCCAAGGTGTCACGCCTCATTGCGGAGCGCCTGCCCGCCACTTTCGAGCTGGCCCTGGTCGCTGCCGTGCTCGCGCTGCTGCTGGGCGTGCCCATGGGCGTCTTCGCGGCGCTGCGCCGCGGCAGCTTCACCAGCCAGCTGTTCATGACGCTCTCGCTGCTCGGCGTGTCGCTGCCCACCTTCCTGATCGGCATCCTGCTGATCCTGCTGTTCTCCGTCACGCTCGGCTGGTTCCCCAGTTTCGGGCGGGGCGCCACCGTCCAGGTCGGCTGGTGGAGCTCGGGCCTGCTCACGCGCGACGGCTGGCACCACGTGGTGCTGCCGGCGGTGACGCTCGCGGTCTTCCAGCTGACGCTGATCATGCGGCTGGTGCGCTCGGAGATGATGGAAGTGCTGCGCACCGACTACATCAAGTTCGCGCGTGCCCGGGGCCTGCCGGACCGCGCGATCCACTTCGGCCACGCGCTGAAGAACACGCTGGTGCCGGTCATGACCATCACCGGGCTGCAGCTCGGCATGCTGATCGCCTTCGCCATCATCACCGAGACCGTGTTCCAGTGGCCCGGCATGGGGCTGCTGTTCATCCAGGCCGTGACCTTCGCCGACATCCCGGTGATGGCCGCCTACCTCTGCCTGATCGCGTTGATCTTCGTGGTGATCAACCTGGTCGTCGACCTGCTTTACTTCGCCGTCGACCCGCGCATGCGCGTGGGCACGGCGGGAGGACATTGATGCTGGCACCCGCCGCCAATCCGCGGCTCGCGCATGCGCGGCCCTTCGCGCACATTGCGCAGTTCCACCCCGAGCTCACCGCCTTCCGGCGCGACCTGCACGCGCACCCGGAGCTGGGCTTCGAAGAGGTCTACACCGCCGGGCGGGTGCAGGAGGCCCTGCGCCTGTGCGGTGTGGACGAGGTGCACGCGGGCATCGGCAAGACGGGCGTCGTCGGCGTGATCCGCGGCCGCGCGGGAACGTCCCGGCGCATGATCGGCCTGCGGGCCGACATGGACGCGCTCACCATGACCGAGAACAACGACTTCCCCTGGAAGTCGACCACCAACGGCATGATGCATGGCTGCGGCCATGACGGCCACGTCGCGATGCTGGTGGGCGCGGCGCGCTACCTGGCGGAGACGCGCAACTTCGACGGCACGGCAGTGCTGATCTTCCAGCCCGGCGAGGAAGGTTTCGCGGGTGCCAAGGCGATGATTGAGGACGGCCTGTTCCAGCGCTTCCCGGTCGAGTCGGTCTACGCCATGCACAACTGGCCCGGCCTCAAGCCGGGCAGCTTCGGCATCCGGCACCACGCGATGATGGCCTCGGCCGACCGGGTGACGATCGAGATCACCGGCAAGGGCGGCCACGGTGCGCACCCGTACCTGGCCGTCGACCCGGTGCTGGTGGCCGGGCACATCATCACCGCGGTGCAGAGCATCGTCTCGCGCAACGTGAAGGCCGTCGACGGCGCGGTCATCAGCCTGTGCGCGATGCAGGCAGGCGACCTGCATGCCATGAGCGTCATTCCGGGGAAGGCGACGCTGGTGGGCACCGTGCGCACCTTCAGCCCCGACGTGCAGGACATGATGGAGAAGCGCCTGCACGAGCTTTGCAGCGCGGTGGCGCTCGGTTTCGGTGCGACGGCCACGGTCCACTACGAGCGCATCTATCCGGCCACCATCAACACGCCGCGCGAGACCGAGTTCGCCGGCAACGTCGCGGAGTCGCTGGTCGGCCCCGAGAACGTGGTGCGCGACATGGAGCCCAGCATGGGCGCCGAGGACTTCTCCTTCATGCTGCAGGTCAAGCCGGGAGCCTACCTGCGCATCGGCCAGGGCGGCGAAGGCAGCTGCATGCTGCACATGACCCGCTACGACTTCAACGACGAGATCCTGCCGCTCGGCTCGGCCCTGCACGCGAGCCTCGTCGAACAATCCCTGCCGCCGGCGCGGGGCTGATCCGTTCCCACCCTGGGCATCACTTCCAACAAGGAGCTCGCAACATGCAGATGAAGACCCGACTGATCGCGGCTGCCGTCCTGGCAGCCGCCTCCCTGGCAGCGCAGGCGCAGACGGTGCGCATCGCCAACCAGGGCGACGCCCTGTCGATGGACCCGCATTCGCTCAACGAGTCGCTCCAGTTGTCGGTGACGAACAACGTGTACGAGCCGCTGGTGGGCCGCAACAAGGACCTGTCGCTGGCGCCGACGCTTGCGACCTCGTGGAAGCAGGTGTCCCCCACGGTCTGGCGCTTCGAACTGCGCAAGGGCGTGCAGTTCCACGACGGCACCCCCTTCACGGCGGACGACGTGATCTTCTCGCTGGCCCGCGTCGCGGGCGAAGGCTCCGACCTCAAGAGCAACGTCAACGATATCAAGGAAGTGCGCAAGGTCAACGACTACGCCGTCGACATCGAGACCAAGGCGCCCTTCCCCATCCTGGCGGACCAGCTCTCCACCACTTTCATGATGAGCAAGAAGTGGTGCGAAGCGAACCAGGCCACCCGCCCGGTGGACCGCCGCAAGGGCATCGAGAACGCCGCCTCCTTCCGCGCCAATGGCACGGGCCCGTTCCGCCTGCGCGAGCGCCAGCCCAACGTGCGGACCACCTTCGTGCGCAACGGCAGCTACTGGGGCAAGATCGACGGCAACGTCCAGGAGGTGATCTACACCCCGATCGCCAACGACGCCACCCGCGTCGCGGCGCTGCTGTCCGGCGAGGTCGACGTGATGGAGCCGGTGCCGGTGCAGGACATCGAGCGCATCAACGCCTCCCCCAACGCCAAGGTGCTGGTGGGCCCCGAGCTGCGCACCATCTTCATGGGCATGGACCAGAAGCGCGACGAGCTGCTGTATTCCAGCGTAAAGGGCAAGAACCCCTTCAAGGACAAGCGCGTGCGCCAGGCCTTCTACCAGGCCATCGACGTCGACGGCATCCAGAAGACGGTGATGCGCGGCGCCTCCAAGCCGACCGCGCTGATGGTCGGCCCCGGCATCAATGGCTTCGATGCCAGCCAGAACAAGCGGCTGCCCTACGACCCCGAGGGCGCCAAGAAGCTGCTGGCCGAGGCCGGCTACCCGAACGGCTTCGAGGTCACGCTGAACTGCCCCAACGACCGCTACGTCAACGACGCGCGCGTATGCCAGACGGTCGCCGCCAACCTCTCGCGCATCGGCGTGAAGATCAACCTGGCGGCCGAGACCAAGGGCACCTACTTCCCGAAGATCCTGCGGCGCGACACGAGCTTCTACCTGCTGGGATGGACGCCGACCACCTACGACTCGCACAACGCGCTCAATGCCTTGATGGCCTGCCCCGACGACAAGGGCACGGGCCAGTTCAACCTGGGCAGCTACTGCAACCAGAAGCTCGACCAGCTGACGCGCTCCATCCAGTCGGAAACGGACAAGGCCAAGCGCAACGCGATGATCAAGGAAGCCTTCGACATCCACACGGCCGACATCGGCCACCTGCCGCTGCACCAGCAGACGCTGGCCTGGGGCGTGAGCAAGAAGGTGGACATGGTGCAGCTCGCCGACAACTTCATGCCCTTCAAGTGGATCAGCATCAAGTCGCATTGAGCTGAAAGCACGCCGCGGGATGTATTCCCGCGGCGCTCCTTCGCATGAAACTCGTCCTCTCCCGCTGGTTCGACGGCGACATCGGCTACAGCTTCCGCACCTCGCCGCTGGCCATGGTCGCGGCCGTCATCGCCTTCGCCTGCGTCTTCGGCGCCGTCTTCGCGGAGCTGGTGGCACCGCACAACCCGTTCGACCTCACCACGCTGGAATTGAGCCACGCGCGGCTGAAGCCCTCGTTCGAGGCGCACGCCCTGCCGAACCCGCAGGATGGCGCGCGCCACTACTACCTGGGCACCGACGACCAGGGGCGCGACATCCTGTCCGCCCTGATGTACGGCGCGCGCATCTCGCTGGTGGTGGGGCTCGTGTCCGTGCTGCTGTCGATGCTGATCGGGGTGAGCCTCGGCCTGCTGGCGGGCTTCCGCGGGGGCTGGATCGACGGCTTCCTGATGCGCCTGTGCGACGTGATGCTCAGTTTCCCGGCCATCCTGGTCGCGCTGCTGATCGCCGGCGTCGGCCGCGCGCTGTTCCCCAACGCCCAGACCAGCGTCGCCTTCGGCGTGCTGATCCTGGCGATCACCCTGACCGGGTGGGTGCAGTACGCGCGCACGGTGCGCGGTTCGACGCTGGTCGAACGCAACAAGGAGTACGTGCAGGCCGCACGCGTCACGGGCGTGGCGCCCTGGCGCATCATGCTGCACCACGTTCTGCCCAACGTGACCGGGCCGGTGCTGGTGCTGGCCACCGTGCAGATCGCCACGGCCATCATCACCGAAGCCACGCTGTCCTTCCTCGGCGTCGGCGTGCCGCCCACCTCGCCTTCGCTGGGCACGCTGATCCAGGTCGGGAACAACTACCTGTTTTCCGGCGAATGGTGGATCACCGTGTTTCCCGCCATCATGCTGATCCTCATCGTGCTGTCGGTGAACCTGCTGGGCGACTGGCTGCGCGACGCCCTGAACCCCAAACTCCGATGATGACGACCCCCACGCACGACGCCGATGGCGCCGCGCTGCCCCCAGAGGGGGCGCTGGCCGGCTTGGGGCGGCCCGGCGCCGGCCCCCTGCTCCAGGTCCAGGACCTCGTGGTCGAATTCCCCACGCGCCGCGGCACGCTGCGCGCGCTGGACCGCATCTCCTTCGCGATCGCGCCGGGCGAGATCCTCGGCGTCGTCGGCGAGTCGGGGGCGGGCAAGTCGCTCACGGGCGCCGCGATCATCGGCCTGCTCGAGCCGCCGGGGCGCATCGCCTCCGGCCAGGTGATGCTCGAGGGCGAGCGCATCGACAACCTGCCGCCGGCCCGCATGCGCCACATCCGGGGTCGCAAGATCGGCGCGATCTTCCAGGATCCGCTCACCTCGCTCAACCCGCTCTACACGATAGGGCGGCAGCTGGTGGAGACGATCCAGGCACACCTGCCGGTCGACTCTGGCGAGGCCCGCCGCCGCGCCATCGCGCTGCTGGAGGACACCGGCATTTCGGCCGCCTCGGAGCGCATCGACCACTTCCCGCATCAATTTTCCGGCGGCATGCGCCAGCGCGTGGTGATCGCCCTGGCGCTCGCCGCCGAACCGAAGCTGATCGTCGCGGACGAGCCGACGACGGCGCTGGACGTGTCCATCCAGGCGCAGATCATCCAGTTGCTCAAGCGACTGTGCCGTGACCGTGGCGCCGCCGTCATGCTGATCACGCACGACATGGGCGTGATCGCCGAGACATGCGATCGCGTGGCGGTGATGTATGCGGGCCGCATCGCGGAGATCGGGCCGGTGCACGAAGTGATCAACCAGCCCGCCCACCCGTACACGCTCGGGCTCATGGCCGCCATCCCCGACATGGCAAGCGAGCGCGAGCGCCTGAACCAGATCGACGGCGCCATGCCGCGCCTGAACGCCATCCCCCCGGGTTGCGCCTACCACCCGCGCTGCCCGCGCGCCTTCGCGCGCTGCAGCCGCGAGCGGCCCGACCTGCTGCATGCGGGCGCGACGCGCGCGGCATGCTGGCTGCACGACGCGAACGCGGAGCTGCCGGCATGAACACCGTGGTCGACGGCACGCAGCCCAACCCTCTCCAGCCGGCCGGCGAAGGAGCCGTGGCTTCTCTTCCTGTCCCGCCGGGGGCGAGGGCCGGGGTGGGGGAGGTTCCCGCACCCTTGGTGCAGGCGCGCGACCTCGCCAAGACCTTCGACGTCTCCGCACCCTGGCTCAATCGCGTGCTCGAACGCAAGCCGCGCCAGCTCCTGCGCGCGGTGGACGGCGTCAGCTTCGACATCGCGCGGGGCCGGACACTGGCCCTGGTGGGCGAATCGGGCTGCGGCAAGAGCACGGTCGCGCGCCTGCTGGTGGGCCTGCACGCGCCGACCCGCGGCGGCTTCACCTTCGACGGACAGGACGCGCATGCCGCCTTCCTCACCCCGGAAGGCCGCAAGCTGCGCCGCCGCATCCAGATGATCTTCCAGGATCCGTACGCCAGCCTGAACCCGCGCTGGCGCGTGGAAGACATCGTGGCCGAGCCGCTGAAGGAACACGGCCTCATCGCCGACGCATCGCAGCGCCGCGTGCGGGTCGGCGAACTGCTGCAGTCCGTGGGCCTGGGCGCGCAGGACATGGCCAAGTTCCCGCACCAGTTCTCCGGCGGGCAGCGCCAGCGCATCTCGATCGCCCGGGCGATCGCGACGAACCCCGAGTTCCTGGTCTGCGACGAGCCCACCTCGGCCCTCGACGTCAGCGTGCAGGCGCAGGTGCTGAACATCATGAAGGACCTGCAGCGCCGGCTGGGCCTGACCTACCTCTTCATCTCGCACAACCTGGCGGTGGTGCGGCACGTGAGCGACGAGGTCGGGGTCATGTACCTCGGGCGCCTGGTCGAACTGGCCGGCAAGCACCAGCTGTTCGGGCAGCCGCAGCACCCTTACACGCGCATGCTGCTCGATGCGATCCCGAAGATGCACGACACGGGCCGCGCGCGCACGCCGGTGCAAGGCGAGGTGCCCAACCCGCTGAACCCGCCGAGCGGCTGCGCGTTCAACCCGCGCTGCCCGCATGCCAACGACCGTTGCCGCGTGGAACGGCCGGTGTTGCTGGAGATGCGGGGGGCGCGCGTGGCGTGCCACGCGGTGGAAGAGGGGCGGATCTAGGGGGCCAGCCGTGGGTGGGGTCCGCTGTCGCGCGCCGCCACCTTGCAACGGCTCACGCGTACCGCTTCGTGCGCAGGTTGTTCTTCATCTCCCGCAGCAGCGGCTGCAGCCGCCCGCCACCGATGCGCAGGGCCACTGTGGTCGCCAGCACGTCGATGATCATCAGGTGCAGCAGCCGCGACACCATGGGGCTGTAGCGGTCGTAGCCCTCGGGATGGTCGGCCGACAGGTGGATATGGCCCGCCGACGCCAGCGGGGAACCCGTCGCCGTGATGCAGATGGTGGTCGCGCCATTGCGCCGGGCGATGTCGCAGGCGTCCATCAGGTCGCGCGTGCGGCCCGAGTTGGAGATCACCACCAGGCAGTCGCCGGGCCCGAGGAGCGTGGCGCTCATCACCTGCATGTGGCCGTCGCTGTACGAGTTGGTGTTCACGCCCAGGCGGAAGAACTTGTGCTGCGCGTCCAGCGCCACCACGCCGGAATTGCCGGCGCCGTAGAACTCGATGCGCCGCCCCGTCTTGTACGTGGCGGCGAGCGCCTCGGCGGCCCTCTCGATCGCGAAGGTGGATGCGTCGTTGCGGTACTTCAGGAAGGCCGCGACCGCGTTGTCGATCACCTTGACCAGCACGTCCCCGGTCTTGTCGTCGGCATCCACGCTGCGGTGGATGAAGGGCACGCCCTCGCTCACGCTGCCCGCGAGCTTGAGCTTGAAGTCCGACAGGCCGTCGTAGCCCACGCTGCGGCAAAAGCGCACCACCGTGGGCTTGCTCACGTGGGCGCGCTCGGCCAGCTCGCTCACGGGCAGCGTGGCGAAGGAGCGCGGGTCGCCGAGGACGAGCCTGGCCACGCGCTGTTCGGCGGGCGCCAGCGAGGGCAGGGAGGCCTTGATGCGATCCAGCATGGCGGGCCTCAGCACTCCTCGGACCAGCAGAAGCCGTCGCGCGCGATCATGGCGCTGGACGGGCTCGGGCCCCAGGTGCCCGGCGTGTACGGCCGGGGACCGCGCTCGTCGTTCGCCCAGTGTTCCATGATGGGTTCGACCCAGCGCCAGGCCGCCTCCTGCTCGTCGCTGCGCACGAACAGGTTCAGGCGGCCGGCGATCACGTCGAGCAGCAGTCGCTCGTAGGCGCCCACGCGTTCGGAGCCGAAGCGCTTGTCGAAGTCCAGGTCCAGGTGCACGGGCGTGAGCGCCGGGCCGTTGCGCCGGTTCTCCTGGCCCAGGGCCAGCAGGTGCAGCTGGAGGCCGTCGCGCGGCTGCAGGTTGATCACCAGCCGGTTCCAGGTGCCGGGTGGCGTCTGGAAGATGGCGTGCGGGGTCGGGCGGAAATTCACCACGATGTGGGCCTCGCGCGCGGCCAGGCGCTTGCCGGTGCGGATGTAGAAGGGCACGCCGGCCCAGCGCCAGTTGGCGATCTCCGTGCGCAGGGCGACGAAGGTCTCCGTGCGGCTCTCCGGCGACACGCCCGGTTCCTCGCGGTAACCGGGCACGGGCTGGCCGCCCAGGGTGCCGGCCGCGTACTGCCCGCGCACGACGTGCTGGTCCAGCGCCTCGGCCGTCCAGGGGCGCAGCGACCGCAGCACCTTGAGCTTCTCGTCGCGGATGGCGTCTGCGTGCGCGTTGATCGGCGGTTCCATGGCCAGGGCGCACAGCAGTTGCAGCGCGTGGTTCTGCACCATGTCGCGCAGCGCACCCGTCTTGTCGTAGAAGGCGCCGCGCTTTTCCACGCCCATGTCCTCGGCGATCGTGATCTGGATGTTGGAGATGTGCTCGCGCCGCCACACCGGCTCGAACAGCGCGTTGCCGAAGCGCATGGCGAACAGGTTCTGCACCGCCGGCTTGCCCAGGTAGTGGTCGATGCGGAAGATCTGCCGCTCGTTGAGCACGCTGCGCACGACCTCGTTGATCTCGCGGTTGGACGCGAGGTCGTGGCCCAGCGGCTTTTCCAGCACCAGCCGCGTGTTCGGCCCGTTCAGCCCCGCCGCGGCGATCTGCCGGCACACGGTGGTGAACAGGTCCGGCGCCGTTGCCAGGTACATCACCACCGTTTCGGCCTGGCGCTCGCGCAGCATGTCGGCCAGGCGCTGGTAGTCGGCGGGCTGCGAGAGGTCCAGCCGCAGGAAGTGCAGCAGGCCCGCGAAGCGGTCGAACTCCTCCGGCGAGGGCCGCTTGGCGAGGTCGACATCGTCGAAGCGGGAGCGGATCAGCTCGCGGTACTGCGTGTCGCCGAGGTCGTCGCGGGCGACGCCGATGATGCGGCCGCCCTCGGGCAAGGTGCCGTGGCGGAAGGCCTGGAACAGCGCGGGCATGAGCTTGCGCCACGCCAGGTCGCCGGTTCCTCCGAAGAGGACGAGATCGAAACTCATGTTCTTGTCGGGCACGGGATGGATGCCCCACTGTAACTTAGTTTCATGGAAATGGGCACCACCGCGTCGCGGCGTTACCGGCCCCCGGTGCCCGGCGGCTGGTACTTTCCCCCTCCTCGGCGGACGCGGACGGCGCTTAAGCTGCGCCGGTAATTCGGTTACTCAGGAGACGAGAATGAAGAACAAGCTGGCCGGCATCGCCCTGGCCGTGGTCGCAGGCAGCGCCTGCGCGCAGGGGCAGGTGAACATCATCTGCTCGGTGCAGGCCGAGTGGTGCAACATGATGTCGACCGTGTATGCCCGCACCACGGGCACCAAGGTCAACATGACGGCGAAGGGCTCCGGCGAAGCGCTGGCGCAACTCAACGCCGAGAAGGCCAATCCCAAGACGGACATCTGGTTCGGCGGCACGGGCGACCCGCACCTGCAGGCCGCCGAACAGGGCCTCACGCTGGAATACAAGTCGCCGCAGCTGCCGCAACTCCACGCCTGGGCGCAGAAGCAGGCGGTGGACTCCGGCTACCGCACGGTGGGCGTCTACCTCGGCCCGCTCGGCTTCGGCTTCAACAAGGAGCTGCTCGCCAAGAAGAAGATGGCGGAGCCCCACAGCTGGTCGGACCTGCTGAAGCCCGAGTACAAGGGCGAGGTGCAGATGGCGAACCCTGCGTCCAGCGGCACGGCGTACACGATGATCGCGACGCTCGTCCAGCTGATGGGCGAGGAAAAGGCCTTCGACTACATGAAGGCCCTGCACCGGAACATAGGCGCGTACACGCGCTCGGGCACGGCGCCGATCAAGGCGGCCGCGCGCGGCGAGACGGCCGTCTCCATCAGTTTCGTGCACGACGTCACCACCGAAGCGGTGGGCGGCTTTCCGGTCGGCTCGGCCTTCCCGGCCGAAGGCACCGGCGCGGAGATCGGCTCCATGAGCATCGTGAAGAACGGGCCGAACGCCGAGGCCGCGAAGAAGTTCTACGAATGGGCGCTGACGCCGGGCGCGCAGCAGTTCGGCCTGGCGGCCAAGCAGTTCCAGCTCCCGAGCAACACCAGGGTGCCCCGCGATCCCCGCATGGCCGATCCGGCCAAGGTGCGCCTGATCAACTACGACTACGCCAAGTACGGGGCAAGCGCCGAGCGGCGCCGCCTCATCGCGCGCTGGGAAAAGGAAGTGAACGCGCTGCCGCGCTGAGACGGCGTGTCTTCTTCCGCGATCGTTCCCGAGGCCGCCGGCCTGCTCGCACCCGCGGCGCGGCGCCGGCGCGGCGGCCCCAATGCGCCGCTGCGCGCGTGGGCGCTGTTCGGGGCCCTCGGCTTCCTGCTCTGGCCCTGGTACGCCTTGCCGGACGCGAATGGCTTGCTCGCCTTCGCGCACGCATGGGAGGGGCCTGCGACGGCGAATGGACTGCTGCAGGCGGCCTGGCATGGGCACCCGTGGGTGTGGCTGGCCGCTGCCGGTCTGGCGTGCTGCGCGGCGGCTTCCGCGTTGCTGCCGGGGCGGGCGCAAGGCACGCTCCTGGTGGCCGGCGGGCTCGGTGCCGGAGCCCTGGTGCTTGCCGCCGGCTTCGTCTTCCGCCAGCCGGGCATGGGATGGGGCGCGGCGCTGGTGCTGACGGCCTTGTTGGTGCTGGGCAGCTTCGGCCTCGCGCGCCGGGGTCTCTTTCGCGGCGACCTGTTCGTGGCCGCCGCCGTGTGCGTGTCGGCGGCGCTGCTGGCCTTGTTCATCGTCTATCCGGTGCTCCGGGCACTGGCGGATGCCTTCTTCGCCGAGAACGGGCAGTTCGCCCCTTCCTCGTTCGTCGCGCGCACGGCCAACGAGCGCAACTTCGGGCTCGGCTGCCTCGCCGGCGGCACGCGCTGCGGCGTCGCCTGGAACACCTTGTTCCTGGCGGTGCTCACCGGCACCAGCACCACCGTCCTGGGAACGCTGATGGCGCTGGCGGCCGAGCGCGGCGAACGGCGCTTCGCGCGCCCGCTCGGCATCGTCGCCATGCTCCCCATCATCACGCCGCCCTTCGTGGTGGGGCTCGGACTCATCCTGCTGTTCGGGCGCGCGGGGCTGGCGAACCAGTTGCTCGAATGGGCGTTCGGCGTCACGCCCACGCGCTGGTTCTACGGCTGGATCGGCGTCTGGATCGCCCAGACCTTCGCGTTCACGCCGATTGCGTTCATGATCCTGCGCGGCGTCGTGCAGGGCATCGCGCCCAGCCTGGAGGAAGCCGCACAGACCTTGCGGGCGGATGCGGCGGGCACCTTCCGCACGGTGACGCTGCCGCTGCTGCGTCCGGGCCTCGCGAATGCCTTCCTGGTCGGATTCATCGAGAGCATGGCGGACTTCGGCAACCCGATCGTGGTCGGCGGCCAGTTCTCCGTGCTGTCCACGGAAATCTTCTTCGCGATCGTCGGCGCCCAGTTCGACCCGGGACGCGCCGCCTCGCTGGCGTGGCTGCTCACGCTGTTCGCCCTGGCCGTCTTCGCCCTGCAGCGCCTGGTGCTCGGGCGGCGCAGCTACACCACGGTGGGCGGCAAGGGCGATGCGGGCGTGCCCATGCCCTTGCCGCGCGGCGTGCGCCGGCTGGTCAACGGGATCGCGCTGCCCTGGATGGCCTTCACGCTGCTGGTCTACCTGTTCGCCTTCGCCGGCGGTTTCGTGCAGACCTGGGGGCGTGACTACACGCCGACGCTCGCGCACTTCCGCACCGCGTTCGCCTTCGAGTGGGGCACGTTCGGCGCGGTATGGGCCGGCACGGCGTGGAGCTCGTTTTTCACCACGCTCAAGCTGGCGGCGATCTCTGCGCCGCTGACGGCGACGCTCGGACTGCTGATCGCCTGGCTGCTGGCGCGCACGCGCTTTCGCGGCCAGGGACTGTTCGAGTTCTCGGCGCTGCTCGCCTTCGCCATCCCCGGCACCGTGCTGGGCGTGAGCTACATCCTCGCCTTCAACGTGCCCCCCATCGAGCTGACCGGCACCGGTGCGGTGATCGTGCTGTGCTTCCTGTTCCGCAACCTGCCGGTGGGCGTGCGCGCGGGGACGGCGGCCTTCCAGCAGCTGGACAAGTCGCTGGACGAGGCTTCGATGATGCTGCGCGCCTCCACGTTCGCGACGCTGCGCCACGTGGTGCTGCCCCTGCTCAAGCCGGCCATCGTGGCGGCGCTGGTCTACAGCTTCGTGCGCGCGATCACCACCGTGTCGGCCGTCATCTTCCTGGTCACGGCGGAGAACGAGCTGGCCACCACCTACATCATCGGCCGCGTCGGCAACGGCGACTACGGCGTCGCACTGGCCTACTGCACGGTGCTGATCGCGCTCATGAGCCTCGCCACCGCCGCCATCCAGTGGATCGTCGGCGAGCGGCGCCTGGGCCGCCGTGTCGCAGCGCCGGTCTTGCCGGTCGCCAGGGGAGCATGAAGTGAACGCCACGCCAGGCATCGCCTTTCGCAACGTGTCCAAGCGCTATGGCGACGATCCTTCGGCGCCCCTCGCGGTGCGCGAGGTCAGCTTCGAGGTGCCGCGCGGCACGCTGACGACCATCCTGGGCCCCTCCGGCTGCGGCAAGACGACGACCTTGCGCATGATCGCGGGGCTCGAGACGCCGAGCAGCGGCCAGGTTCTGATCGACGGCCACGACGTCACGCTCCTGGGTCCGGCCGATCGCAACGTGAGCATGATGTTCCAGAGCTACGCGCTCTTCCCGCACATGGACGTGCTGGAGAATGTGGGCTACGGCCTGCGCATGTCGGGCGTGCCGCGCGATCAGGCCCGCCAGCGCGCCACCGACGCCTTGCGCAACGTGGGTCTGGTCGGCTTCGACCGCCGCCTGCCCAGCGAGCTTTCCGGCGGGCAGCAGCAGCGGGTGGCGCTCGCCCGGGCGCTGGTGCTGGAGCCGTCGGTGCTCCTCTTCGACGAGCCACTGTCGAACCTGGACGCACGCCTGCGCCGCGAGATGCGCGAGGAAATCCGCGCGCTGCAGCAGCGGCTGCAGCTCACCGTCGCCTACGTCACCCACGACCAGAGCGAAGCGCTCGCGGTGAGCGACCGCATCCTCGTGATGGACCGCGGCGGCATCGCGCAGCAGGGCGCGCCGCAGGAACTGTATGAAACCCCGGCGAGCGAGTTCGTCGCCGCCTTCATGGGCGAGGCCATGTTGTTCCAGGCGCGCGCCGACGAGGCCGGCCACGTGCAGCTCGGGCCCTTGCGCATCGCGCCGCGGCATGCCGTGCGGGCGGGCGCGGTCAAGGTGGCGGTGCGGCCGGAAGCGTGGCAGGTGGGCCCGCCCGGCGACGGCCTGCCGGCGCGCCTGGTGAAAAGGGCCTACCTGGGCAGCAACTACGAGTACACCTTCGACACCGAGATCGGCCCGGTCTTCGTCATTTCTTCGGACCTGGCGCGCGTGCTCGGCCTTGGCAGCGACGTGAGCCTGCAGCTCGCGTCGCACGGCGTGTCCGTCGTGCGGGCCGGCCCCGCTGCCTGAGCCCGGGTGCCGGGTGCGGGACGGATAATCCCGGCATGAACCAACTGGACGCCCTCAAGCAGTACACCACGGTCGTCGCCGACACGGGCGACTTCCGGCAGCTCGCCCATTACCACCCGCAGGACGCGACCACCAACCCGTCGCTGATCCTGAAGGCCGTGCAGAAGCCCGAGTACGCGCACCTGCTGCAGGAGACCGTGCAGAAGTTTCGCGGCAAGCCCCTGGACGAGGTGATGGACCGCCTCATCGTGCGCTTCGGCACGGAAATCCTGAAGCTGGTGCCGGGGCGCGTGTCGACCGAGGTGGACGCGCGCCTGAGCTTCGACACCGAAGCGACCTTCAGCCGCGGCGAGCGCCTGATCGAGCTGTACCAGGCCGAGGGCGTGCCGGTGGACCGCGTGCTGATCAAGGTGGCGTCCACCTGGGAAGGCATCCAGGCGGCGAAGAAGCTGCAGCAGCGCGGCATCAGCACCAACCTCACCCTGCTGTTCTCCTTCTGCCAGGCCGTGGCCTGCGCCGAAGCGGGCGTGCAACTGATCTCGCCCTTCGTTGGCCGCATCTACGACTGGTACAAGAAGAGCGCGGGCGCGGCGTGGGACGAGGCGGCCAGCGCCGGGAGCAACGATCCGGGCGTCAAGTCCGTGCGGCAGATCTATCTGTATTACAAGCACTTCGGCATCGCGACCGAAGTGATGGGCGCCAGCTTCCGCAACATCGGCCAGATCCGTGCGCTGGCGGGGTGCGACCTGTTGACGATCAGCCCGGAACTGATGGCCGAACTGAAGAACTCCGACGCACCCCTGCAGCGCGCGCTGGACCCGGCGCAGGCGAAGGCCGCGGACATCCAGCGCGTGCAGTATGACGAGCGGCAGTTCCGCTGGGCGCTCAACGAGGACGCCATGGCCAGCGAGAAACTGGGCGAGGGCATCCGCGCATTCGCTGGCGATGCTGTCAAGCTCGAAAAGCTGATGCAGTCATGAACCGCCCCCGCTGCGACGAGACGAAGGCCTGGCGCAAGCTGCACGAGCGCTTCCGTGAAGCGGGAGAAGCGTTCGACCTGCGCGAAGCCTTCCAGCACGACCCGGGCCGCGTGGCGGGTTTCAGCCAGCAGGCGCCGCACATCTTCGCGGACCTCTCGAAAAACCTGCTGGACCCGCTGACCGAGGACCTGCTGCTGGACCTGGCGCGCGAGACCGGCCTGGAGGCCTGGCGCGACGCGATGTTCGCCGGCGAACGCATCAACAACACCGAAAACCGCGCGGTCAAGCACTGGCTGCTGCGCGCGCCGCGCGATGCGCGCGATCCCGATTCGGTCGCGGTGCACGAAACGCTGGACGCGATGCTCGGCTATGCGGAGCGCGTGCGCTCGGACGGCGCCATCACCGACGTCGTCAACATCGGCATCGGCGGCTCCGACCTCGGGCCGCAGATGGTGGTCGCCGCCCTGGAGAGCTTCGGCATCCCGGGCAAGCGCTTCCACTTCGTGTCCAACATCGACGGCCACGAGCTCGACGCGGTGCTCAAGCGGGTGCGCCCGGAGGCCACGCTGTTCCTGGTTGCTTCGAAAACCTTCACCACGCTGGAGACGATGACCAACGCGCGCTCGGCGCGTGCGTGGTTCGAGCGGCAGGGTGGCCGGGACGTCGCGCGCCATTTCGCCGCGCTCACCACCAACGTGGAGGCCGCGCGCGAGTTCGGCATCACCACCACCTTCGGCTTCTGGGACTGGGTGGGCGGCCGCTATTCGCTGTGGTCCGCCATCGGCCTGCCGGTGGCCATCGCCGTCGGCGCGCAAGGTTTCCGTGACCTGCTGGCCGGCGCCCATGCGATGGACACGCACTTCCGCACCGAGCCGCTGGCGCGCAACCTGCCCGCGCGGCTGGGCCTGCTCGACGTGTGGTACCGCGACTTCCACGGTTTCGCCAGCCGCGGCATCGCGCCCTACCACAGCGCCTTGCGCCGGCTGCCTGCGTACCTGCAGCAGCTGGAAATGGAGAGCAACGGCAAGAGCGTGGATGCGCAAGGCCAGCCGCTGCCCTTCGCCACCTCGCCTGTTCTCTGGGGCGAGCCGGGCACCAACGGCCAGCACGCCTACTTCCAGATGCTGCACCAGGGCACGGACCGCGTGCCGGTGGAGTTCATCGCCGTGCGCCAGCCCGCGCATGCGCTGGCCGGCCACCACGAGCTGCTGCTGGCCAATGCGCTGGCGCAGGCGCAGGCGCTGATGCAGGGCAAGGCGGACGCGGGCGGGCACCGCAACTTCCCCGGCAACCGGCCCAGCACCTTCTTCCTGCTGGACGCGCTCACGCCCGCTTCGCTGGGTTCGCTGGTCGCGCTGCACGAGCACCGCGTGTTCACCAGCGGCGCGATCTGGGGCATCGACAGTTTCGACCAGTGGGGCGTGGAGCTGGGCAAGGTGCTGGCCACGGACATCGCCAAGCGGCTGGCTTCGGGCGAAGTCCAGGGCCTGGACCCGTCCACGGCCGGACTGGTGCAGCGCCTGCGCGGGGCCTGAGTGGGCGCACGCGTGGCGGCCTTGCGCGCGGCAGCGCTGTGCCTGGTCGCCGCATTCGGGCAGGCGCGCGCGCAGACCGCGCCGGCAACGACGGTCCTGCGCGAGGGGGACGCGGTGGTCTTTCGCGGCCGCATCGATCGCGAGGCCGCGCGCGAGTTCCTGCGGCTCAGCGAAGACCCGGCGGTGCTGCGCCTGGTGATCCGCTCGCAAGGCGGCCTCGTCGACGCCGCACTCGACATGGCGGAGGCGGTGCACGACCGCGGCCTCGACGTCGAGGTGGACGGCACCTGCCTGTCCTCCTGCGCCAATTACGTGTTCCCGGCGGGGCGGCGCAAGCTGTTGTCCGGGCCCGCCGCCGTCGGCTGGCACGGCAACATGGCGCACGTGCTGTACCGGGCACAGCGCGGCGAGGAGAGCTGGAACGAGGAACTGATGGCGCAGGCCCGCACCCTGGCGCGCCGCGAAGAGGCCTTCTTCGGCCGCATCGGCGTCGACGGCTTCGTGTGCTGGTTCGGCAAGATCGCGCCGTATGCCGAGCCGGAGTTCTACGCGCTCTCGCCGCAGGACATGGCGCGCTTCGGCATCCGCGACGTGGCGGTGCGCGATCCCGGGCAGGCGCCATCGGACGGCGTGCGCATGCTGGCGGTGGATCCCGCGGTGCTCGAGCGCGACCGTGCCGGGCTCCGCCTGCAGCAGTAAGCGGCCGCTCGGGCTTCGCGGGCGGTTATAGTGCCGCCTGCATTTGTACGCATGGATTGCGCGCGCTCGGCGGGGGTCGAGGCTGCGCACGAGGCATGAGCAACACCAGGATCCCTGACGAGGTCCGCCGCTTCATCCTGACCAGCATTCCCTCCGTGCCGTATCTGGAGGCCTTGCTGTTGCTGCGCGCCGAACCCGCGCGGCCCTGGGATTCGCATCGGCTGGCGGCCCGTCTCTACACCGGCGAAGGGCAGGCGCTCGACTTGCTGCAGGCGATGCAGCAGGCGGGCGTCACGCGTCCTCTCGACGACGGCAGCTTCTGCTATGCGCCGGGGCACGGCGAACTGCAGGGGCTGATCGACGCGCTGGCCGAGACGTACTCGCACGACCTGGTGGGCGTCACCGACCTGATCCACTCGCGGCTGGACAAGCGGGCGCAGAAGTTCGCGGACGCGTTCCGCTGGAAGAAGGAGGGTGATTGATGGCGTCCCTGATCTATTCCCTGTGCGCGCTCACCAGCCTGACCTGCCTGCTGCTGCTGTGGCGCAGCTATCGCGCCACGGGCGCGCGCCTGCTGTTCTGGAGCGCCGCCTGCTTCCTGCTGCTGACCGTGAACAACGTGCTGCTGGTCCTGGACAAGGTCGTGTTCCCGGTGGAGGTCGACCTGGGCCTGGGGCGCCTGGCGGCCGCACTGGCGGCCGTGGCGCTGCTGCTGTTCGGGCTCGTGTGGGAGGAAGAGTAGATGGAGCAGCTGCTCAGCGGAGCGATCGCGGCCGGCTCGGCCTTCGCCGGCCTGTTCTTCTTCCGCTTCTGGCACCAGACCCGCGACCGCTTCTTCCTGTTCTTCGCCGGCTCCTTCTGGCTGGAAGCGCTGAACCGGGTGGCGTTGGTGCTGGTGGAGCATGCCAGCGAGCACGAGCCGCTGTTCTACGCCGTGCGCCTGGTCGCCTACGGGCTGATCCTCGCCGCCATCTGGCAGAAGAACCGCGGCGGACGCTAGCCGCTGCAGATGGGCAACCCGCCGCCCGGCGGGGAATTGAATCCAACCGCCGGATTGTCGCGTAGCTTCGGGCATGGACTCCCCGAACGACCCGCGCCTGATCGAGCTGCTGGAAAGCATCGCATCGGCCACGCTGCCGCTGGCCGGCCGCGAGCAGGCCTTCCAGGCTTTTTACGACCTCACCTGCTCCAAGATGTATGGGCTTGCCGTGCGCGTGGTGGGCAATCGCGAATGGGCCGAGGACGTGCTGCAGGAGGCTTACCTGCAGGTGTGGCGCGTGGCCGGCACCTACCGCAGCAGCCTGAGCCCGCCACTGGCCTGGCTGGGCATCCTGGTGCGCAGCCGGGCGCTGGACTTCCTGCGGCGGCGCACCAGCGAACGCGCCGACGCGGCCCTGGAGCTGGACGACGCGCTGGCCGAGACGCTGCCGGGCGACGGCGCCAACCCCATGGACACGCGGCAGGCGAGCGAGGCGGCCCGGGCGCTGCACGAGTGCCTGCGCAAGCTCGAAGCCAGGCAGCGCGAGGTGGTAAGCCTGGCCTACCTGCGCGACCTGAGCCACGGCGAGCTCGCCGAGCAACTCAAGCTGCCCCTGGGCACCGTCAAGACCTGGATCCGCCGCGGCCTGGAGCAACTGCGCGGCTGCATGTCGCGTTACGCCTGAGGAGGACCGGCATGGACCTGATGCGATCCCCCGAAATCGCCGACCGGCTCGCCGCGGCGTACGCGCTGGGCACCTTGCGCGGCCGCGCCCGCCGCCGCTTCGAAGCGCTGGCGCGCCAGAGCCCGACCCTGCGCGCCCATGCCATCGTCTGGCAGGAACGACTCGCCGCCATGACCGAACTGCAGCCGGAAGAACAGCCCAGCCCCAACGTCTGGCGCCGCATCGCGATCGCGCTGCGCAACGAAGCGCAGCCTGCGGCGCCCCGCGCAGCGCCGCGCGCCGGCTTCTGGCGCGGCGCCGCCCTGTCGGGGGCCTTCGCGGCCCTCGTGGCCTTCATGCTCGCCGGTTACCTGGGGACGCAGCTCACGCAGATGAGCGCCACGCCGGAGATCCGCTACGTCGCCATGCTGCAGGACGAGCGCTCCGCGCCGGCCATGCTGGTCACCTTCGACGCGCGCCACGGCACGCTGACGCTCAAGCGCATGGGCAACTACCAGGAGGCCGCCGACCGCTCGCTGCAACTGTGGGCGCTGCCGGCCTCGGGCGGCCCGCAGTCGCTGGGCGTGCTGCCGGGCGGCGCGTCGATCACGCTCACGGCGGTGGAAGGGCAGTTGCGCGAGATGCCCGCGCTCGCCGTCAGCCTGGAACCCAAGGGCGGCGCCCCCGCCGGCAGCGGGCCGACCGGGCCGGTGCTCTTCAAGGGGCCGTGGATGCCGACGACATGAGCTCGGTGTACTGCGCGCCGGTGAGCGACCCGGCCTGCGCGAAGCCACCGACGAAGCGCGCCGAGCGTGGAGTGATGCGCAACAGCGAGAAGTCGGCGAAGCCGAACATGGGCTCGCTGGCCGGAAAGCGCGCGAGATAGGCGTCGCGCGCAGCTTCGTAGCCGGGCGAATCCGGCGCGAGCGTCTGCGCCTGGCCTTGCAGCGTCAGGCGCGCGAGCGCCTGCGGCGGCTCGTCCGCGGCGCGCTCGGCCATCACCATCGCGCTGACGCCGGGGTGCTCTTCCATGTCACGGGTGTGGCTTGCGAGCCGGCTCACGTGCACGACCAGCGCGCCATCCGGCAGCAACGCATACGGCACCATCGAGACGAAGGGCTCGCCCTTGTGCAAGGTGCCCAGCGCGGCGACCTCCTGGCGGAACAGCAGCGCGCGCAAGGCCTGGGCTTGTCTTGCATCCATCCTTGCACCATACCGCAGGTCCATCGCGGCGGCCGCACCCTGACAATCCCGACATGGCCCATCCCTTCCAGTGCCGCTGCGGCACGGTCCACGGCGAGATCCTCCACACGGAGCGCAGCTTGCGTGCCGCGTGCTACTGCCGCGACTGCCAGGCGTATGCGCACCTGCTCGGGCAGGGCGCACAGGTGCTGGACGCCAACGGCGGCACCGAGGTCGTCATCGCGCGGTCCCCGGATGTGCGCATCCATGGCGGGCGGGAGCAGCTGGCCTGCCTGTCGCTGTCGCCGCGCGGCCTGCTGCGCTGGTACGCGCGCTGCTGCGACACGCCCATCGCGAACACCCCGCGCGACTGGCGGCTGCCTTACGTGGGCATGGTGCACACCTGCCTGCACCGGCCGCGGCCGCTGGAGCAAGCCTTTCCGCGGGTGCAACTGCGCGTGAACACGAAGAGCGCCCACGGCACGCCGCCGGCCTCGTCACGCGCCGCGGGCGTGGCGCGCTTCCTGCGCATGGCGCTGCGGCTCGCGTCGGCGCGGCTGGCGGGAGCGTATCGCCGCACGCCCTTCTTCGATCACGAAGGCGCGCCGGTGGCGGCGGTGAAGGTGGTGGATCGGCCGGCGCTTCAGGCTGCGCGGCGGCGGGCGGAGGATCCGCCGTGAAGGGCGCTTGACTGCCCGGCAGGAGAGCTTGGCGCGCCTGGCGGCCTGCGCTCAGGCGTTGCGTTTGCCCCCGGCCCGGGGTGCGGCGTCGATGTCCTCGCGCGCGCCGTTGCTGCTTTCACGACGCGGGAAGCGCGGCGGGACGGGCATGAGCTCCTTCAGCTTTGTTTCCAATTCCGACATCGAGTCTTCCCACATGCTCCAGTCGTCCTGCGAATTGCCTTCGCACACGACCACCGGCAACGGTCCGTAGTAACGCCCCGGCTCTTCGGGGACCGTGAGCGGGTCCTCGGCGGGCGCGGAAGCGGGCGGCTCCCGGTGGCGGGCCGCTGTCGGCGTCGGATCGTGACGCTTGAACCAATTGAACATCGGCTGAATCCCTTTCGACCGGAACAAACCGGCCGGCACGCGATGACGGTGTCTTGCACCGGCTCCTTCTCCGCGGGCCATTCTGGACGGCCCCGTCGCAGCGTCAAGGGAGAAACCTTGTGCGCCGCTGGCACCTGGGAAGCACCGGAAAGATATGCAAGAGATGCCGTGAAGCAAGAAAGCAAATGCAACCTGCACTTCAAGAGGCTTCAGGCCCATCGCGCCTTTTCGCTCAGGCGCAGGAGGCTGCGTCGCTCAGGGGCGGCGCTTCTTGCTCACGCTGGCGAAAGGGTCCAGGTCGTCCAGCTTGCTCGGACGGGTGTCGCGCACGTGGATGCGCGAGTCGGGCGGCAGGCCCTGCATCTGGCTGTCGAGTGCGGTCATGGAGTCTTCCCACATGCTCCAGTCGGCCTGCGTGTTGCCTTCGCCAAGCACTTCGGGCAGTTTGTCAGGCACCGTGGGGTCGGGCAGGGAGGAGCTGGTGGCGCGCTTGTGCCGAGGCGGCGCGGCACGCTTGGGCGTGCTGTCCACTTCCGGCCGAACCTGGCGCTTGAACCACTTGAACATCAGGGGACTCCAGAGCCGGTGCTCCGGCGCGCGCTGCGCAGGCGCGCCGGTTTCTTGCTCCCTGCCCCGCATTCTGGCCAGCCCATCCGTGGCGTCAAGGGAGACGTTGCGCGGCAGCGTCAGGGTGCCGGCAGCACGATCTCCACCCTGGCGCCGCCCAGCGATCCCCGCCCCAGCCGCAGTTCGCCGTGGTGGCTGGCCACCAGGTCGTTGACCACCGCCAGGCCGACGCCGTGCCCGGGCACGCGCTCGTCGCCGCGCACGTGGATCTGCAGCACCGACTGCGTGTCGCCGAAGCCGGGGCCGTCGTCCTCCACGCGGATCCACAGCTTGCCGTCCTCCCGCCACGCGCGCGCGGCGACGCGCGAACGCGCCCACTTGGCCGCGTTGTCCATCACGTTGCCGATCACCTCGAACAGGTCGCCTTCGTCGATGCGCCAAGTGAGGTCCGGCGCGCAGTCGGTTGCGAGGGCGAGCTTCTTTTCGGCGTAGACCTTGGCCAGCGCGTCGCGCACGCGGTCCAGCACCGGCGCGAGCAGCACGGGCGGCGCGAAGCGGGTCGCTCCGCCGGCCCCGGCGCGCCCGAGCTGGTGCTGCACGATGTCGTCCATGCGCGCGACCTGTTCGCGCACTGTGAGGGGCAGCTGCTGCGGCTCGTTCAGTGCATTGCGCAGCACCGCCAGCGGGGTCTTCAGGCTGTGCGCGAGGAAGCTGAGGGCTTCCTTGTAGCGGCCCTGGCGCACACGCTCCTGCCGCAGCAGCGTGTTCAGGTTGTCGGTGAGCGGCGCGATCTCGGTCGGGTAACGGCCTTCGACCTCGTGCTGTTCGCCCCCTTCGATGCGGCGGATCTCCGCGGCAACGTGCGCCAGGGGCTTGAGTCCCCACCGCAGCAGCAGGATCTGCGCCAGCAGGAGCAGCAGGCCGGCGCCGCCCAGCCACAACCACAGCGTGCGCGCGAAGATGGCGATCTCGCGGTCGAACTCCGTGCGGTCCTCTACGACCGACAACACCAGCGGCGCCTGGCTGCTGCCGGTCGCCCAGTTGACGCCATAGCTCATGGCCAGGTAGCCGTGCGCACCTCCGGGCAGCACCTCGCTGCGCCATTGGCCGGTCCTGACGTCGCGGATGCGAAACGGCGGGTTGACCCCGACGCTCGAAGGCGAGCGCCACTGCTCCTGGCGCTGCACGTTCCAGATGCTGGCGTACAGGCCCGACTGGGGCAGCGACAGCCGCGGCTCCGCGAAGCCGACGGGCATCGCCAATGCGCCGGATTCATCGAGTTCGGCGCGGGCGAGCAGCAGGTAGACGGTGCCCTGCAGCCGGCTGAAATGCACGGCCCGCACGCTGTCGGCGTGGGCGCGTTGCACGGCGAAGCCGGCACCGGCCATGAAGGCGACCAGCACCAGTGCGGCGCCGAGGAGGAGGCGGGCCCGGATCGAGTAGCCGGGCGTCATCCCAGCGTGAAGCGGTAACCCCGGCCACGCACCGTCTCGATCGGTGCGAGCTTGCCTTCGGGATCGAGCTTGCGGCGCAGCCGCCCGATCAGCACCTCCAGCACGTTGCTGTCGCGGTCTTCGCCGTGCGGGTAGAGATAGTCGGACAGCTCGGACTTGGTCACCACGCGGGCGCGCTGGCGCACCAGGTATTCGAGCAGCCGGTACTCGTAGGCCGTGAGCTCCAGCGCAGCGCCATCGAGCGTGACGGCCTGCGCCGAGAAATCGATGGCCACGGGTCCCAGCGCGAGCACGTCGCTGGCCGCATGGAGGGAGCGGCGCAGCAGCGCCTTCACGCGCGCGGCCAGTTCCGGGTATTCGAAGGGCTTGGTCAGGTAGTCGTCGGCACCGGCTTCCAGGCCGCTGACCTTGTCCTGCCAGCTGCTGCGCGCCGTGAGGATCAGCAAGGGCATGGTGCTGCCCGCGGCGCGCAGGCGCTGCACGATGGTCAGGCCGTTGATCTTGGGCAGGCCGAGGTCGACGATGACCAGGTCGAACGGATATTCCTGCGCCAGGAAGAGGCCTTCCTCGCCGTCCTTCGCCTGGTCGACTCGGTAGCCCTCTGCTTCCAGCTGGCGCGCCAGCGGCAGGCGCAGGGCCGCGTCGTCCTCGACGATCAGCAGGCGCATCTCAGCGCGACGGCCCCGAGCCCGCGTCCACCATGACCACGCGCACCTCGCCGCGCGGGGTGAGGACCTTCACCCGCCACATCGCACGGCCGCCCGCGTCCACGCGCTCCACGGAGAGCACGCGCCCGCCGGTCTCGCGCTGCGCCACCTGGGCGGCTTCGTCGCGGCTGACGCTCGCCCAGGCGGGCAGCCCGGAGGCGGCCAGCAGGACGGCGCAGAGGAGGGCACGGACAGGCTTCACGGCTTGCGGAGGGTCAGGACGAAATCAACGGCGATGGTACTCCCGCTCTTCCAGCGGGGTGACGGACACGCGCACCGGCAGGCTCTGGCCCGGCTGCTCGCGCATGAAGGTGACGTACTGGTTGCCGCGGTACTCGTAGGTCACGCGGTAGCCGCTGGCGCGCTGCTGCATGTCGACCACGGTGTGGCAGCTGCGCACCTCGCGCGGGGGCGCCTGCACGACCTGCTGCGGGGCGGTGTTGCTGTTCTGCAGGCGGTCGCCGGTGATGGCGCCGATCACGGCGCCGGCGGCGGTGGCCGCCTCCCGGCCGTGGCCCTTGCCGACCTGGTTGCCCAGGATGCCGCCGGCCACGCCGCCGATGACGGCGCCGCCGTAGCCGCGCTCGCCGCCGACGACCTGCGGGGCGTCCTGGACGTACTGGGTGGCGCACTCCTGGCGCGGCACCTGCACGGTCTCGTACTGGGGCTGCACGTCCTGGACACGAGCGCGGTCGACGAAGCTGGGCGCCTGCGCCGGCACGGGCGAGACGACAGCCTGGGCCTGGGCGGCGAGGGCGCCGGTGGCGGCCAGGGCGAAAAGGGCGATGCGTTTCATTGCGGGACCTCCGTGGTTCGTTGTATTGGTGAGCTTAGGCGCGCTCGTGTGAACGCATGCTGAACGGATGTGAGGGTCCGTTCAGCAGTGCGCTTTTACCAACGGCGGCCGTCGTCGCGGCGGTCGTCGCCGCGGCCGTCGTGTTCGTGGTTGCGGTCGCCCCAGCCGTTGCCTGGGCGCGAGTTCACCACGTCGAAGGTCCAGGTCTGGCGCGTGAGGTTGCCGGCGCGATCGCTCACGGTGAGTTCCGCCGTGTGGCGGCCGGCCTGCAGGTCGTCGCGGTATTCGATGCCGTCGGCGTCGAGGCGGCTGTCGCGGGTGACGTCACGCCCGTCCACCCGCAGGCGCACGGAGCCCGGGTCCACGCCGGCGCGGTCGTCGCGGTACTGGGCAGAGATGCGGGTGCGGCCACGTTCGGAAACGCGCTCGCCGTTGGCCGGGAACAGGCCGGCGATCTCCGGGCCGCGGCTGTCACGCACCTCGCGCACGGGAGCCGGCGGGGGCGGCGGCGGCAGGTTGCGGGGGCCTTGCGGCACGACGACCGGCGCGGTGGCCAGGACGGCGGCACCGGGGAACAGCGTGCCGGAGCCGCCCAGGCGTGCCATCGCTTCCTCGTTCTGCGTGCGCACCTTGGCGGTGGCGGCCAGCACGAGGCGGGGGTCGTGGATCGGCGGGATGACGTACTCCACCTCGTACACGCCCGGCTTCACTTCCTTCATCGCCACCTCCGGCGGATGGATGCCGGGCACGTGCAGGCTCGCGTAGCCGCCCTGCAGGCCTGTGAGGCGGAAGGTCAGCACTTCACCGTGTTGCGGCTTGCCGATCAGCTCGAAGCGCTCGATCAGCTCCTGCGGCGAATGGTGGTGGGGCGTCCAGGCGACGTGCGCGGAAGCGGACAGCGGTACGAAAGCTGCGCCCATCGATGCGAGAAGGATGGCCGCGGCGGCGCCGCGGGGGCTGAGACGTGATTGCATGAAAACCTCCCTTTGATGTGGAACTGGGTACAGCTTAGGCAAACGGCCGTGAACGGAGCCTGAATGCCGACCGCTGGGCTTGTGGGAGCGCACGCTGACTTTCTGCCAGCCGCAACGCACAACGCACCCGCGCGACGCCGGGCGGGGCCGCAGCCCCGCCGGAAGGCGCCTCAGTTGTTGCGGCCGTACCCGTAGCCGTAGCGGCCGAAGTCGCGGTCGACCACGTTGAAGGCCCAGGAGCGGCGCGCCAGGTTGCCCGCGCGGTCGCGCACCAGCACTTCGGCCACGTGGCGGCCCGGGCGCAGGTTGTCCGCGTAGCGCAGGTCGTCGCCGTCGATGCGGGCGTGGCGCGTCACGTCGCGGCCGTCCACGCGCAGGGTCACCGTGCGCAGGTCGACGCCGCTGCGGTCGTCGCTGAAGCGCGCGGCGATGCGCGTGAGGCCACGGTCGCTGACGCGGTCGCCCTGCTCGGGGGTCACCGAGAAGATCTCCGGCGCGCGGCGGTCGAAGCGCTGCGAATGGCGGTCACCGTGCCAGTCGCGGTCCTGCGCGGCGGCGGGTTGCGCGGCGACCAGGGCGCCCACGGGCAACAGCAGCATGGCGGCGGCAGCGAGCTTGGTGCGAAGAGTGGATTGCATGTTCACCTCTGGGTTGGTTGACGATGGAAGTGAGTCTGCGCGGGCCTGCGTGAACGGTCTCTGAATGGAATGCAGATTCCCGGCGCGTGGCGCAGAGCCAGCGCGAGGTCCGTCGTTCGGAGGACGTCCGAACCGACGAACTCGCTGTGATTTCCGCACTAAACAACGGCGGGTGCGGCGGGCACAGTGGCGCGACCGTCACCGGAGTTCCACGTGCACAGCGACCTCGCCCTGAAGCTCACCGCCGACCTGTTCTGGACCGGCTTCCTCGTCTGCCTGCCCGTGCTGGCGATCACGATGGCCGTGGGCCTGGCCGTTTCCGTCCTGCAGGTGCTGACGCAGGTGCAGGAGGCGTCGCTCTCCTTCGTTCCCAAATTGCTCGCCGCGGGCGTCGCGATGGTCGCCTGCGGTCCCTGGATGCTGCGCACCTTGTGCACCTTTGCCGTGGGGCTGTGGTCCCGCATTCCGTCCCTGCTGTGAGACGCCCCATGCAGTCCCTCGTTTCAGCGCTGGGCATGCCCTGGGTCGCAGCGGTGCTGCTGCTGTCGACGCGCATCGCTGCGCTGCTGTTGCTCACGCCCTTGTTGTACGCCGTGGCCATGCCCGCGACCGTGCGCTTGCTGCTCGTCGTCGCGCTCGCCTGCGTGTTCGCGCTGCCGTTCGCGGGTGGAACGAGCGTGTCCATCGACTCCCCAGGCGCTCTTTGCAGCGCCCTGGTCGGTGAAGCGGCGATTGGCGCCACGCTGGGACTCGGAGTGCTGCTCGCGTTCGCCGGCTTCTCCCTGGCCGGACGGCTGGTGGACGTCCAGGTGGGCTTCGGGATGGCGCAGGTGGTGGACCCACTGACGAGCGCGCGCCTGCCCATCGTGTCCGCCTTGCTGGGCTTGCTCGCGACGGTCTTCTTCTTCCTCGTCGATGGCCACCATGCGCTGCTGCGGGGGATCGCCTTCAGCGTGGAACGTTTTCCGCTCGGCGGCCCTGCGAACGGCGCGGCCGCGGCGGACCCACTGCTGCGCCAGGGCGCTGCGCTGTTCACGCTGGGATTCGCGCTGGCCTCGCCCGTGGTGGTGGGGCTGCTGCTGGTGGAGTTCGTGCTGGGCGTGATCTCGCGCAATCTGCAGCAGATGAACATGTTCGTGCTGGGCCTGCCGGTCAAGATCTTCGTCGGCCTGTTCGCGCTCTCGGCGTGGGCTGCGGAATTTGCCGCGCCGGCGCGGCGGCTCTACGCGGGCATCTACCAGGCGTGGTCGGCGTGGTTTGCTGCCGGAGGGCCCCGCTGATGGCCGACCAGGACATGGACCGCAGCGAGGAGGCAACGCCCTTCAAGCTGCAGAAGGCGCGGGACCGCGGCCAGACGCCGCGCAGTGCCGACGCCACTGCCTGCGCGGTGTTCGTGGCCGCGATCGCTGTCCTCGCCTGGCAGGGCGCCGGCGCACTGCAGGCGCTGATGCGCCTGTTCCGCTCCAGTCTCGTGCAGTTGGCGGCGACGCCCGCGGGGGGCATCGGCCCCGTGGCCACCCTCTTGCTGGAAGGGGCGGGGGCCATCCTGTTCCCCTTCTTCCTCGCGCTGCCGGTGGCAGCGTGGACGGCGGCGGTGGCGCAGACCGGCGCGGTGTTTTCCCTGCACCCGCTGCAGTTCGATTTCCAGCGCCTGAACCCCGCCGCTGGCCTGCAGCGCGTCTTCTCCGTGCGCGCCCTGTTCGAGGCAGCGCGCGCGTGCGCCAAGCTGCTGGTCCTGTGTTGCGCGGGGGCGGCCGCCTTGACGGCGCTCTTCCCGCAGTTCCACGTCCTCGCCGCGCTCGCACCGGCCGCCTTCCTGCAGGTAGCCTGGTCCGACTTCGTCAGCCTGGGCTGGTGGATGGCCGCAGCCCTGGCGCTGATCGCGATCGTCGACATGCTGTTCACGCGGCGCGAATTCCAGCGGCGCATGCGCATGAGCCGGCGCGAGTGGAAGGACGAACACAAGCATCGCGAAGGCGACCCCCGCATCCGCGCGCGCCTGCGGGAGTTGCGGCGGGAAATGCTCCAGCGTGCACGCTCGCTTCGCAATACCCGCCATGCAGACCTCGTGCTCACGAACCCCACGCACTTCGCTGTCGCCCTCGAATACAGGCACGGCGAAATGGATGCGCCCCGCGTCGTGGCCAAAGGCGCCGGCCACTTCGCGGCTGCGATGCGCCACATCGCCGCGCGCCACCGCATCGTCGTCGTGCAGAACCCGCCCCTGACGCGACGGCTGTTCCGGGAGGCGCCGCTGGACGCCTACCTGCCCGCCGAATTCCATGCGGACGTGGCGCGCATCATCGTCTGGGTCCTCGCCATGCGCCGCCAGCGCGCCATGCAGGAGGCTACGGCATGAGGGCATGGAAAGACCTGCTGGGTCGCCACACCGATGTGGCACTGGTCCTCCTGGTGCTCGGGGTCCTGCTGGTTCTGTTCGTGCCGATCGCGCGGCCGCTGCTGGATTTCCTGATCCTGGCGAACTTCAGCTTCGCCTTCCTGCTGCTGCTCCTGACCTTCTTCTCGACGCGGCCGACGGATTTCTCGACCTTCCCTTCGCTCCTGCTGGTCGCGACGCTGTTCCGGCTCTCCCTGAACGTCGCGGCGACCCGCCTGATCCTGGCCGAAGGCGACGCCGGCCGCGTGATCGCCGCCATCGGCTCCTATGTAGTGGCAGGGAACATCGTCGTCGGGCTGGTGGTTTTCGTCGTCCTGGTCGTCGTTCAGTTCGTGGTGGTCACGAGCGGCGCTCAACGCGTCTCGGAAGTCGCGGCGCGCTTCACGCTGGACAGCATGCCGGGCCAGCAAATGAGCATAGACGCCGACCTGAACATGGGTTTCATCGATCAGGTGGAGGCCCAGCGCCGGCGCAAGGCGCTGGAGCAGCAGGCCAGCTTCTATGGCGCCATGGACGGCGCCTCGAAATTCGTCAAAGGGGATGCGGTGGCCGGCATCCTTATCTTGCTGATCAACATCGTGGGCGGGTTGGTCATTGGCGTCGTGCAGCAGCACATGCCCTGGTCGCAGGCGCTGCAGACGTACACGCTGTTGACGATAGGCGATGGCATCGTCACGCAAGTGCCCGCCCTCGTGATTGCCGTGGGGACGGGAATTCTTGTCACCCGCTCGGCTTCGGACGGCAACCTGAGCCAGCAGGCGCTGCGTCAGGTCACGTCCTTCCCCAAGACGCTCGTTCTGGTGGCCCTCGCGCTGGCCGGCCTGGTTTGCCTTCCCGGCATTCCTGCCGCCCCTGCGGCGACCTTGATGCTGGCGGCAGCACTGACGGCCTGGCTCGCGCATCGCGTCAGGCGCGCGGCGAATGCAGCTCTGGCACCGGTCGTGACCGCCATCCCACAAGAAGCGCAGCCGCTCGAGCCTGTCGCGCCCGTGGAAGTGTTCATGGGCAGCGGATGGGCCGCGGGGAAGGACGACGCAGGCCTGCTGTTCGACGACCGCATCGCAGCGCTGCGCCGCCAGCACGCGCAGGAATACGGCTTCGTGCTGCCCCCTGTGCGCTTCCGCAGCGCCGGGCGGCTTGCGCCGGATGCGTACGAAATCCACGTCGACGGCGCGATGGCGGCGCGCGGTGACGTTCGCCAGGGGCAGTTGCTGGCCATCCATCCCTCCGGCGACCAGCGCAGTGTGCCGGGGGAGCCGACGCGCGACCCGAGCTACGGCTTGCCGGCCCTCTGGATCGATGCGGGTTTGCGCGAACAGGCAACGGCGGCACGCTACACGCTGGTCGACGCCGCGACCGTGTTCATGACGCACCTGACCGAGGTGCTGCGCAGGGAATCCGCCACGCTGCTTACGCGTGCGGAAACCGACAAGCTGCTCGCCCGCGTGCGGCAGGAGCAGCCGACGCTGGTGGAGGAACTGGTGCCCGTGGTGCTGTCGGTGGGCGACGTCCAGAAGGTGTTGCAGAACCTCCTGCGGGAGAAGGTCTCGATCCGGCACCTGCACGCCATCCTCGAAACCCTGGCCGACGCGGGCCGCGCAAGCAAGGACACGGGGCAGCTGACCGAGTCGGTGCGGCAGCGCCTGGGGCATGCGATCTGCCAGAGCCTCACGGCGCCGGGCGCGTCGCTGCACGTGCTCACGATCGATCCCGCCGTCGAGAGCCGGTTCCTGCAAGGGCTGCAGCCGGTCGCACGCGACGCCGGAGTGGCAAGCCTCGGCCTCGAACCCAAGCTCGTCGAGAAGTTCCTGTTGCACCTGATGCAGCAGGCCGATCGCATGATGAAGAGCAACCTGCTGCCGGTGCTGCTGTGCGCACCGGAACTCCGCCGTCACTTGCGCACGCTTTCGGAGCGCGGGCTTCCCCACCTGCGCGTTCTGTCGATGGCGGAGATCCCGCAGGCCATCGAACTGAAGTCCTACGGGACGGTCACGGCCTGAGGCACACCGATGGACCCCATCCTTTCCGCCGTCCTCGCGAGCATGCAAGGCGACATGGCGCGCATGGACCGCGTGGCGATGAACATCGCGAACGTCCAGACCCCTGGGTACAAGCGGGGTGTGGTCACCACCGTGCCCTTCGGACAGCGGGTGGAAGCGACAGGCGCGGCGCAGCCCGCCGTCCACACGGATCCGCTTCCGGGCACGCTCAGGTCCACGGGGCAAGGTCTCGATTTCGCGCTCGCCGGTCCGGGCTGGTTCGAGGTCCGCACGCCGCAGGGCGCGGCCTATACGCGCAATGGCAGTTTCCGCCTGGATGCGGCGGGCCGCCTGGTGACGCAGCAAGGGCACGCGGTGATGGGGCTGGGCGGCGAGGTCCTGCTGCCCTCCGGATCCGCCGTGGTGGACGCCGCGGGACGCGTGTTCAACGCGCCGGGTGGTGCCCGCGAACCCACGGCCATGGCGCAGTTGAAGCTCGTGCAATTCGAGCCCGGCGCGCAGCTCGAAGCCCTCGGCGGCGGCCTTGTGCAGTCCCGCGGGACCCCAACGCTTGTTCCCGAAGGCACCGTGCAGGTCCAGCAAGGTTTCCTCGAGAACGCGAACGTGAACCAGCTACAGGAAATGGTGCGGCTGGTCGAGACCGTCCGCCACATGGAAACGCTGCAGAAAGTCGCGATCGGCTACGACGAGATGCTGGGAGTGAGCATCCGCAAGCTCGGGGAAACGCCGTGATCCCGCTCGCACAGGCAGCGCCAGGGAGGAACCATGTTTGACGCGCTCTACATCGGAGCCACGGGAATGCACGCCCAGCAGGCCCACGTGGATGCCATCGCGAACAACCTCGCCAACGTGAACACGGCCGGGTTCAAGAAGACGCGCGTGGCCTTTTCCGACCTGGTGGTCAGCAGCGTGCTTGCTGGCCAGCCAACGGTCGGCACGGAAAACGGCGCCTTCGCGAATGCCGCAATCGGCGTGGGCGTTCAGGCGCTCTCTCCGGGCAAGGTGTTCGCCGGCGGGGACCTGAAGAAGACCGAGTCGCCGATGGACGTGGCCATCCTGGGTGACGGCTTCCTCGAGCTGGCCATGCCGGACGGCTCGCGTGCATACGCGCGCGGCGGCACGCTGAAGGTGAATGCAGACGGCCTGCTGGCAACACAGGCGGGTGTTCCGCTCAAACCGTCCCTGTCCATCCCGGACAACGCCGAAGCAATTGTGGTCTCCGCTATCGGGCACGTGCAGGCGCGCCTGCCGGGCCAGTCCACGCTCGCGGACATCGGCCAGCTGGAGCTGGTGCGCTTCGCCAACGCCCAGGGTCTGTTGCCGCAGGGCGGCAACGTGTACCGCGCCACCGATGCCTCGGGGGAACCGATCACGGCGCGCGCTGGCGAGGAGGGCGCAGGCACCCTGGCGCAGGGGTTCCTCGAAGGCTCGAACGTGAAACTCGTCGAGGAGATGGTCGACCTGATGGTCGCCCAGCGCGCCTACGAGGCCAGCGTGAAGGTGGTGCAGGCCTCGGACGAGATGCTCGGGATGATCAACGGGCTGCGCAGGTGATCATGCGCGCCGCCGCCTTGCTTCTCTCGCTCGCCTTGCCCGCAATGGCTGCCGATCCTCGGGCGAGCATCGAGTTGTTGCCGCAGGCCAGCGTCGCCTCGGGGACCGTGCTGCTCGGCGACGTGGCCCGGCTTCATTCGAACGAGCTCGCCACCATGCGCACGCTGGCCAACCTGCCCGTAGGTCGCGCGCCCCGGCCGGGCGAGTCTGCCATGCTGCACCGGGCAGACCTCGCGCAATGGGTCCGGCGCCAGGCCGGCATTGCACCCGACGCGCTGGCGTGGTCGGGCCCGCAGGAGGTGCGCGTGCTGCAGTCCTCGCGACAGCTCAAAGGCGAGGAAATCGCGAACGCGGCGGCGCAGGCCGTTCGGACTCGCCTGGGTGCATGGGATGCGACCGCCGTCGTGCCGCGCAGCCTTCCGCGCGACCTGGACGTGCCCGAAGGCAAGCTGCGCCTGGAGGTGCGCGACCTCGATCGCGACAGCTGGCCCCGCCAGGCCGTGGTGTGGGTGGACGTGTGGGCGGAGCGCACGTTCGTGCGTTCGGTTCCGGTCAGGCTTCAGCTTGCGTCCGAGGTCCACGCCCCGCCGGAAGGTGTGGCCCCCGAAGCGCCGCTGCAGCAGCTGCTGCGTGCGATACCGGGCCGCGCAGACCAGCACTCGCCGGTCGCGGTTGCGCGCGGAGAGTGGGCGTTGCTGCGTTCCACCGAAGGCGCCATCACGCTGGAAAGCCGTGTGGAGGTTCTCCAGGACGGCCGGCCGGGCGAGCGGATCCGCGTGCGCGCCCAACCTGGCGCAGGGCCCCTGTTCGCACGTGTCCTCGGCGCGGGCCGCCTGGAGCTGGCGCCATGAGCCCACGGCTGCTCGCACTGCTGCTGGTGGCTGCGCACTCCGTCCATGCGCAGAGCCTCTTCCAGGAAGACGCGTGGCGCGGCTTCACGGCCGACAACAAGGCCTTCCGGGTCGGCGATGCGCTGACCGTGCAGGTGTTCGAGAACTCCAGCGCATCGAGCAGTGCCGACACCGGGACGCGGCGGACCAACCACGTGGCGGCCGAACTGGCGCATGGCAGCAACAAGGTCGCGCAGGCGAACGTGGCCGTGGCAGGGGATTTCGACGGCGGCGGTCGCACCCAACGCACCAACCGGCTCCTGACCACGCTGACCGTCACCGTCCAGGAGGTGCTGGCGGGCGGCCAGCTGCGCGTGGCCGGCACCCAGTCCGTCACCGTGAACGAGGAACTGCAGCGCGTCACGGTCGAAGGCATCGTCCGACCTCTCGACGTCAGCGATGGCAACGTGGTGCAGTCCACGCGGATCGCGCAGGCGCGCATCACCTACGTGGGGGAAGGGGACCTGACGGAGCGTAACCGGCGCGGCTGGTGGCGCAAGCTGCTCGACGTGGTGGGGTTCTGACATGCGCAAGCTCGCCGCCATTCTGGTCCTCTTCGTGACGTGCATGGCGCCCGCACTGGGCAAGGAAGCGCCCATGCGCGTCAAGGAACTGGGCAAGGTGCAAGGCTGGCGCGAGAACGTCCTGGTGGGAACAGGCATCGTCACGGGCCTGGCCGGTACCGGCGATTCGCCCGGCAACCGGGCGACCCGGCAGGCGGTATCCAATGTCCTTTCCCAATTCAACCTTGGCGTCGCGCCGGAGCAGGTCAACAGCCGCAACGTCGCGGTGGTGCTGGTGAGCGCGGCGCTGCCCGCGACGGCGCGCGAGGGCGACACGCTCGACGTGACCGTGAGCTCGGGCGGCGACGCACGCAGCCTGCTCGGGGGCACGCTGTTGCTCACCGCGCTGCGAGCGCCGAACGGCAAGGTGTTCGCGCTCGCCCAGGGCACGCTGTCCATCGGCGGACACCGGTACGACGCCAACGGCAATGTCGTCCAGAAGAACCACCCGACCTCCGGCTCGATTCCCAACGGCGCGACGGTCGAGGTCGGCATGGCTGCGCCCCAGCCCGTCCTCCGCGAGCAGGTCACCTTCGTGCTGCACGAGGCGGACTACACGACGGCGGCGCGCGTGGTGGCGGCCATCAACGGGCAACTGGGGACGGGCATCGCACGCGCACGGGACGCGTCGGGAATAGAAATCGACGTCCCGCCCGCCCTGCGGCAGGATTTGGTCGCCTTCCTGGCTCGCGTGGAAAACGTCGCGGTCGAGCCGGATCACAGGCCCCGCGTCGTGATCAACGAGCGCACGGGGACGGTGGTGGCCGGCGGGGACGTGCGCATCGCGCGGGTGGCCATCTCGCACGGTGACCTGAAGATCTCCATCGCCACCCAGAACACGGTGTCGCAGCCGGCCTACCTGGGATACGCCGGGCCCGGCGTCTCGACGGCCGTCGTGCGCAACTCGCAGGTCGACGTCGAGGAACCCACGGGGGTCGGCTACCTCGCGGGCGCCGGGACCGTGTCGGATTTGGTGCAGTCGCTCGCGCGCATGCGCACCAGCACGCGCGACATCATTTCCATTCTGCGCGCGATCAAGGCGGCCGGCGCCTTGCACGCGGAGCTGGTGGTCCAGTGAGGAGGAGGCCATGCCATTGATCGAACCGGTCACCACCGCCGCGTTGTCCGCGGCATTGGACGCGGCCATGCGTCGCCACGCCACCGCGGCCTCGAACATCGCGCATGCGGGCACCGAGGGCTACCAGCCCCTGCGTCTCGCGTTCGATTCGCAACTGGAGGATGCCCGCACGCGGCTCGGCGAGGGCGCTTTCCTGGACGCCCGGGGACTTGCGTCGCTACGCGAACTGGCGACGACCGCGCCGGAAAGTCGCGAGGGTCGGGTGCAGGTGGACGTGGAAATGACCGAACTCGCACGCAACGCCGTGCAGTTCCAGGCCCTCGTCCAAGGCCTGGCCAGGCACCTTTCGCTGCTGTCGCTCGCCGCGGCGGACGGGAGGAAATAGCGATGGACTACCAGCAGGCGTTTGCCATCAGTGCGGCGGGGATGCAGGTCGAGCGCACCCGCGTGGAGGTCGCATCGCTGAACCTGGCGAACGCGAACACCGTCGCGATGCCGGCCGCCCCGGGCTTCCAGCCTTTGCGTGTGCTGGCCACCGCGAGCGGACCGTTCGCGAGCCTCGTCGACGGGGGTATGGAAGCGGCGGCTTTGCCCGTCGCCAACGTGGAGGCGAGCGCGGCCAGGGCGCGGATGGTGCAAGACCCCGGGCACCCCCTCGCGGACGAGCGCGGCTTCGTCGCCTATCCGGGCGTGGATCCTGCCGCCGAGATGGTGACCCTGCTGGGAGCGGCGCGTGCCTACGAGGCCAACGTGGCTGCCATGAACACGGCCCGGGCGCTGGTCCTCAAGACGCTGGAGATCGGGAGGACGCCATGAACGTGCAGGCGATCGAAGCCCTGGGGCTGCACGACGAGGTCGGGGTCCAGGCGTCGGCGGGCGGTGCGCCGCCCGCGGGTCCCGGGTTCCTCCAGCAAGTGGCGCGCGGCTTGCAGGAAGTCAACGAGGGGCTGCTGGCGAGCCAGGCTGACTTGCAGGGGCTGGCCGTCGGCGACACGGCCAGCCTGCACCAGGTCATGGTGCGGCTCGAGGAAAGCCGCATCTCGCTGCAGTTGATGCTGCAAGTGCGCAGCCGCGTCCTGGAAGCCTACCAGGACGTCATGCGCATGCAGGTCTAGGGCCGGAGGAGCACCATGCAAACCTGGTGGATCGCGATGCCCTTGCGTGCGCGCGCCTTCCTGGCCGGCGCGATCGCGGTGGTCCTGGGGTTGCTCGTCGGCTCCGGCTGGTGGCTGTTGCGGACTGAGCCTGCCGTGCTCTTCACGGACCTGCGGCCGCAGGATGCCGCCGCCTTCGGCGCCGAACTGGAGAAGCTGAAGGTTCCATACGAGGTGGCGGACGGCGGCGCCACCCTGCTGGTGGATCGTTCGCAGGTGCATGCGGTGCGCCTCAAGTTGATGGGCCGTGAACTTCCCCTGCACGGAACCGTCGGCCTGGAGCTGTTCAACAGCACGGACTTCGGCATGACCGAATTCGCGCAGAAGGTGAATTTCCAGCGGGCGCTGCAGGGCGAGCTGACACGCACCATCCTGTCGTTCGCGGAGATCCGTGACGCGCGGGTCCACCTCGTGCTGCCCGAACAAGGTCTGTTCAAGCAAAGTGCTGCGCGCGCCAAGGCCGCCGTCACGCTGGCGGTGCGGGGAGGACACGCATTGCGTGTGGAGCAGGTGCTCGGGATCCAGCGGCTGGTCGCGGCTGCGGTGCCCGGCCTCGCTGCGCACGAAGTCACGATCGTGGACATCCGGGGTGTTCCGCTCAGCAGGCCAGCAGACATGGATGCCGAGACAGCTGGCGGCAATGCGCGCCTGGACCTCAAACGTGAGACCGAGACCTATCTTGCACGCAAGGCGGCGGCCGTGCTGGACCAGGCGCTGGGTCCGGGACAGGCCCTGGCGAGCGTGGACGTCAGCCTGAACATGGACCAAGTGCGCGTGACGACGGAGGACGTCCTCCCGGCGAGCGAGGGCAAAGGCACTTCCGCCACGGGCGTGCTGGTGCGCGAACGCGAATCGACGCGCGACAACGGCGCCGCGGACCCGCGCGGCGCCGACACCCGCGCACTGCGTGGCAGCAGCATGCAACGCGACGTCGAGTACCAGGCGGGTCGGCGCGTGGAGCAGGTGGTGAGCCAGCCGGGCGCAATCCGGCGGGTCCAGGTCGTGGCCGTCGTGCGCGACATGCTCGCGCCCGAGGCGCAGGAGCATCTCGGGCGCGTGCTCGGTGCCGCGGTGGGCGTGCTGCCGGAGCGGGGCGACGTGGTGCTCGTCCACAGCCTGCGCGCCCCGCCGGCGGAAGCCGCAGCGCCGGTGCTGCCGGTGGCTGCCGTGTCGAAGACCCAGGTGACACCAAGGACGGAAGTGGACTGGACATGGGTGGCCGGTGCGGCTCTCGCGCTCCTCGCGCTGGCGTGGCTGCTCACGAAGCGTGCTGCGCGTTTGGCGCCGCGAGCGGCGCTGTCGGACGACCAGCGCCGTGCGACCCTGGAACGAGTGCAGCACTGGCTGCAGGCGGCCGAACCCGCGACCGTCGTGGTGGAACGCCGTGCAGGAGGACTGGAATGAATCCGATCGATGCTGCGACGGACCCGCTGCGCTCGGCCGCGCTGACGCTGCATGCCTTGCCGGCGACGGACCGGCAGTGGCTTCTCCAGGGCTTGTCCACGCCCCAGCGCGTGATGCTTCTCCCCTTGCTGGAGGAACTGCAGGCCCTCGGCGTGCCGCCGGACCCGGACTTGCTGCAGCAACTGCAACCGGAAGGCCGCGCCGAGCCACCCGTAGTGCCCTGGCCCGAAGCACTCGGAACCGCGGAGGTCGCCACGCTTGCGAGCGTGCTGGCCGGCGAACCCATCGGCCTGACCCGTTCGCTTCTCGCGATCCGGCAATGGCGCTGGGCCCCGGATCTGCTCGCTGCGATGGACGCAGACCGGCGCACGAAGCTGCGCGAACACTCGGCCACCCAGCCGCCGTCGCCCGTGCTGCAGGCAGCGATCCTGCAGGCGCTCAGGGCGCGGTGCGAGGCGGTCGCGGCGGATGCGGCACCGGTGTTGCCAGCCCGCAGGCGGGTCGTTCGGTCTGGGTTCCTGCGCTGGAGGGGACGGGTGTGAGCGCGACGGCGGGCGACATCCTGCGCGGAATGGAGGTCGAGCGCGTGCCGCTCCCCGTGGGGCGCCCACGGCGCTTGGTCGCTGACATCCAGGGGCCGAAGCCCGAGCCCGCACCGCAACTCGAGCCGGCCGTCGTGGAAGCGCTTCGGCGCGAGGCGCAACGGGCGGGCTACGAGGAGGGTTGCCGACAGGGACTGGAGCATGCGACAAGGGAGGCAGTCGCCGCAACCGAGAGGGCGGTGGGGGATGCGCTCGCGCCGCTGCGCAAACAGCACGAGCACCTCTCCGACCTTTCGACATCGCTCGCGACCGCCATGGAAGACTGTCTCGCAGCGGCGGAGGATGACATTGTCGCCGTGTGTTTCGAGACCGTGTGCCGCCTCGTCGCAGCCACCGCCCTGCAGCCAGATGTGGTGCGCGCCATGGTCCGGGCCGAGACCGCGCGGCTGGCGGATGACCCCAGTGTCGCGATCCACGTCCACCCGCAGGATGCGGAGTTGTTGCGCTCCGCTCAGGTGGATGCCCGGATGCGTTACGTGCCCGACCCGCAGGTCGCATTGGGGGGATGCATCGTCCGGCAGCCAGGCGGCGGCATCGATGCGCGCCTGGAAACCACGCTGGCCGCCTGCAAGGACGCCTTGCTCGCCGCGCGTGCTAAGGCGGCAGTGGAGCCGCGCCAGTGAGCACCATGGACGCTTATCGGGCCCAGCTCGCCGCGGGTGCGCTGACACGCCGCATCGGCTGGGTGCGACGGGTGCAGGGTCTGGCCATCGAGGCGGAAGGGCCGCAAGTGGCAGTCGGTGCGTTGTGCCGCGTGATGCCGACGTGCGGCAGCCGCGGCGTCCCGGTGCTTGCCGAAGTCGTCGGCCTGGAGCCGGAGCGCGTGGTCCTGATGCCATTCGGTGCGCTGCTGGGCATCGGCGCCGGGTCGCAGGTGGTGGCCCTGGAGACCGAGCGAGACATCGGCGCCGGGCCGGAGTTGCTGGGCCGGATCATCGATGCCTTCGGTGCGCCGCTGGACGGTGGGCCGCCGCTGGCCTGTCGCACGCGCTGGCCGCTGGCCGGGCGTTCGCTCAACGTCATGCAGCGGCCGCGGATCCGGCGCGTACTGGAAACCGGCGTGCGAGCACTCGACGGCTTGCTGACGCTAGGAGAAGGACAGCGCGTCGGCATTTTCGCCGGCAGCGGCGTCGGCAAGAGCAGCCTGCTGGGAATGGTCATCCGGCATGCCCGGGTGGACGTGAACGTGGTTGCCCTCATCGGCGAGCGCGGACGCGAAGTCCGGGAGTTCGTCGAGGAGCAGCTGGGGGCCGGCGGCCTTCGTCGTTCCGTCGTCATTGCCGCGACGGCGGACCAGCCTGCCCCGGCCCGGATCCGTGCGGCGCATGCCGCCGTCGCGATCGCCGAGTGGTTCCGCGACCAGGGCCGTAGCGTCCTGCTGACGATGGATTCCGTGACGCGCCTTGCGATGGCACGCAGGGAAGTGGGCCTGGCTGCGGGTGAGCCGGCGACGGCGCGCGGGTATACGCCATCGGTGTTCGCCGAACTGCCTCGCCTGTGCGAGCGCTGCGGCACCGCGCCTTCGGGCGGATCCATCACTGCGCTGCTGGCGGTTCTCGTCGAAGGCGACGACTTCAACGAACCCGTCGCCGATGCCATGCGCTCCATCCTGGACGGGCACATCGTGCTCTCGCGGACGCTTGCACAGCAGGGCCACTATCCGGCGGTCGACATCCTGCAAAGCGCGAGCCGTGTCATGAGGGATCTCGCCGGCGAGGCCGAGCGGCTGCTCGCCGCGGAAGCGGTCCGGCACCTGGCTGCCCTCGAACGTGGGCGACAACTGGTGGAACTCGGCGCGTATGCGCAAGGCTCGAATCCGGCGCTCGATGCCGCCCTCGCGGTGGAAGGGGCGCTGTTCGCCTGGCTGCGCCAGGACGTCGGCGGTTGCACCCGGACCGACGCCTTGAAGCAATTAGGCGACGCGCTGCGCGCAAGGAAGGCCGCATGAAGCGTGAAGCCCCGCTCTCGGTGGACCTGCGCGGGTTCGCATGGCCTTTCGCGGTGGCGGAGCGCCTGCGGCGGCACCAGCTCGATCGTGCGCGCGCGCAGGTCGCCGCCCTCCATCGCAACCAGCAGGCATGCGCGCGCGAACTGGAATCGCTTCATGCAGCACGCCAGCAGGCACTGCGCGATCTTGCCCCGCGGGAAGGCGGCCGCATCGATACGGCCGCGCGCAGCCAGGGCGTCCACCATTTGCACCGGACGCTTTCTCTTCAGATGGCACGCGAACAGTACGCCAGCCGCGTGAAAGCGGATCTCCGGCAGGCCCAACGTTCCTGTACGGAAGCGCAGCAGCGTCTGGATGCGGTGTGCAGGCTGCGCGAATCGGCGTTGGCCGCCTATGTCCAGGAGCAGGTCCGGCGCGACGCGAAGAACGCGGACCTCGCCTGGCTGGCAGCGCACGGGTCGGGCTCGCCCCGCCAGCGCCGCGCGGAAGGAGGGCCATGAACGCGCTGCCTGAGCACATCCTCCCGCTGGCGACGACCTCGCCGTTCACGCGATGGGGACACACGGCTGGGCCCGCGCCTGGGGATTGGTGCAAGGCGCTGGACCAGGCGCAGGGCGCCGGAACAGGGGCGTTCGGCTGGCAGGGAGAACGGCCCGGGCGCAATCCGGCCTCCAATGAATTCCCTCATCGCGCGTCCGACGCGCCTCTGGCGGTGCAGTCGCATCCAGCCAGCCCTGCGGCGAGGATTGGTGCCAAAGGGGGCATTCCGGCCACGCCCTGCCCTGGCGACGACGGCCTTGGGTCGGTGGGCGCCGCGCGGCTCATCTGCGCCGCAGCCACATCCCACGCCGAACCCCAGGATCCCCCGGTTCCGCGGATCGAGCAGTGCGGGTCCCGCCGCGATCCGGCCGTGCGCGCGGCTCCCGGACGTCCGTCACTTCACGTGCATGTCGAACAGCACGCCGACGGCGCCGCGGTGTGGCTCGGTGTCCCTGCCACCTTCAACGCGAAGGGCAAGAAGTCGCTGTGTGCCGCCCTGCGCCAGCTGGCTCCTGGCGGCTTGCCTCTTGCCCGGCTGACGTGCAACGGGCGCAGCGTTTACGACCGTGTCGACACTTCCCCGGAGAACCCATGAACCTGTCCACCGCAGACCTCAGCGCCGTTTCGTCCACTGCGGCTTCGTCCCTGGGCTTGCAGGATTTTGTCCGCGTACTGACGACGCAACTCACTTACCAGGATCCGCTGAAGCCCATGGACAACCAGGAATTCATGGCGCAGGTCGCACAGTTCACGGCGCTCGAGCAGTCGCAGCAGCTCAATGACCGCCTGCAGCAACTGATCGAAAACCAGGCGGCGCTGCAATCCGTGGGCCTCATCGGACGCAACATCGAATTCACCACGGCCACGGGGCGCAGCATCGGCACCGTCACCGCGCTCTCCTTGCAGGGCGACGCACCGCTCCTGACCGTTTCGCTGTCCGGTGGAACGGTCGTCAACGACGTGGCCCTCGGCCAGGTCCTCTCCGTCCGCTGAACACAGGAGCAAGCCATGCTCGATTCCATCCACGTCGGCGTCACCGGGCTGCTGGGCCACCAGCAGGGCTTGCGCGTGATTGCGAACAACACGGCGAACATGAACACGCCTGGCTTCAAGAGCGCCACCCTCGGCTTCTCCGACCTGTTCTACGCGAACACGCCAGGTGGAGGCGGAGACGCTACGCACCTCGGACACGGCCTGGGGACCACCGGGACGCGGCTGAATTTCTCCCAGGGCGAAATGCGGCAAACCGGAGGCGACTTCGACTTCGCCCTCGAGGGGGAGGGGCTGTTCATGCTGCGCGACGCGCAGGGGCAAGTGCGCTACACCCGCGCCGGGTCCTTCCAGTTTGACGCCGATGGGGTGTTGGTGAGCCGCGCCGAGGGCAGTCGCGTGCTGGGTGTGGACGGCGCCGGCGCGACGGGGGAGATCAAGCTCGACGGACTCCGTGTCTCGGCCGGCAAGCCGACCGCCTCCTTGCACCTCGCCGGCAACGTGTCCAGCACCGCTCCCGAGTTCAGCTTGGGCGGGCTCAAGGTGTACGACGGACTGGGGCAGGAGCACATCCTGTCCCTGAAGCTGACCAGCATGGATGCGACCAAGCCCGCCAGCTGGAACGCGGAACTGCTCGAAGGAACGACGAGCTTCGGCTCGGCGGAGATCGTCTTCGCCGACGGCTATCCCGATGCCGCCAGCCGCACGCTGCATTTCAGTTATGCGCCGGCCGGCCGGCCCGCACAGGCATTGGTCGTCGAGCTGGGCAGCGACGTCACCTCGTTCGCGGCAGGCAGCCTGTCCACGCTCGCCATGAGTTCGCAGGACGGATATGCGCCGGGCAACCTGGCGAAGGTGAGCTTCGATGCGACCGGCGCGCTGGTCGCCACCTATGCGAACGGCCAGACGGCCAAAGGATCTCGCCTCGCCCTGGGTCGTTTCACGACGCTGGACGCTGTCGAAGAGATCGGAGGCAGCGAGTTCAGGGAGGCGAATGGGGTTGCCTGGCTGAAGGGGGTCGCGGGCGAAGCGGGATTCGGCTCCGTGCGCGCAGGGATGCTGGAAATGTCGAACGTGGACCTCTCGCGCGAATTCACGGAGCTCGTCGTCATGCAACGCGGCTACCAGGCCGCCTCGCAAGTGATTTCCACGGCCAACGACATGTTGCAGGAACTGTTCGGGATGAAGCACAAATGAGCGCGGTGATGCGACCCACGCCGTGGCCGTTGGCGGCTGCAGCGACTCCGTTGCGCGCTTGGCGCAACGCAGACTTCCAGCGCGTGGCCGAATTGCTGGCCACTACGGTGGCAGGGTGGGCGAGGGACTGGGATGTGCGCACGGAAGGCGTTGGCCCGGCCTGGTGCGGCCCGGCTTCGGGCCACGCGCAGCGCGATGCTGCGTGGAAGCTCTTCGCCGCGGGCGATGCGGGCGCCGCCTGGATGCTCGAGCCGGCGCACGATCGCCTCGACGCGTCGTGGACGGACGCAAGCCAGGCGATCCCGCCCGTGGTCCAGGCCCTTGCTGCGCATTGCGCTGAAGACCGGCGATCGCGCGTCGCCGACGCGCTCCGGTTGGCGCCCATTGCGCACGGCAGCGGACCTGCCGACGGCGTCTGGTTGCCCTGGGGCGGTGCGGTGATCGCGGAGCTTCCCGCAGGCTGCCTGTTCCTGCTCGAGGCTGGGGTTGTGCTCGCCTTGCGGGGCCGTCCTGCTGCGGAAACTGCGCGCCGTCCGCTGGTTGCCCTCACCGAGGCGATGTCGGCCCGCAGCCTGCGCGTACAGGTCGAGTTGGACGGCTGCGATCTTCCCCTCGGCGAGCTGGCCGGCCTCCGGCTGGGGGACGTACTCAGGCTGCGGCATCCCGTCGGCGCGCCGGCGCGCGTCTGCCATGCCGCCGCAGGCGCGCTGTTCGACGGTTGGCTCGCACGCAGCCGGGGTCGACGCGCCATCGAGCTCGCCGTGCGCGGCCAGCAAAGGCCAGTGGGGGAACAGCAATGAGCCAGATGATCGAGTCCTTCCTGCAGCAAGGCCCCACCGCGGGCTTGCGCGCCCGGCCCGTCGAATTGCAGGAGACGGCCGCAGAAGCCGAGCGCGGGTCCGTGGTGATGCGCGATCCTCATCCCTTGCACGCGGTACGCGTCACGCTGCAGGTACGTGTGGGTGCGTCCGAGATGAGCCTGGGCGAACTGCTGTCGGCGCGCGAGAACGAGGTGCTGGTGCTGGACCAGGGTGTCGAGCAGCCCGTCGACCTGCTTCTGGAAGGACGCGTCGTGGCCCGCGGCGAACTGGTCGCCGTCGACGGCAGCTTTGCGGTGCGTATCACCGAGCTTCCGGTGCCGCTGAAGCTCTGACATGAAGCGTCGCATTCATCGCGCCGTGCTCGGTGTGCTGCTTCTGGCGAGCAGTGCTGCGTCCGCATCGCAGAAGGACTTGGAGGCGGGAATCGCAAAGGCAGCGCCCTTGCCTGCCAGCCTGCCCTTGCGGCGCGACGAAGCTGCGCCCCCCTCACCCCCCGGAGGATGGCCGTCACTAGCACTTCTTACTCTGGTCGGTGCCGGCGGCGCCTGGACCTTGTGGCGCAGGAGACAGCAAGGCAAGGTTGCGCGTGCGCGCAGCGCCGAAGACCCGCATGTGGTTCGCGTGTCCAGCCAGGCGCTGACCGCGCAGGCCAGCGTTCACGTCGTGCGATGGAATGGCGAGGAACTGCTGGTGTGCTGCACCGCGCAGCAAGCGCAGTTGCTCGCGCGCCGGCCGATGCCCAATGCCTTCGAGGAGCAGCGGACATGAGGGTGCGCTGTGTGCTCCTGCTGGCGGCCGGCCTCGCGCTGTCGTGTGCGGCCGGCAGCTCCCTGGCCGCCCAGAACGTCGGTGCAAAGGCCATCGAGCTGGCGCCCAACGATACGGCGCAAGCGCTGCGCATCGTTCTCGGCCTGACGGTGCTCGCGATCCTGCCCGCGCTGCTCGTGTGCGTTACTTCCTTCCTCCGTATCGTGATTGTTTTGTCAATGCTGCGCCAGGCTATTGGCATGCCCGAAACACCGCCCAATCCGGTGTTGATCGGTCTGGCCCTGTTCTTCACCCTGTTCACGATGGCTCCGGTCCTGCAGCCCCTGAACGATCAGGCCTTCCAGCCTTTCATGAACGGCAGCATCGGCATGGAAGCGGCCTATGGCAAAGGCATGGAGCCATTGCGCTCCTTCATGGTGCGGCAAACGCGCGAACAGGACCTCGCGCTCATGATCGAGTTGTCGAAGGCGAAGGTTCCCCAGGCCATCGAGGAGGTCAGCAATGTGCAACTGATCCCCGCCTTCATGCTGTCCGAATTGCGGGCTGCGTTCCAGATCGGAATTTTGCTGTTCCTTCCCTTTTTGTTGATCGACCTTGTCGTGTCGTCCGTTCTCATGAGCCTCGGCATGATGCTGATGCCCCCGGCGACTATCGCGCTGCCGCTCAAGGTTCTCGTTTTCGTGCTGGTCGATGGCTGGGTGCTGGTATTGAAAGCGCTCGTGGGTTCCTTCCATTGACGCCATGGACCTCGCCGTCCGCGATGCCGAAACGGAGGCTGTCCTGTGGCGGCGCTTGCGGGAGCACGGGGACGAAGCGGCGCGCGCGGCTTTGCTGAGGATGCATCTCCCCTACGCCCGCGTCGTGGCAGCATATTTCTATGGCCGGCGCTTCAGCGACGACATCGAGTTCGGGGATTTCCTGCAATACGCCTCCATCGGCATGCTCGAAGCGCTCGAGCGCTTCGACCCGGCGCGGGGCGTGCAATTCCGCACCTTCGCCGCACGGCGCATGCAAGGCGCGATCCTCAACGGGCTGGAGCGCCTGACGGAGAAGCACCAGCAGATCGCCGCGCGGCAGCGCTTGCGCAATGAGCGCCTTCACGACGTCAAGTCGATGGCACGCGAAGGGGAGGGTGCCCCGGTGCGCCAGGACCCGGACCACTTGTTGAGCTTCGTGTCCGAAGTGGGGATCGGCCTGGCACTGTGCTGGATGCTCGAAGGCACCGGCATGGTGGAAACGGCGGACAGCGCGCACGAGCAGCCCTTCTACCGGAGTGTGGCTCTCACCCAACTGAGGGCTCGGCTGCTTCACGCTGTGGACGGACTGGCGCCGCAACAGAAATCGGTCATTCGCAGTCACTACCTGCAAGGCATTCCCTTCGACGAGGTGGCGCAGACGCTGGGCCTGACCAAGGGGCGCATCTCGCAGATCCATCGGCAGGCCCTGCTGCACCTGCGCGCGGCCGTGCGCGATGACGGGGACTGGGACGCGGCCTTCTGAGCCTTTTGGCGGGTTGCTTTCCCGGACCCGCTCCGTATCATGGCGAGCGCCCATAACAAGGAGGGTCTCGCCATGGATTTCAAGCAAGCGGTTCTGCGTTGCGTGCGCGACAAGTACGCCGACTTCAACGGCCGTGCCGGCCGTTCGGAGTTCTGGTGGTTCGCCCTGGCCAGCGTGCTGGTGCAGGTGGTCTTCAGCATGCTGCACCTGGACCTGATCGGCATGCTGGTCAGCCTGGCGCTGCTCATTCCGTCCCTGGCCGTCGGCACGCGCCGCCTGCACGACATCGGCAAGAGCGGCTGGTTCCAGCTGATCTGGCTGATTCCCCTGGTCGGCTGGATCTTCCTGGTCTACCTGCTGGCGCAACCCAGCGTCGGCCCCAACCAGTACGGCGAAGGCCCGGCGCTGCTCGAGGATCCGGCGGCGGTGCCGCCAGGTGCGGTCTGAGCGCGCTGTCGTTGCACAAAAGGGGCCTTGGCCCCTTTTTCACTTCCGCAGCCCCCGGCGCTGGGTTCGAAGGTGCCGCCCGCGGGCTCGCGCTGGGTGCGCGGGTGCAGGCGGCTCCGGTCGGTCGGTAGGTGACGGTCAGTAGGTGACGGTCAGCGTGTGGGTCTGCGTCTGGGTGCAGGTCGCTCCCGCGCAGGTGCCGCCCTGGGCCGCTGGCGCGGTCACGGTGATGCTGTGCGTCTGCAGCGTGCCGGTGCCCGTGGCGCTTGCCGTGCCCAGCGTCACGTTGTAGTTCACGCCCGCGAGCGTGCCCGTCGCCGGCGACACCGCCAGGCTGTAAGGCATGGGCGAGGTGCAGGTCGCGCCGAAGCTCGTGGTGCTGCTCAGGGCCACTGCGGAAAAGGCAGGGTACACGATGCTCACGTTGCCCGGTGCGGGATTGATCACGCAGTTGGCCGGCGCATAGATCGTCACCGGGATCGTGCCGCTCACCGTGGTGTTGCCGTTGCCGGGGTTGTACGTGGCCGTGATGCCGATCGAGTCCGTGTAGGTGCCTGCGGCGCTGGGGTTCTGCGGGTTGACGATGCAGCCCCAGAAGCTCTCCGTGTCCGTTTCATTGCCGGTCTGGTTGGGCGCCCAGCTCACGGTGCCCGCGATGGCAACGTTGTTCTTCCACTGCGTGGTGTTGCAGCTGGGGGTGTAGACGTCGTAGTAGATGTACGACGTGTTTCCGCCCAGCGTGATGGTGGCACGGTTGGCGTTGCCTTGCGGGGTGCGCCCGTTGTCCGCCTTCACGGCGTAGTTCACGGCGGTCGGGTCCGACGTGCTTCCGCGGTTGCAGGTGATCGTGAACTGCAGTTGCAGGCTTTGCGTCGAGTTCGCCGGGTAAGCCGTGGTGAAGCCGGCCGAGGTCAGCGAGGTGCAGGTGATCGCGGCGCGGGCACCCGTGGCGGCGAGCACCAGCGCGATCGCCATCAGCAGGCGCAGGATCGTCTTCATCGCTTCACACCTTTGCATTCCACCGCGCCCACGCGGGCGATGTCGTCCCGCTTGGCCGGTGGCAGGACGAGGGGGAACGCGCAGCGCTGGCCGTTCCATTCCAGTTCGAGGTCGCTGCGGGTCTGCAGGCCCGAGACGTACGCCTCGCCGCGGCGCGCCACCAGGAATTCCTCCGCCTGGCCGTTGACGCGGATGGTGGCGCCGGGGGGCGCAGGCTCGCCGTCGTCGAACACCACGCGCACCAGGGCGGCGCGGCCGGAGCGGATCGGAAAGCCGATCTTCACGGCGCTGCGCAGCCGTGGGACCACGATCTGCTCGATGGTGTCGATGTCCGTGCTGATCGGCAGGTCCTGCGGATTCAGGCGGATCTGGTTGGGGGTGTAGGCGCCGAGGTTCGGCACCAGCGCCAGCCCGTCGTCGTCGGTCTTGGTCAGCATCGTGCTGCCCAGGCCGACGCCGACGCCGTCGATGTCCTTGAGCTCCACGACGGCGAAGCTTTGCTCCACCCGGCGCGTCGCGAACAGGTGGCCGTCGGCAAGCACCAGGCCGCCGGTGGCACCCGTGCGCAGGGCAGACTGCCCTGGAGACCCGCTCACTTCACCATACACGTTGCCGTAGCGGCCGCGGTAGGACACGCCAGCCTCGCCGTGGGGCGTGTCGGACAGCCAGCCTCCGAGCACGCGCCAGCCGAAATCCGAGTCGAGGCCGGCCGTCTGCGAGGCCGTGGCATAGGCGTCCCATTTGCCGCCATGGTGCTGCGCAGTCGCCGTGACCTGCCGGCTGCGCTCGAGGGGAATCTGCAGCATGACGCCCGCCGTGGTGCCCGCGCCGGCGCCGAAGACGCGGCCGACGTTGACGCTCACCGTGCTGTTGCTGGCGACGCGCACCGAGTAGCTCATCGAAGCCGTCGTCGACGACTGCGTGTTCCACGGTTGCAGGCCGGCGACCGCGACGCCGAAATTGCCCCAGTCGGGCGTGGTGTGCGTGAGGTTCACGACCCATTGCCGGCGGGTGGCGAGCAGGCCGTCGTCCAGCCCGAGCGAGCGGAACGAAGACGTGGCGCCCTGCGCCTGCATGAATACCGAGGTGTTGAGCCAGTGCCGCTCGAGGCCCGCCGTCCACTGGTGGCCTGTGCCGACCCGGTCCTGGTTGCTCACGGCCAGCGCGGCCCGACCCAGGACGGTTCCAGGCAGCACGGCGACCAGGCCCAGGCCCGCTGCGTGCATGCGGGTCGTGGCTTCGGCGCGCGCCTCGGTCGTGAGCGTGTCGCTCACGCCGTAGCGCCAGGTTCCCGCGGCGAAACCCGTGCCGTAGTGCGAGCTTTCCGTTCCCAGCCCGTGGCGCAGCGTGCCGGTGTCGACGCCCCAGTCCGTGAGCCCCTTGGCCAGTAAGCTGGTGCTGGTGAAGAAGGGCTGCGTCACCACCACCTCCCGGCCAAGGATGTCCCGCACCACCACGCGCGCTTCGCCACCGCCCGTGAGGATGGCGGGGTTGTCGATGGCGAACGGGCCGGCGGGGACTTCGGACACCTGGCGCAGCGCGCCGTTCACGTACAACTCCACGGTCGAGGGCGCGCTCGACACGCCACGCACCACGGGCACGGGGTTGGTGAGGTAGCCGGGGGTGAGCGAGTAGTTGGTGCCGTACTGGACGCCCGCGTAATACACGTTGCGGCCCCAGAGGCCCACGCGCGTGCTCGTGTCGCCGATGCGCAGCGTGCGGTTGTCCTCGGCGAAGTCGTGGGTGAAGGTGGTCTCCAGGCGTGTCCACTTCGCCCGCTCGGTCTCGGTCGTGCCGTTCACCAGGTTGCGGCCCACGCCGCTGGTGGTCAGCACGCCCCAGTTGTTGGAGGCGCCCGCTTCCGCGAGCACTCCCAGGTCGCGGCTGTGGAAGCCCGAGGACCGGGTCACCGCGTAGTTCACCTCGTAATTGAAGAAGGCGCTGGGCAGGACGGGGCTGAGCTTCGGCCGGTCGGCCTGTTGCTGCGTGATGCGCGTGTCGGTGAAGGCGTCCGGCGAGAAATTCAGCTCGATCGACTGGTTGGGGTAGTTCGGCTTCGCGGCGTAGCCGGCTACTGCCGTGAGCGGCCAGTACTTCATGCCGCGCACGGTGATCCAGGGGGCGCCGGGCTGAACGCGCACGCGCCACTCCTCCAGCGCCTCGGAGGAGGCATACAGCACTCCGCCCCGCTCGATGAAAGGCCACGTGCCCACGCTCTGGCCGTTGACCGTGGCATCGAGCGGGAACAGCCGGTCGGCGCTGCCGGGCGCAGCGGGGACGTCGGGGCGCGTCTGCCCCCAGGTAGTGATGCTGAGCGACAGGAGGACGGCCATCGTGACTCGTCTGGCCATCCGCGCTCTACTCGGCTAGGGTGCCGTCGAAGGACTGCGTCGACGCGTCGTCGTAGCCGACCTGGACCTTCACGCGTCCGGCAGGGATCGCGCTGCTCGACTGCAGGTCGATCGTGCGCTGCACGTCCGGCAGCAGGTAGCCCACGAAGTCGCGCGTGGCCAGCGTGGCGCCACTTGCCGACAGCAGGGTGACGCCGCGGATCTGGGCGTAGGACCTGCCCTTGTTGGCGCAGTTGACCTTCACGGCCTGCGGCGAGGTGCGCTGCACGTCGCACTGCATGTCGCGCTTGGCGCCTGGGGGCGTGATGAAGATCGGCAGCGAGAACGCCAGGGCCATCTGCACCTTGGCTTCGCGGCCGCTCTGGCGCGCTTCGGGCACTTCCCGAACGATCATGCGATAGCTCTTTTCCTGGCCGGCCGGGGGTGCGCCGACGCGCGCGAGGCGCAGCACCTGGCGGGCTTTGGGGGCGAGCTTCACGATCGGCGGCGACAGCACGAGGTCCTCGGTCGGCGTCAGCGCGTCTTCGCCGCCTGGCTTCTGCTGCCAGGAGAAGATCTCCGACTGCATGACCAGCTCCTCCGTCCCCTCGTTCACGACGGTGACGGCGATGGCCCGCTCGTTGGCTTGCATGAAAATGCGCACGGGCGAGACGGAAAACTCCCCTGCGGAAGCCCCCATCGCCAGCGACACGAGGGCGGCGGCAGCGAGACGTTTCATCGGTGTACGGCTGAGTTGGTCGATCGAGCTTAACTTACCAACTCACCATCGTCTCGATGTATTCCCACTGCTCGTAGCGAATCACACGGGAGGTGAGGCTTGCGGCATACACACTGTCGTAGGCCTCGGCCCGTTCGCCGTAGGTGATCCAGCCGTCGAGGAGCGTCGTACCGCGCAGGTCGGGGCGGGGCTGCAGGACAGAGGGAGCGACAGGAGATCCACACGTAAGCGCTACGGGATCGCCCGCGCCGCGGCAGCCGCTGCTTCCATTCACGAGTTGGGCGGTCACCTGGAACGTGGCGAAGGCAGTGCCCGCCGCTGCGTCCTTCACCTCGGGGCCCAGGGCCAGGAGGATCAGGGCCGCAGCGGTTGCATGCCGAGCCAGAGTAACAAGGGACATGCCGAAGCCGTGGATCAGAAGGAGATGGTCAGGGTGTGGGTCTTCGTTGCGGGGTCGCTCAAGTCACCCGCCTCGTTGCCCGGCATGCTGCCCGTCACGGTGAAGGTGTAGACCTCGCCCGTGGCAGCCGTGCCGCCAGCCGCCGCCGTGGTATTGGTCGGGACCGTCAGGTTGTAGGTGAGGCCGCGGACGGTGCCCGTTCCGGAATCGAGGCTGGCCGAGGGGGTCAGCCCCAGGGTGCACTTGAAGGTGATATTCGCCGTCTTGTTGGCCGGCGCGGCACCGAAGGCCGACACGGCCCCGAAGTTGATCGTCTGCGTGGCTGAATTCGTGGCTTGACAGGTCGCCGCCAGAGTCGCCGTAACGTCGAACTGCGAGGTCGCGCTGCCGGCGGCTTGAGCCGCTGTCATCCCGAACGCAGCGGCGATCACGCCGCAAATCATCAGAACTTTCTTCATGGTCCCCATCCTTCCGAAGTAATCAGTGAAAGTAACAACGTGAAACAACTGTAGACGGATCGTTTATTGTTTACAACGTAGACAGCGTTAGGTAGATCACACTAATACCGACCCCTGCGATCAACGGAGCTCGTACTCCGCTGTCTGGTCGTCATCGAACACCACAGTCAACTTGCCCGGCAGGCTGCCGCGGGGTAGCGCCGGCTCGAAAGCGATCGGACGCGAGGCGCCGGGCAGCAGGTAGGCGCCTCCGGCGAACTTCGCGACCACCTTTCCTCCCGCTTCGACGACGGCGCTGCGCACCAAGGCGGTCGCCGTGCCGCCGTTGGCGCAGCGAACTTCCGTCGCATCCGCCTGCGGCAACGCCTTGCATTCCACGTCCCAGCGTGCAGCCGGCGGCGTGATGAAAACGGGCAGGCTCATGGCGACGGACACCGGGATCGTCACGCCGACAGCGGCCGGCGTTGCGCCGGGCTGTTCGCGGACGAACATCCGGTAGGTCAGCTGGGCCTGCGGGTCCGCCGGGCGCAGCAGCGCGAGGCGCACCACCTGCTGTCCCTTCGGCGGCAGCCGCACCAGCCCCGGGGCCAGCACCAGGTCGTCGGTGGGCGTGAGGTGGTCGGAGCCGTCCGGCTTCTGCTCCCACTTGTAGAGCTCCGCCGTGATCGCGATGGGTGTGTCGCCGAGATTGGTCAGGGTGACCGCTACGGCGCGGTCCCTGGGGCCGAACTGCACGCGCACGGGCACGACCGAATAGGAGCCGGCCGCCGCGGCCAGCGGCAGCAGCACGCAGGCTGCCAGCCCGAGGCGGCGGAGCCAGTTGCGCGATGCTGTCCGTGCCTTCACGTGCGCCTCAGTACGTGATGGTGATGGTGCGCGTCGCGTTGGTCGACGCCGCGTTCGTGCAGCTCGCCGCGCTGCACTGGCCCGACTGGCCGGCGGCCATGGAGCCGGAGATGTTGACGGTCTGGGCGGCGCCCGAACCCGTGTTGGGGACGCCGGCGAGCGTGAGGTTGTAGGTCAGCCCCGTCGCGCTGTCGGTGTACGATTGGGTCAGGCCCGCGGCCAGGCCGCCGGCGCCGTTGTCCAGCAGGATCGACGTGATCGACTTCGTGTTCGTGCACTGCACGTTGAAGCTGCTGCTGCTCGTCGCCGCCGCTGCCTGGAACGACGTATAGGTGAACGCGATCGTGGGGACGGTGACGACCTGGCACGCGGAATTGAGCGTGATCGACACGTTGAAGTTGTTGGTGGCCGTGACGGCCCCCGCGGAGCCGACCAGGCCCAGCAGGCCGGCCAGGACCAGCAGCAGGTTGCGTTTCATTTCGTCCCCCATCGCGGTTGTCGGGTTAGGCAATTCCCCCAAGGGGGATAAGTGCTTGCCCTGATGTGCTGGACCGGAAGATAACAACGGGAAACGCCCCGCGGTTGCACTTTGTTGCTTTCCGGCGTCCCTCCAGGGATGAACGGGGGGCGTCCGTCAGCTTGGCTGAAAGGCCGTGTCAGGCCGGCCCAAGAAAGCCCCCCGACCTGTCTCATGCACGCCTAAGAGTCGCTGTGTACGCTTGCGCATCCCCCCAACCGAGGAGCCCGTGCCGTGAGAGTCCTGCTGGTCGAAGACGACGAGATGATCGGCCACAGCCTGCGCGAAGCGCTGCAAGGCCAGGGCTGGTCGGTGGACTGGGTCAAGGACGGCCTGCTCGCCCAGAGTGCCTGGAATGACGGTGACTACGCCTGCGTGCTGCTGGACCTGGGCCTGCCCAAGCGCGACGGCGTCGAGGTGCTGCGCCACGCGCGCAGCCGCGGCAACACGACGCCGGTGCTCGTGCTCACCGCGCGCGACGGGGTCGACGACCGCGTGAGCGGCCTCGATCTCGGCGCCGACGATTACCTGCTCAAACCCTATGAAATGCGCGAGCTGCTCGCGCGCATGCGCGCCGTCATCCGTCGCCGCGACGGCAGCGCGCACTCGGTCATCGGCACGCCCGCCGTGCAGCTGGACATCACCACGCGCGAGGTCCTGGTGCAAGGCGGCGAGCGTTCGCAGCTGTCCGCGCGCGAGTTCGCGCTGCTCCATGCGCTGCTCGAGCGCCCCGGCGCCATCCTCTCGCGCGAACAGCTGGAGAACCGCATCTACGGCTGGGGCGAGGAGGTGACCAGCAACGCCGTGGACGTCCTGATCCACGGCATGCGCCGCAAGCTCGGTCCCGACACCATCCGCAACGTGCGCGGCCTGGGCTGGCGGGTGGCCGGCGGCGGCACGGGAGCAGCGGCATGAAGTGGCACGTCTTCCCCACCGGCCCGATGTGTTCGCTGCGCCGGGCCTTGATGTTGTGGCTGCTGCCCCTGTTCCTGGTGGTGGGCGCCGGGTCGGCGGCCGTGTCGTACTGGTCGTACTGCAAGATGGTCGACATGTTCCTCGACGACCAGATGCAGCAGCTGGCCGAGGCCCTGACCACCAACGAGATGCCGCAGCCCGCCCGCATGACGGGCGAGCGCGTGCACAAGTGGGGTGCTTACGTCGTGCAGACCTGGGCGCCGGATGGCGCGCTGCAGGTGACGTCCTATCCCGAGCTGCACGTGCCCCTGCTGGAAGGCAAGGGCTTCCACGACGTGTCCAGCGACGAGCGCAGCTGGCGCGTGTACACGCTGCCGCCCGTGAAGGCCGGCGGCCACAGCGTGCAGGTGCTGCAGAGCGTGAACTTCCGCGGCAAGCTCGCGGCCGAACGCGCCGGCGCGGCGATCGCGCCTTTTCTGCTGATGTTGCCGCTGGCGATGCTGGTGCTGTGGGGTGTGGCGCGCGCCATGTCGCGGGCCCTGCAGGACATCGGCCGGCAGGCGGCGCAGCAGGACGAGCACAACATCGCGGAGCTGTCGGTGGCCAACGTGCCGCAGGAGATCGCACCGCTGGTGTCCTCCTTCAACAGCCTGCTGCGGCGGCTGCGCGATGCCTTCGCCACGCAGCGGCGCTTCGTGCAGGACGCGGCGCACGAACTGCGCACGCCCATCGCGGCCATCGGCCTGCAGGTGGAGAACATGCGCAACGACATGAACTGCCCGGCGGCCGAAGCGCGCTTCGCCCACCTGGAAGCGGGCGTGCGGCGAGCGCAGCGCCTGGTGGACCAGCTCCTGCGCCTGTCGAAACAGGAAAGCGCCGGCGCCGACGGTCCCGCCATCGTCGACCTGCGCGCGCAACTGCGCGAAAGCATGAACACGCTGATCGGCCTGGCGGACCAGCGCAGGATCGACCTGGGGCTGGCCGGCCCCGAGCAGAGCAACACGCCGATCCCGCTCACCTGCACGGCGGGCGACATCCGCAGCCTGCTGGACAACCTGATCGAGAACGCGCTGCGCTACACGCCCGAAGGCGGCGTCGTGGACGTGCGCGTGGAGCAGCAGCAGGGCCGCGTCTGCGTGGAAGTGGTGGACACGGGTCCGGGCATTCCGCAGGACATGCTGCCGCGCGTGTTCGACCGGTTCTTCCGCGTGCCGGGCAATGGCACCAATGGCAGCGGCCTGGGCCTGGCGATCGCGCAGGCCGCCGCCCAGCGCGCCGGCCTCCTGCTCACGCTGCGCAACCGCGAGGACCGCAGCGGCTTGATCGCGCGCGTGGAGACGCTCACCGTCACCTAAGAAAGGGCTAAGGCTCGCCTAAAGGCAGGCACCTACAGTGAGATCACGGTTGCAGCGGGGGAAACAAGGAGAGCCGCAGCAGCCGATGAACACCAGTCTCCGAACCACTGAAAGGTCACTGCCATGAATGCCAAGTTCCGTTTCTTCGCCACCCTCGCCGTCGCCATCGCTGCCGCCGCTTCCGGCGTCGCCCGCGCCGACGAAGCCGATGCGTCTCAGTTCGCGATCAAGTTCGAGGGCAACCGCACCCGCGCCGAAGTGATGGCCGAAGCGCAGCGCGTGCCCGCCGCCCGCAGCCAGGAGCCGGCCGGTTCGCGCGTGCTGGTCGCTCCGGCGTCGCAAGTGAAGGCGCAGGATGTCCGCGCCGACGCGGTGCAGGCCCTGCGCCTGGGCAAGATTCCGTCCGGCGAAGCGAGCTTCTGAGGCCGCGTCCGCCTTCCGCGCGGAAAACGAAAAGGGCTGCATCCGCAGCCCTTTTTCCTTTGCCGAGTGCGCGCGCTCAGAGGGTGAGCGTGAGGACCACCGGCTCGGGCGTGGCGACCTGGGTGCGCACGGCCTGCGCATCGTCGGCTTCCGGCAGCAGCTGCAACGGCGCCCAGTCGCTGGCCGAGTGGCCAGCGATGGTCATCGTGTGGGCGTCGTCCTCGGCGCGTGGCGCCGTGTCGGCCCAGGAAGAAGAAGGCAGCTCGATCCTCATACCCATGCACTGTAACCACGTGTTGCACGTCTTCACGCACGCCTTTCCCTGCGAGCCGGCACGAAACGTCGAATACTTCACGGGGAGGGTGCAGTAGCATCAGCCGCCTTGAATTCTTCACGGGTTGCCCCCAGCTCGTGCGCGGCATCCGCACAACACCATGACCCAGAAACAGACCCTCTCCTTCCAGGCCGAGGTCGCGCAGCTGCTGCACCTCGTCACGCACTCGCTCTATTCGAACAAGGAGATCTTCCTGCGGGAACTGATCTCCAACGCCTCCGACGCGTGCGACAAGCTGCGCTTCGAGGCGCTGCACCATCCCGAGCTGTACGAGGACGCGCCCACCCTCGAGGTGCGCGTGAGCTTCGACAAGGACGCGCGCACGCTGACCATCGCGGACAACGGCATCGGCCTGTCGCAGCAGGAAGCCATCGACAACCTGGGCACCATCGCCAAGAGCGGCACGCGCGAGTTCATGTCGCGGCTGTCGGGCGACCAGAAGTCGGATGCGCAGCTCATCGGCCAGTTCGGCGTGGGCTTCTATTCGGGGTTCATCGTCGCGGACAAGATCACCGTGGAGTCGCGCCGCGCCGGTGCCAGGCCCGAGGAGGGCGTGCGCTGGGTGAGCGCCGGCGCCGGTGACTTCGAAGTCGAGACGATCACCAAGGAGCAGCGCGGCACCAGCGTCACCCTGCACCTGCGCGAGGACGCGTTGGACTACCTCTCCACCTGGAAACTCAAGTCCATCATCGGCAAGTACTCCGACCACATCCAGCTGCCCATCCTCATGCGCAAGGAGGAATGGAAGGAAGGCGAGGACGGCAAGCCGGGCGAGCACGTGCTCACCCAGGAGTGGGAGACCGTCAACCAGGCGACCGCGCTGTGGAGCCGGGCCAGGAAGGACATCACGCCGGAGCAGTACAAGGAGTTCTACAAGAGCACCAGCCACGACTACGAGGACCCCCTCGCCTGGACGCACAACCGCGTGGAAGGCAGCACCGAGTACACGCAGCTGCTGTACATCCCCGCCCACGCCCCGTTCGACCTGTGGAACCGCGACAAGGCCGCGGGCGTGAAGCTGTACGTCAAGCGCGTCTTCATCATGGACGAGGCCGAGGCGCTGCTGCCGGCCTACCTGCGCTTCGTCAAAGGCGTGATCGACTCGGCCGACCTGCCGCTGAACGTCAGCCGCGAGCTGCTGCAGGAAAGCCGCGACGTGAAGGCGATCCGCGAGGGCAACACGCGCCGCGTGCTGTCCATGATCGAGGACCTCGCCAAGGCCGAGAAGGACGAGGCCGCCGCCGAGGAGGACAAGGGCAAGTTCGCCACCTTCTATGGCGAGTTTGGCGCACTGCTCAAGGAGGGCCTGGGCGAGGACGCGGGCAACCGGGAGCGCATCGCCAAGCTGCTGCGCTTCGCCTCGACGCAGAGCGACACCGCGAGCGTGTCCCTGGCCGACTACAAGGCACGCATGAAGGAAGGCCAGGACGCCATCTACTACGTGACCGCCGACACGCAGGCGGCCGCGGCGCACAGCCCGCAGCTGGAGATCTTCCGCAAGAAGGGCATCGAGGTGCTCTACATGACGGACCGCGTGGACGAGTGGGCGCTGTCCTTCCTCACCGAGTTCGAGGGCACGCCGCTGCAGTCCGTCGCCAAGGGCCAGGTGGACCTGGGCAAGCTGCAGGACGAGGGCGAGAAGAAGGCCGCCGAGGAGGCCGCCGAATCCTTCAAGCCCGTGCTGGCGCAGCTGAAGGAGGCGCTCAAGGACAAGGCGCAGGACGTGCGCGTCACCACGCGCCTGGTGGATTCACCGGCCTGCCTGGTGGTCACCGAGGGCGGCATGAGCCTGCAACTGGCGCGCCTGCTCAAGCAGGCGGGGCAGAAGGCACCGGACGTGAAGCCGGTGCTGGAAGTGAATGCCTCGCACCCGCTGGTGAAGAAGCTGGAGGGCTCGCCGAACTTCCACGACCTGGCCCACATCCTGTTCGACCAGGCGCTGCTGGCCGAAGGCGGCATGCCGGAGGATCCGGCGGCGTATGTGAAGAGGGTGAACGCGCTGTTGGTGTGAGGGGTGGGGGTTCCTGGGTGAGATTCGCGGGCGCTCACCCCTTCACTCGAACCCACACCTCTTGCGCGTCTCCGCCGCTTCCGCCGCCGTCAGCGCCGCGATCAGCGCCTTGGCCAGCTCCGGCTCCTGGGCGCCCGCGGCGACGGCGGCCGTGTACGTCGTGGTCAGCTCGTAGGGCTCGGGCAGCAAGCCATTCAGCCGCACCCCCGGCGTGATGAGAATCTCGGTCACCTGCGTGCATCCCACCGCCTCGGCTTCCGTCGACTGCGCCAGGGCTGCCATGGCGGTGGCACCGTTCGGATAGGTCTTCAGTTTCGCCGGATCCTTGTCCAGCCCCATGGCCTGCAGCACCTTCAGGAAGTGGATGCCCGCGGTGGCCTTGGCCGGGTCGGGGAAGTAGATCACCGGCGCGGCCTGCAGCAGCGCCTGCAGCTTTTCGGGGCTGTTCACCGCCACCGGCGCGTGCTTCTCCTTCAGCGCCACGCCGGTCTTCACCTCGCCGACGGCCCGCACCGTCGCCGCGTCGGCGCGCGACTGGGCGACGAGGTCCTCGATCAGCGCCAGCGACAGGATCAGCAGGTCGCAAGGCGTGCCGGCCAGCAGCTTGTCCTTCATCGCCCCGACGGCGCCGAAGCTGCCTTCGATCTTGCAGTCGTGCGCCTTCTCGAACGCGGGTTGCAGCCGGCTGACCAGCCCGTTGGCGGCGCCGCCGCTCAGGATGCGGAGGGTGCGTGGCATTTCAATCGGCCTTGATGTTGGCGGACTTGATCACCTTGTTCCACTTGGCGATGTCCTCGTGCAGGTACTTGTCGAAGTCCTGCGGGTTCATGACCAGGGCCGTCGCGCCCTGGGTCGCCCAGTTCTTCTGCACTTCCGGCGTCGCGACGATCTTGCTGATCGCCTCGTTCAGCCGGTTCACCACCGGTTGCGGCGTGCCCTTGGGCGCGAGCACGCCCAGCCAGATGGTCGCCTCGTAGTTCGGCACGCCGGACTCGTTGACCGTCGGCACGTCCGGCAGCACCGCGGAACGCTGCTTGCCGGTGGTGGCGATCGCCTTGACCTTGCCCGCCTTCACCTGTTCGACCATGGTCGTGACCGCGTCGAACATCAGGTCCACCTGGCCGCCGATGAGGTCCGTGCGGGCGCCCGAACTGCCCTTGTACGGGATGTGGACGAGGTAGGTGCCCGACATCGCCTTGAACAGTTCGCCGGCCATGTGGTACGGCGTGCCGGTGCCGGACGAGGCGTAGTTGAGCTTGCCCGGCCGCTCCTTCGCCAGCTTCATCAGCTCGCGCACGTTGTTCGCGGCCACGTGGGGATGCGCGACCAGCAGCAGGTCCGAGGAGTTGATCGGCGCGACGGCGACGAAGTCGCGCGTGAGGTTGTACGGCTTGTTGGCCACCAGCGTCTCGTTCACCGTGTGGGTGTTGGACATCAGCAGCAGGGTGTAGCCGTCGGCGGGCGCCTTGGCGACCAGGTCGGTGCCGATCACCGCGCCGGCGCCCGGGCGGTTCTCGACGACGACGGGCTGGCCCAGCAGGTCGGGCAAGCGCTGCGCCAGGAAGCGCGCGTACACGTCGGCGGAGCCGCCCGTGGCGAAGGGCACCACGATGCGGATCGGCCGGGTGGGCCAGTTCTGGGCGGCGGACGTCAATGGCTGCAGCAGGCCCGCGGCACAGGCGCCGGCGGCAAGCCAGCGCAGGAACTGGTGGCGCTTCATGGCGAGCTCCTTGCTTATTCGACCTTGCCGATTTTCTTGACCACGTCGGCCATGCGCCGAACGTCGTTGTGCACGTACTTCTCGAAGTCCGGCGTGTCCTGGTACATCACGGGGCTGCCGGCGTTGAGGATGATTTCCTTGACCTTCGGGTCGTTGGCCGCGGCGCGCGCGGCGGCGCGCAGGCGCTGCACCACGGGCTCTGGCGTGCCGGCCGGCACGAACAGGCCGGACCATTGCGCGTACTCGGCGTCGTAGCCCGACTGCTTGAGCGAAGGCACGTCCGGCATGGTTTCCAGCTTTGCAGTGCCCCAGTGGCCGAGCACGCGGATCTTGCCGGCCTTCACGTGCTGCAGCACGGTGGCGGGGCCGGTGGAGATTGCATCCACCTGGCCGCCGAGCAGCGCCACGACGGCCGGCGCGGCGCCGGTGTAAGGGATGTGGGTCATGCGAACGTTGGCGACCTGCTTGAGGATCTCCATCGGCACGTGCATGGTCCCGTAGTTGCCGGAGGAGCCGAAGTTGATCGCGCCGGGGCGCTTGCGCGCGTCCTCGACGAAGTCCTTGACGGTCTTCCAGGGGGCGTCGGCACGCACGGCCAGGACGGTCGGGTCAGCCGTGATGCGCGCGATGGGGCGCAGCGAGGCATAGGAATACATCTGCTGGCGGCCGAGCACGGTGTCGGCCTCGGGCAGCACGCTGTACGAGGACAGCGCCATCAGGATGGTGTAGCCGTCGGGAGCGGCCTTGGCTGCCTGAGCCATGCCGATGCCGCCGCCCGCGCCGCCCTTGTTCTCGATGACCACCGGCTGGCCCAGGTCGCGGGCCATCGCTTCGGCCACGGGACGGCCCACCACGTCGGCCAGGCCGCCCGGGGGGAAGGGAACGATCATGGTGATCGGCTTGGTCGGAAAAGCCTGCGCCCCAGCGAGGCCGGCCGCGGCTGCGAGGCCCGCGGCGATCAAAATTCGGCGCAACATACGCGTAACTCCAGAGGGTTGTTTTGTTAGCATGCTAAGAGCGGCATAACGGCCGCGCAAGAGAGTTTCCACCATGAGAATTGCAGCTTACGTTTTTCAGGGCCAACCCGGGGTCGGCCGTGTCTCCGCGAACGGCCAGCAGATCGAGCCGTTCCAGCTGAGCGCCCAGGAAGCAGCGCTGGGTGCCCTGCCGCTGATCGAGGCGCAGGTCGCGGGCCGCGCGCTGCCGGCCACGGGCCAGCCGATCGCGTTGCAGCAGGTGCAGCTCACGGCGCCGGTGCCGCGTCCGCGCCGCAACATCTTCTGCGTCGGCAAGAACTACCACGCACACGCGAAGGAGTTCGCCGGCAGCGGCTTCGACTCCAGCGCCAAGTCGGGTGGCGACATCCCCTCGGCGCCGATCATCTTTTCCAAGGTGCCGGAGTCGGTCGTCGGGCCCACCGACAACATCCTGTTCCCCGGCGAAGTCTCGACCGCGATCGACTACGAAGCGGAACTCACGGTCGTGATCGGGCAAGGCGGCAAGGGCATCAAGAAAGCCGATGCCATGAAGCACGTCTGGGGCTACACGATCGTCAACGACGTGACCGCGCGCGACTGGCAGGGCCGCCACTCGCAGTGGCTGCTGGGCAAGTCCTTCGACACCTTCTGCCCCATGGGCCCGTGGCTCGTGTCCGCGGACGAAATGGACGGCCAGAACACGGACGTGAAGTGCTGGGTCAACGGCGAACTGCGGCAGAACGCCAACACGAAGGACTTCATCTTCGACATCCCGACGCTGATCGAGTGCATCTCGGCGGGCATCACCCTGTTCCCCGGCGACCTGATCGCCACCGGCACGCCGGCCGGCGTGGGCATCGGCTTCAAGCCGCCGAAGTACCTGGTGCGCGGCGACGTGGTGAAGATCGAGATCGGCGGGATCGGGGTGATCCAGAACACGTTGCGGTGATGCCGGGGGAGCGGCGAATGGCGGAGCCGGTCGCCACCGCTCGCCCTCACGCCACCAGCGCCGGCTCCTCCATCGCCTCCATCTGCTCTTCCAGCATCTGCACCTGCCCGCGCCAGTAATCGCTGGTGCCGAACCAGGGGAAGGCGCGCGGGAAGGCCGGGTCGTCCCAGCGGCGGGCCAGCCAGGCGCTGTAGTGGATCAGGCGCAAGGTGCGCAGCGGCTCGATGAGGGCCAGCTCGTTGCGGTCGAAGTCGCGCATCTGCTCGTAGCCATCGAGCAGCGCGCCCAGTTGCCGCTGCCGCTGCACGCGCTCTCCCGACAGCAGCATCCACAGGTCCTGCACCGCGGGGCCGGTGCGCGCATCGTCCAGGTCGACGAAGTGCGGGCCCGCGTCGGGCGTCCAGAGGATGTTGCCGGGATGGCAGTCGCCGTGCAGGCGCAAGGTGCGCACCCCGTCCGCCTGGGCCGCGGCGAAGGCGGTGCGAATCTGCGCCAGCGCCAGTTCGCAGGCGCGCTGCCAGTCGCCCTGCACGTCCAGCGGGATGCCATCGTGCGCGAGCAGCCAGTCGCGCGGCTCCTCGCCGAAGCTCGCCACGTCGATCGCCGGCCGCACGGAGAACGGTGACTTCGCGCCGACCGTGTGCAGCCGGGCGAGGTAGCGGCCGATCCACTCCAGCACTTCGCCGTCATCGAGCTCGGGCGCGCGGCCGCCGCGGCGCGGCGAGACGCTGAAGGCGAACCCGGCGTGCTGGTGCAGGGTGCTGCCCGCAGGGGCGAGCGGCGCGACGGCAGGCACTTCGGCGGCCTGCAGCTCCTGCGCGAAGGCGTGCTCCTCCAGGATGTGCGCCTCGCTCCAGCGGCCCGGCCGATAGAACTTGGCCACCACGATGGCGTTGCCCTCGAACGCGTCCTCCAGGTGGATCTGGTAGACGCGGTTCTCGTAGGAGCTCAGGGCTAGCAGGCGCCCGTCACCGTAGAGGCCCACGGACGCCAGCGCGTCCAGCGCCACGTCGGGTGTGAGGGTCTCGTACGGGTGACGGGAATCCAGAGCCATGCGGCATTGTCGCCGCAGGCGTTCACTTCACCGTGATCTTGACGTCGATGTTGTTGCGGGTCGCGTTCGAGTACGGGCAGACCTTGTGCGCCTCGGCTACCAGCTGCTCCGCCTTTGCGCGCTCCAGGCCGGGCACGGTGATGTCCAGGCGCACGGCGATGCCGTAGCCCTGCGACGTGGGGCCAAGGTCGACTTGCGCGTCGATCGCCGTGTCCGCGGGGACCTGCACGCCGACCTTGGGTGCCACCGCCTTCATCGCGCCGAGGAAGCAGGCCGAGTAGCCCACGCCGAACAGCTGCTCGGGGTTGGTGCCCTGGCCGGGGCCGCCGGGCGAGGACAGCTTGACCTCGATGCGGCCGTCGTCGGAGCGGCCGGTGCCTTCGCGGCCGCCGATGGCGTGCGTCTTGGCGGTGTAGAGGACTTTGTCGAGAGCGGTAGCCATTGTTTGCTTTCCTTGGGGTGGGGGAGGGGAGGGATCAGGCCGTCAGCCGCTCGCGCAGCGTCCGGATCTGTTGGGTGAGCTGCAGCAGCTCGGGCAGCGAGCAGCGGCTGGCGGACAGCACGCAGCCGGGGACCTTGGCCGCGCGCTGCTTCAGCCGGCGCCCGGCGGCCGTGAGATGGATGTGCACGCGGCGCTCGTCCTGGACGGCGCGCATGCGGCTGACCAGGCCGGCGCTTTCCAGGCGCTTGAGCAACGGCGTGAGCGTGCCCGAGTCCAGGCTCAGCCGCTCGCCGAGCTCCGAGACCATGAGCCCGTCGCCTTCCCACAGCACCAGCATGACGAGATACTGCGGATAGGTCAGGCCCAGCTCGTCGAGCAGCGGCTTGTACAGCTTGGTCATCGCCAGCGACGCGGAATACAGTGCGAAGCACACCTGGTTGTCCAGCAGCAGGGCTTCGTCGGCGGAGAGGCTGCGCGCAGACATGGGCGGAAGTGTAGTTCAAAATTGAATTGCACGCAACTCAACTGCACGCATCCGTTCGCGCAAGCGCGCGTCGCACGAACCCGTGCGACGCTCCGGTCCGGCCTCTCCCTGGGTGCCGCTAGCGCCCGCTGAAGCGCGCCGGCCGCTTCTCCACGAACGAGCGCACGCCTTCCGCCGCGTCCTCGCTGCGCGCCAGATGCTGTTGCACGGCGACGAATTCGGCCATGGCTTCCAGGGGGCCGCGCTCGACCGCCTTGAGCGCATTGCGCCGGGTGGCGATCACGGCGAGCGGCGCCTGTGCGGCAATCGCCTCGGCGATGCGGATCGCTTCGGGCAGTTCGCTGCCGCGCGGCACCACCTTCTGCACGAAGTTCAGCCGCAAGGCCTCCTCCGCGCCGAACTCGTCGCCGGTCAGCAGGTGCAGCAGGGCGTTGCCGAGACCCGCGCGTTCGGCCATGCGCAAGGTGGCGCCGCCGGTGGCCATGATCCCGCGCTTGACCTCCAGCTGCGAGAAGCGGCAGTCCTGCGCCGCGACCACGATGTCGGCGGCCAGCATCAGCTCGATGCCCAGCGTGAAGGTGATGCCTTGCACGGCCACGACCATCGGCTTGCTGCGCCGCCGGTAGCCGGGCGAGCCCAGGTCCAGCGGTTCCACGGCCCCGTGCGGCCACAGCTTTTCGCCCTTCTGCATGGCCGGCGCGATGGTGGGCAGGTCCAGGCCGGCAGTGAAGTGGTCGCCGTGCCCGAACAGCACGCCCACCCGCAACGCCGGATCGTCGTCCAGCAAGGTGTACGCCTCGGCGAGTTCGCGGAACATGCGCGGCGTGAAGCCGTTGCGCTTGGCGGGACGGTTGATCCCGACCAGCAGCAGCGGGCCGCGACGTTCGGTCGTGATGGTGCCTTCGGCAGGGGGAAGTGCGGTGTCCATGGGGCGCATTAGAGCAGCCACCCTGCCGGGAAACCAGCCCTCCTGCTCAGGCAGCGAAGCGGCGCCGGGTCAGCGCCAGCGCCGCCCACGCGGCGGCCACGGCATACACGGCCAGGGCCAGCAGGTGCTGCCAGGCGTTGTCGGGCCAGCGGTCCATGAACATGGGCCGCACCAGCTCCACGGCGTTGGTGAGCGGCAGCCATTCCGACACGGCGCGCACCAAACCCGGCAGCTGGTCGCGCGGGAAGAACACGCCGGAAAGGAACATCATGGGCGTCAGGAACAGGGTGAAGTAGTAGGTGAAGAAATCGTAGCCCTTGGCCAGCGCGTTGAAAATCAGTGCGATGCAGGAGAAGGTGATGCCGGCGCCCGCCAGCACGACCCAGGCCACCAGAAGCTTGGGGCTGTGGGAGATCCCCAGGGCCAGCATCACGAGCAGGATCGCGGTCACCGTGAAGATCGACTTGTACGCGGCCCAGAGGATCTCCGCCATCACGATGTCGTCCAGGCTCACGGGCGCGTTCATGATGCCGTCCCAGGTCTTCTGCACGTGCATGCGGGAGAAGGCGGAATAGAGCGCTTCGAAGCTCGCGGCGTTCATCGCGCTCATGCAGATCGAACCGCTCGCCAGGAACAGGATGTAGGGCACGTCGGCGCCGTGCAGCCGCACGCTGCCCACCAGCGCGCCCATGCCGTAGCCGAAGGCCACCAGCCAGATCAGGGGCTCGGCGATGTTGCCGATGAGGCTGGGCAGCGCCAGCTTGCGCCACACCAGCAGGTTGCGGCGGAACACGGGCCACCAGCGCAGGGACAGCGACGGCGCGCGCCAGGTCGAGAGATGCTCGCTCATTCAGGCTCCTTCCCGGATCTGGCGGCCGGTCAGCTTGAGGAACAGGTCTTCCAGGTTGGAAGGCCGGTGCAGCGTACGCAGCCGCGGGTGCTCGCGCCCGAGCGCGTCCAGCAGCGGCCGCGCGTCCTGCGTGTAGAAGAAGACGGTCTCGCCGCTGACCTCGGTGCGGCCTGCCAGCGTGCGCAGCGGCGACGCGGCGAGCGAAAGGGCGCCATTGCCATAGGCCTCCACCACGTCCGACTCCAGGTGTTCGGCGATCAGGTCGCGTGGCCGTCCCTCGGCGATCTTGCGGCCGTGGTCCAGCACCAGCAGGCGGTTGCACAGGCGCTCGGCCTCGTCCATGAAGTGCGTGGTGAGCAGGATGGACTTGCCCTGCTGCAGCAGCACCTGCAGCCGTTCCCACATGAGGTGGCGCGCCTGCGGGTCCAGCCCGGTGGTCGGCTCGTCCAGCATCAGCAGGCGAGGGTCGTTGACCAGCGCCCGCGCGAGCGACAGCCGCCGGCGCATCCCGCCCGAGAGTTCGACCGGCTTCGCGGTCGCCTTGTTCGTCAGCGATGCGAATTCCAGCAGTTGCGGAATGCGCTCGCGAATCGCCTGTTCGCGCATCCCGAAGTAGCGGCCATAGACCAGCAGGTTCTCGGCACAGCTGAAGTCCGGGTCCAGCGAATCGAACTGGCTGACCACGCCCAGCTGCGCCTTGATCGCGAGCGCGTCCCGCGGCATGGCGCCGCCCAGTGCCCGGATCTCGCCGCTGTCCGGCTCGGTCAGGCCGAGGCACATGCGGATCGTGGTGGTCTTGCCGGCGCCGTTGGGGCCGATCACGCCGAGGCATTCGCCGGCCGCGATTGCGAACGAAAGGCCGTCCACCACGACAGTGTCGCCGTAGCGCTTGGTGAGGTCGCGGGCTTCGAGGAGCAGCTCGGTCATGGCGGGCGCTATTCTGTCGCACCCCGTCCATGCGCGCTGCGCGACGCGGCAGCCGCTTAGAATTTTCCCTTTGCCGCCGAGGACCCCGCTTGTTCCCACCCTTGCCCATCACGCAGCAGTACCTCCTGCCGAAGAAGCTGCTCACCGTGTTCGCGGGCAAGCTCGCCGGCGCGCGCCTGGGCGCGTTGACCACCTGGGTCATCCGCAAGTTCGTGGCGCACTACAAGGTGGACATGGCGGAGGCCGCGGACCCGCGCATCGAGAGCTACGCCAGCTTCAACGACTTCTTCACCCGGCCGCTGCGCGAAGGCGCGCGGCCTATCGCGGCGGCGCCTTTCGTGTGCCCGGTGGATGCGGCGATCAGCCAGTACGGCCCGATCGAACACGACCAGCTGTTCCAGGCCAAGGGCCACAGTTACTCCACGCGTGCGCTGGTGGGCGGCGACCAGTCGCTGGCCCACCGCTTCGACCACGGGCACTTCGCGACGCTGTACCTGGCCCCGCGCGACTACCACCGCATCCACATGCCGTGCGAGGGGCGCCTCAAGCGCATGATCTACATCCCCGGCGACCTGTTCTCGGTGAACCCGCTGACGGCGCGCCACGTGCCCAGCCTGTTCGCGCGCAACGAGCGCGTGGTGTGCGAGTTCGCCTGCGCGCACGGGCCCATGGTGATGGTGCTGGTGGGGGCCACCATCGTGGGCAGCATGGCCACGGTGTGGCAGGGCGTCATCAACCCGCCGCGCACGCGCGAGCCGCGCGAGTGGCGCTACGACAACGAAGACATCGTGCTGGCCAAGGGCGCCGAGATGGGCCGCTTCCTGCTCGGGTCCACGGTCATCCTGCTGTTTCCGCAGAACGTGCTCACTTTCACGCCCGACTGGGCGCCGACCCGGCCGGTGCGCCTGGGCGAAGCGATGGCGACGCTGATCGAAACGGAAGCGGCGCTCTGAGCATTTTTGCTCGGCCTTCCGCTCGCCCCGATGCCGGGTGATTGCGCGGCGGACACGGTCGCGCTAGGGTAGGCAATCCCTTCCGAATCCGTGCCCATGGACTACCGCTGCCCCCACTGCCACCGCATGCTCGACGTCCGCAAGCTGTACCTGCAGGACATCTCCGCCTGCGTGCGCTGCGGCCAGAAGGTGGTCCTGGGCGACTTCCTCGCTTTCGGGATCGCGGCGCTCGCGATGCCGGTGTCGGCGCTGTCCACCCTGTACCTCCTCAGCCACGTCTTCGACGAGTACTTCGTCGCGGCCGGCTATGCGGTGGCCATCGGCATGAGCGCGGGCATCGCCGTGCTGGTCCTGCTCGGGCGCGCGATGCCCTTCCGCAGCCGCCGCCGCTCGCGCCGGCGCAACGGCGCGGACGAGCGGGAGGGCTCGGGCAGCGCCTGGGAGCCTACGCGCGTTCAGCCCTAGCAGCCGCCCGGCCGACGCAAGCGCTTCACTGGAAGGCCACCTCGTCGAAGCTGCGCAGCTTGCGGCTGTGCAGCCGGGTCGGGCCTTCCGAGCGCAGGATCTCGATCGCGCGCATGCCGATGCGCAGGTGCTGGTCCACGCGCTCGCGGTAGAACTGGTTGGCCATGCCGGGCAGCTTGATTTCCCCGTGCAGGGGCTTGTCACTCACGCACAGCAGCGTGCCGTAGGGCACCCGGAAGCGGAAGCCGTTGGCAGCGATGGTGGCGCTTTCCATGTCGAGCGCCACGGCCCGGCTTTGCGAGAAGCGTCTTTGCGGCTCGTTGCCGGGCAGCAGTTCCCAGTTGCGGTTGTCGGTGCTCGCCACGGTGCCCGTGCGCATGATGCGCTTGAGGTCCGCGCCCTGGCATTGCGTGACGTCGGCCACCGCCTGCTCCAGCGCCACCTGGATCTCGGCCAGCGCCGGAATGGGGATCCACAGCGGCAGTTCCTCGTCGAGCACGTGGTCCTCGCGCACGTAGCCGTGCGCCAGCACGTAGTCGCCCAGTTGCTGGCTGTTGCGCAGCCCCGCGCAGTGCCCGAGCATCAGCCAGGCATGCGGGCGCAGCACCGCCACGTGGTCCGTGATGTTCTTCGCGTTGGACGGGCCCACGCCGATGTTCACCATGGTGATGCCGCTGTGACCCGGCCGGATCAGGTGGTAGGCGGGCATCTGCGGCAGCCGCGGCGGCGGGGCGCCGAGGCTGTCCATCGCCTCGCGCGGCAGGCCGACCCGGCGCGTCACCACGTTGCCGGGCTCGACGAAAGCGATGTATTCGCTGTCGGGACGGTTCATCTCCTCGTGGCCCAGCTTGACGAACTCGTCGATGTAGAACTGGTAGTTGGTGAACAGCACGAAGTTCTGGAACCACTCGGGCACGGTGCCCGTGTAGTGGCGCAGGCGGTGCAGCGAGTAGTCCACGCGTGAAGCGGTGAACAGGGACAGCGGCAGCGCCTGCCCTCCCTCGAAGCGCATGCCGCCATTGGCGATGCCGTCGTCCATCGTGCCGAGATCCGGCAGGTCGAACATGTCGCGCATCTGCATGCGGCGCTGCGGCGGCATCGTTCCTTCGATGTGGTCGTGCTCGGCGAAGGAGAAGTGGATGGGCATCGGCTCGTGGCTCGTGCCCACCTCGAGCGGCACGCCATGGTTCTGCAGAAGGAGCCGGAACTGCTGCAGGTAGTAGGGGGCGTACAGGTCGGGGCGCGTCAGCGTCGTTTCGTAGCGCCCGGCACTGGCGACGAAGCCGTACGACACGCCCGAGTTCTCCAGCGCCGCCTGCGGCACCACGCTGTCCGTATGGATGCGCACATAGGGGTAGCAGGCCCGCACGCGCCCCGGCATCTGCTCGCCGGCGATGAAGCGCTGCATCGCCTCGCGCAGGTGGTTGATCTGCTGCGCGTAGATCGCGCGCACCTGGTCCAGTGCGCTTTCCGCGTCGTGGTGGAAGGTCGGCGAAATGAAAGGCGGCATGAAGGGCATGTGCCTATTGTGCAACTCCCCTCTCACCGTCCACCAACCCGGCTGGCGGTGCGAACGTGTCCTACAGGGTCAAACGCAGTCCTCTGACCCAGCCTTTTGGCTGCAGGACCGACAGTCTGCGTCAGCCAGAACAGCGTCGCTGACAAGGCGCAAATCAAGCAAGGAGTGCAAGAAAATGACGACAGCGTTGGCCGCCAATCCGTTCGCCCTGATGGTCGATCCCGCCCAGGTCCGTGACTACATCGACCGTTCCGAGTCCCTGACCAAACTGAGCCAGCGTACGTGTCATCCCCTCGATCGCGCCGTGATCCGCTGCGCGACCGCCGAGATCGCGGCCTTCGACGCCAAGATCGACCGCACCACGATCTACCTGCCGCCGGAAGAAGAGAAGGCGGCGCCGGTGACCCGCACCTACACGCGCCGCGGCGTCAACTGACCCTTCGCGCCGGCACGCCCATGGGTGCCGGCCGCACGGGCTGCGGCTGGTAGTACTGCTGCTGGCGCAGCCAGACTTCCTGGTCCTTCTTTTCCTGCTCGCGGCGCGCCTGCTCCACCAGCGCGCGCTGGCGACGCAAGTCCTCCTCGCGGTGCGCAGCTTCATCACGGCGTGCCTGGTCTTCGCGGCGGGCTTGGTCTTCCCGGCGATCGTCTTCCGCGCGGCGTGCCGCCTGTTCACGGCGCGCCTGCACGCTCTGCTCCTCGCGACGGGCCTGTTCCTGCAGGCGGGCGAGCTGCTGCTTGCGTGCTTCAGCGATCTTCTGCGCCTCGGCCTTGCGAGCGGCCGCCAGCCGCTTTTCCTCTTCGGCCCTCTTCGCGGCTGCCCGCCGTTCTTCCTCGGCGTGCCTGGCCGCGGCGACGCGCCTGGCTTCCTGTTCCTTCTTCGCCTGGGCGGCCGCGTGGCGCTCTTCCTCCGCCCGCCTGGCCTGGGCGCGGCGCCGCTCCTCGCCGCGCTTGCCGTCGGAGGCCGCGGCCACGCGCTTGTCGTTCTCGATGCGCCTCGCCTCGGCGCGCTTCGCTTCGGCCGCGGCCGCAGCCAGCCGCTCGGTCTCGGCGCGCCTGGCTTCGGCGGCCGCTGCGGCGCGCTTCTCGCTTTCCACCCGCTTGGCTTCAGCGGCGGCAATGCGCTTCTCGCTCTCGACCCGCCTGGCTTCGGCGGCGGCGGCGCGCCGCTGGCTTTCGGCGCGCTTTTCTTCCGCCAGGGCCGCGGCGCGGCGCTCCACGTCGGCACGCGCGGCCGCGGCGCGGCGCTCTTCCTCGCGCTGCTGGGCGACGCGTTCGCGCTCGGCCTGCTCACGGGCGGCCTGTGCGGCCGCTTCGACCTGCGCACGCGCGCGGGCTTCGGCTTCGGCCTTGAGCGAAGCGGCGGGCGTGGAGGACGCAACCGCGCTGCCGGGGGCCGTCACGCGCAGGGGCATCGCCGATACGGGCGGCGGCATCACCGCGGCGTTCGGCAGCGGTTGCGCCTTGGCCAGCTGCGACGCCGGGGACGCGGCCTGGGGCAGCGAATGCGCGGGATTCGCCGGGGCCTGGGCGGACGCCTGCGCCGCTGCCTGTGCCTGTGGCTGTGGCTGTGGCTGTGGCTGCGCGGCGGCGCGCACGGCGGCCGCGGAACGCGCACCGGGCAGCGACGAGGCCGGCCCGGAGATGATGATCTCCTTGCCCTTGTTCACGTACGCCGGCGCCGCGGGCGCAACGGGCTGGGCCTGGGCCACGTTGGGCATGCTCACGGTGGGCTCGCCGCGGCGGCGGGCGCCGGTCCACTTGTCGAAATCGTCGGTGGCGGCGAAGGCGCCCTGCGGCACGCGCGCGAGGGTGCGATCCTTGAAGCTCACGCGCTGGCCCTTCTTCACTTCCAGCGCCTCGCCCTTCTCGCCATAGACCACGCCGGAACCGGAGAGCACCACGATGCGCGTGACGCCGGCCTTCAGGTCCACGTCGATGCGGTAGTCCCCGGGCTGGCGCGCGCGGAAGGCGAGGTTGGGCGTGCCGACCTCGAAGCTGTCGCCCGGATTCATGTGCGTGACGGTCGCCGCGAGGGAGCCCTGGGTCAGGCTGAGCATCGTCGCGGTCTCGCCCACGTTCTCCAGCACCATCTGCGTCTCGCCATTGAGGCGCACCGCGTGGCCGCCCGCCTGCAACTCGGCGCGCGAGCCGCGGTCCGTCCACAGGCGATCACCGCGTTTGAGCAGGCGGCGCGGCTGCACGTCGTGCCACTCCTTGTCGCCCTGCGGCGCATAGGCCACCGAGCCCTCCGCGTGGTGCAGGTGTGCCGCGGGGACGTTGACCACGTCCTGGGCCAACGCACCCCCGCCCAACGCGAGTGCCAGGGCTGCCAGTCCGCGGCTTAACCGGCGGCAGCCCCTCGCGCCGGTGTTTTTCTGCAGTGCGTTCATGCAAGTATTGAACGCCTGAGCCACGGAAAAAACATGCCAAGCGCGTGTAAAGCTCTTGGTATTTTTCCTAGTACGAACCGCTATCGTGAAGTTGTCACGTGCGGTGCTCAGGGTTCGGGGAACTTCGCGACGACTGGCTCCCGCATCGTCACGAATTCTTCGGCCGCCGTCGGATGGATGCCGATCGTCCGGTCGAAGACCGCCTTGGTGGCGCCGGCCTGCATGGCCACCGCAAAGCCCTGGACGATCTCTCCGGCTTCGGCGCCGACCATGTGCAAGCCGACGACCCGGTCCGTCGCCGCGTCGACCACCAGTTTCATGAGCGTGCGCTCCGGATTGCCGCTCAAGGTGTGGCGCAGCACCCGGAAGTCGGCGCGGAAGATGCGCACCTGGCCATGGCGCTCGCGCGCCTGCCGCTCCGTGAGGCCGACAGTGGCGACGGACGGATGCGTGAAGACGGCGGTGGGCACGAGTTCGTAGGCCAGGCCGCGCTCGCCGTTGCCGAACAACTGGTCGACGACCAGCATGGCTTCGGCCAGCGCCACCGGCGTGAGCTGCACCCGGGCGATGACGTCGCCGACGGCCAGGATGGACGGCACCGCGGTGCGAAACCGCTCGTCCACCACGATCGCGCCGTGGGGCGAGGGGCGCAACCCCGCGGCCTCCAGGCCCAGGCCGGCGATGTTGGGGACGCGCCCGGTCGCATACAACACGGCGTCGGCCTCCAGCACCTCGCCGTTCTCGAGGCGCACGCGCAGGCCGCCGCCGGTTCGCTCCACCGCGTCCACGTCGGCGCGCAGGCGCAGGTCCAGGCCGTGCCTGGCCAGTTCCTGGGCGAGAAAGGTGCGCACGTCCTCGTCGAAGCCGCGCAGGATCTGCTCGCCCCGGTACAACTGCGTGACCTGCGCCCCCAGCCCCTGGAAGATCGACGCGAACTCGCAGGCGATGTAGCCGCCACCCACGACCACCAGCCGCTTCGGGAAGGGCTCGAGGTCGAACATCTGGTCGGATGTGAGCACGTGCTCCCGTCCGGGGAAGTGCGGGACGGAGGGTGTGCCGCCGGTCGCGACGAGGATGTGGCGTGCGCGCCAGCGCCGCGCCCCGTCGCCGAGCGCCACCTGCACGGTCTGCGCGTCACACAAGCTCGCCCAGCCCCGCACGAGTTCCACGCCCGCGTTGCGCAGCAGGTTCTCGTAGACGCCGTTCAGGCGCGCGATCTCCTGGGCGCGGTTCTTCTTCAGGCGCTGCCAGTCCAGGCGAGCGGGCTTCACGTCCCAGCCGAAGCCGGCCGCATCGCGGAAGTGGTCCGCGTACTCGGCCGCGTGGCTATAGAGTTTCTTGGGAATGCAGCCCACGTTGACGCAGGTGCCGCCCAGCGCCGCCGCCTCCGCCAGCACGACGCGCGCGCCACGCTGGGCCGCCATCCGGGCCGCCCGCACACCCCCGCTGCCGCCGCCCACGACGAAGAGGTCGCAGTCGAAATTGCTCATCACCGCTCCTTTGCTCGCTGTTCAAGGCTGGGCAGGCTCAACTGTAGGCCGTGCCTTACGAGGCTGGCCCAGCCGCGCCATTACCATCGCGCCATGACGCACTGGTCGACCTGGTACCGCACCGTGGGCCACACCAGCCTGGCGCCGGTGCGCTGGGCCGCGGCATGGGCGCGCATCACCTTCTTCGGGGCCGTGATGGTGGTGCGTGCGCTTTCGCCGCAAAGCTACGGCCCCCAGACCCGCTACAACCTGGCGCGCCACATGTACGTGGACACGGCGCCCATTCTCGGCTGGTTCACGGTCCTCATCGCGCTGTTCACCGTCATCATCACCCGCATCGTGGTGGTCACCGCGTCCAACTACGGCCTGTCGCAATATGCGCTGGAAATGGTCGTGCGGGTGCTCGTGGTGGAACTGATCCCGCTGACGGCGGCGCTGTTCGTGGCGCTGCGCACCACCATCCCCAGCGGCGCGGCGCTGGTCGAAATGCGGCGCATCGGCCACTTCCGCACCCTGCGGCGCCAGCGCATGGACCCGATCGCCGTGGAGGTGCTGCCGCGGCTGCTGGCCGGCATCTTCGCGTGCATCACGCTTGCGGCGCTCAGCTGCGTCGTGGCGGGCATGCTCGCCTACCTCGCCGTCTATGGCTTCACCATGGCGGGCGTGCAGGCCTACACCCACATGGCGGGCCGCGTGTTCGACCCGCTGTTCGCCTTCGTCTTTTCCTTCAAGACCTTGCTCTTCGCCATCGCCGTGTCGGTCATCCCCATGGCCTCGGGCCTGAACAACATCGAGGACGACGGCTCGCGCGAAAGCGCGGCGCTGCAGGGCCTGGTGCGCATGTTCGGCGTGCTGCTGATCCTGGAAGCGGCCTCCCTGGTGGGCAACTACATCTGACCATGGCCCAGGATCCCACGCGCACGCCCCCGCCGGGCCCCACCGCACCGCCGCAGCCCGAGACCTCCGTCCAGAAGTCGGAACCCGCCGCCAAGAACGTGCCGGTGCGGCACCTGGAGATGAAGGCCACGCTGCTGCTGGCCTTCACCATCGGCCTGATCATCGCCTCCGCCCTGTTCCTGCTGCGCGCGCGCGGCTTCTTCGACCCCAAGCAGCACCTGGTGCTGGTGACCGACAACGCCGAGGGGGTGGTGGCCGGCATGGACCTGACCTTCTCCGGCTTTCCGATCGGCACGGTGAAGAGGGTGGGGCTGGGCGAGAAGGGCAACGTGCGCATCGAGATCGACGTGCTGGAGAAGGAGTCCAAGTGGCTGCGCACCTCCAGCGTGTTCACGCTGATCAAGCCGATCATCGGCGCGACGCAGCTGCGCGCCTACAGCGGCATCCTGACCGACCCCGCGCTGCCGGACGGCGCCGAGCGCCCCGTGCTGCGGGGTGACTTCAACGAGGAAGTGGGCCGCGTCATCGGCGCGACCAAGGACGTGCTGGACAACCTGAACCAGCTGACCGCCCAGAACTCGGAACTGAACCGCTCGCTGGCGAACCTGCAGGTCTTCACCAACAAGCTGCAAAGCCGCCAGGGCGCGCTGCACGCGATCTTCGGCAACGAGGAGGACGCGCGCAAGCTGGTGGCGGCGGTGGAGCGCGCCAACACGGCGATGGCGCAGATCCAGCGGCTGGCCGCCAACGGCGACCGGCTGGTCTCGAACGCGGACACCCGCGTGTTCGGCCCGCAAGGCATCGCCACCGACGCGCAGTCCACCGTGCGGCAGATGAATGCGCTGCTCACCGATGCGCGCGGCAGCCTGCAGCGCGTGGATTCCGTGCTCAAGGAAGCCCAGGGCATCGCCGGCAACGTGAACAAGGCCACCGAGGACCTGGGCAGCCTGCGCGGCGACGTGGAGGCGAACCTGCGCAAGATCGAGGACCTGATCAACGACCTCAACCGCAAGTGGCCTTTCGCCAAGGAACGGAAGATCGAACTGCCATGAGGATCCTCCTGACCTTCGCGCTGGCGGCATCGCTCGCCGCCTGCGGCAGCAAGCCGCGCCAGCCGGACTGGCTGGTCAACGCCGACGGCGCGCAGGACCGCTACGAGCGCGCCTATCTCTCGGGCAACGACCGGGTTGCCGGCTCCGAATTCACCCGCTTTCGCAGCGAGGTGGCGAGCACCGCGCAGCCGGCGCTGGTCGCGCGCGCCGAGCTCACGCGCTGCGCCGTTCAGGTGGCCAGCCTGGACTTCGCGCCTTGCACGGGCTTCGAGCGCCTGCGCGCCGACGCGTCGGACACCGAGCGCGCCTACGCCGATTTCCTCGCGGGAACGGCCGCGCCCGAGCAGGCCAAGATGCTGCCCGAGCCCTACCGGGGCATTGCGGGCGGGCAGGGCGGCGCCGCGGCGCTCAAGGGCATCAAGGAACCGCTGCCGCGCCTGGTTGCCGCGGGCGTGCTGCTGCGCACCGAGAAGGCGGATCCCGAGGTGCTGCAGGTCGCGGTGGACACCGCCTCCGAGCAGGGCTGGCGCCGCAGCGTCATGGCCTGGCTCGGCGCGCAGGCCATGCGCGCCGAGAAGGCCGGGGCGACGGAGGAAGCCGCGCGGCTGCGGCGGCGGATGCAGCTGGCGGCAGAGCAGAAGTGATCGGACGGTGAGCGAAGCGAGCCCCTGCGGTCAACTCACCCCCGCCGTCCCGACGCCGTCCGCAAGGTGATCGAATACCGCAGCGCCTTCGTCGGCGACACGCTGTGCTGCCACTCCCAGCGCGACGCACCGCGCAGCAGGTAGATCGAGCGCGGCGGCAGCACTAGCTTGAAGCCCTCGGCCTTGCGGCCGACCACGTGCGGATACGGCCGGAAGCGCATCACCGCCTCGTCGTGCAGGGAGACGCCGACGACGTCCTCGAAGTCCGGCACGTCCCGGTGCCAGCCCAGCGGCGTCCCCGGCTCATAAGCGGCGATCAGCGCCTGCGTGAAGTGCTCCGGCGCGACGCCGGCCCAGGCGCCCGCGCGTGCGCGCAGCGCGTCCAGCCACGCCGGCAGGGGCTCGGCGGCGTTCAGTTGCTGGGCGCTGAAGTCGTACTGGCCGCCATAGCTCACGACCTTGCGGCGGGCGGTGTACTGCTGGTATTGCATGGGCGCCAGCGGCAGCGCCGCGATGGTCGCGACGAGCGCCGATTCCTCCTCGCGCGTGAGGAACTCTGCTTCGTACCGCATGCCCGGCGGCAAGGCGAGCGGCGCTGCACCGAACAAGTCTCTCTGGGACTCACTCATCGCCCCAGCTTACCTCGCGGCCCCTCCCCGCAGGGGCACGTGGACCGCGCGGAATAACATGCAGCGCGGTCCCCCTCGCACCGATCAGGCCACTTCGAAAAGGCCGCTTCGCGGTCTTATCGAAGTGAACAAATAAAAAACCCGCGGCGTGAGCCGCGGGTTTTCGAACGAACCAGCCGTCCACGGGCGAAACGCAAAGCGCTTCGCCCGTGATCTGCCTTAAGGCTTGGCAGCCGTCGGAAACGGCCAGGCAGCTTGCGGGTTCAGAGTGGTCTGAGCCGCAGGAGCCGCCGCAGCCGGGGCGGAGGAGCCGCCGTTCGACTTCGCTGCAGGCTTGGACGCCCGCTTCGCAGGAGCCTTCTTCGCAGCAGGCGCTTTCGCAGCCTTTTTCGCGCCGCCGGAGGACTTCTTGGCGGCCTTCTTGGCGGTGCTCTTCTTCGCAGTCGCCTTGCGGGCGGTGCTCTTCTTCGCAGCCGACTTCTTGGCCGTGGTCTTCTTGGCAGCCGACTTCTTCGCAGCCGGGCGCTTCGCAGCGGCCTTCTTCGCCGCCGGACGCTTCGCGGCAGCCTTCTTGGCGGCCGGACGCTTCGCAGCGGCCTTCTTCGCGGCCGGACGCTTCGCGGCAGCCTTCTTGGCGGCCGGGCGCTTCGCCGTCGTCTTCTTCGCGGTAGCCTTCTTCGCGGTAGCCTTCTTCGCAGCCGACTTGCGGGCCGGAGCCTTCTTCGCGGCGGTTTTCTTCGCAGTTGCCATGTCACTATCTCCTGTTTACGTTGATACAAACATCAACCAAAGAAGCACTTCACGCATTGTTGGTGGCGCGAAGCGATCCATGCGGTTGGGCACGCGGCCCAGCCCCACGAACACCTTCACCCGCCACGCCCGGCCTCTTCGTGCCGTGGTGCGTGCGGGTGTCAAACCCAAACTACTCGCAGTTGCCGTCAATCCCAGGAAAGAGCTCCACCCGTCTGGTATTCAATCACGCGGGTCTCGAAGAAGTTGCGCTCTTTCTTCAGGTCAATCATCTCGCTCATCCAGGGGAAGGGGTTTTCCTCGTTCGGGAAAAGCGCTTCCAGGCCGATCTGCGTGGCGCGCCGGTTGGCGATGTAGCGCAGGTAGCCCTTGAACATGGAGGCGTTGAGTCCCAGCACGCCGCGGGGCATGGTGTCCTCGGCGTAGCGGTACTCGAGTTCGACAGCTTTGAGGAACAGGCCCTTGATCTCCGCCTTGAAGTCGGCGGTCCACAGGTGCGGGTTCTCGAGCTTGATGGTGTTGATCAGGTCGATGCCGAAATTGCAGTGCATCGACTCGTCGCGCAGGATGTACTGGTACTGCTCGGCGGCGCCGGTCATCTTGTTCTGCCGGCCCAGCGCCAGGATCTGGGTGAAGCCGACATAGAAGAACAGGCCTTCCATCAGGCAGGCGAACACGATCAGGCTCTTGAGGAGCGTCTGGTCGGTTTCCGGCGTGCCGGTGTGGAAGTTGGGATCCATGATCGCGTCGATGAAGGGGATCAGGAACTCGTCCTTGTCCCGGATCGACTGCACCTCATGGTAGGCGTTGAAGATCTCGCTCTCGTCCAGGCCCAGCGACTCCACGATGTACTGGTAGGCGTGGGTGTGGATCGCTTCCTCGAAGGCCTGGCGCAGCAGGAACTGGCGGGCTTCGGGCGCCGTCACGTGCCGGTAGGTGCCCAGCACGATGTTGTTGGCGGCCAGCGAGTCGGCAGTGACGAAGAAGCCGAGGTTGCGCTTGATGATGCGGCGCTCGTCCTCGGACAACCCGTTCGGGTCCTTCCACAGGGCGATGTCGCGGTTCATGTTCACTTCCTGCGGCATCCAGTGGTTGGCGCAGGTCGCCAGGTACTTCTCCCAGGCCCACTTGTACTTGAAGGGGACGAGCTGGTTGACGTCGGTCTGGCCGTTGATGATGCGCTTGTCCGCCGCCTGCACGCGGCGCGTGCTGGTGGCCGGCGCGGGGCCCGCCTGCACCTTGATCGCCGCTTGCGTGACGATGGGGGCGATCACCGGAGCGACGGTCGCGCCGTCGTCGAGAGTGCGCAGTGCAGGCTGGGGAATGGAAACGGATGCCTCGCGGTTCATCGGCGAACCGCTCTTGGCAGGCTTTGACGGTGTGGGCGTGACTTCGTCGTCCCAGGTCAACATAGGTGTTCCAGTGCTCGGATTATGCGAGCGCGGATGCGTGAATCAAAGTGTCTGTTCACATCCGCGTCGCATTTTGTTGCTTGCTTACATCGACGTTCTGTCGGAGAACGCCGATACCTCGGTTCATTTCGACGTGATCTGCGCGTCGTGCGCGATCACTGGCACGCCTCGCAGGTCGGATCGTCGACGCCGCAGAACTTGATGTCGGTGGCCGGCGTCGCGCCGCCGGTGACCGCATCGATCTGCGCGCGCGCCGCCGCCGCCGCCGCTTCCATCGCGCTCATCGCGCCCTGGCCGCTGTGCGCCGCGTGCATTCCGCCGGCGCCGTTGCCGTTGCTCACCGCGTTCAGGCGACCCGACTGGATGGTCGACTTCTCCGCCTGCGTCGCGCTGGTCGTGCGCAGGTAGTAGGTGGTCTTGAGGCCGCGCAGCCAGGCGAGCTTGTAGGTCTCGTCCAGCTTCTTGCCCGAGGCGCCGGCCATGTAGATGTTCAGCGACTGGGCCTGGTCGATCCACTTCTGGCGGCGGGCGGCGGCTTCCACCAGCCACACCGGCTCGACCTCGAAGGCGGTCGCGTACAGCGCCTTGATCTCCTGCGGCACCCGGTCGATGGGGCGCAGCGAGCCGTCGAAGTGCTTCAGGTCCATGACCATCACGTCGTCCCACAGGCCCAGGCGCTTGAGGTCGCGCACCAGGTAGTGGTTGATCACCGTGAACTCGCCGGACAGGTTGGACTTGACCGAGAGGTTGCCGAAGCACGGCTCGATCGAGGCATCCACGCCGATGATGTTGGAGATGGTCGCGGTGGGGGCGATGGCCACGCAGTTGCTGTTGCGCATGCCGTCGGCGGCGATCTTCCTGCGCAGCGCGTCCCAGTCCAGGGTGGCGGAACGGTCGACGTCCACGTACTGCTCGCCGCGGGCGTCCGCCAGCAGGTCCAGGGTGTCCAGGGGCAGCACGCCCTTGTCCCACAGCGAACCCTTGTAGCTGGAGTACTTGCCGCGCTCGCGCGCCAGTTCCGTCGAGGCCCAGTAGGCGTAGTAGCAGACGGCTTCCATGGACTCGTCGGCGAACTGGATCGCGTCCTTGGAGGCGTAGGGGATGCGCAGCTCGTACAGCGCGTCCTGGAATCCCATCACGCCCAGGCCGACCGGGCGGTGCCGCATGTTGGAGTCACGGGCCTTCTTGACGGCGTAGTAGTTGATGTCGATCACGTTGTCGAGCATCCGCATCGCCGTGGTGATCGTGCGCTTGAGCTTTTCCTGGTCGACCTTGCCGTCCTTCAGGTGCTGCAGCAGGTTCACCGAACCCAGGTTGCACACGGCCGTCTCGGTGTCCGAGGTGTTCAGGGTGATCTCGGTGCACAGGTTGGACGAGTGCACCACGCCGGCGTGCTGCTGCGGCGAGCGCACGTTGCAGGCGTCCTTGAAGGTGATCCAGGGGTGGCCGGTCTCGAACAGCATCGAGAGCATCTTGCGCCACAGGTCGTTGGCCGGGATGGTCTTGCTCGGCTTGATCTCGCCGCGCTTGGCCTTCTCCTCGTAGGCCAGGTAGGCCTTCTCGAAGTCCTTGCCGAACTTGTCGTGCAGGTCGGGCACCGAGGAGGGCGAGAACAGGGTCCAGTCGCCCTTTTCCATCACGCGGCGCATGAACAGGTCGGGAATCCAGTTCGCCGTGTTCATGTCGTGGGTGCGGCGGCGGTCGTCGCCGGTGTTCTTGCGCAGTTCCAGGAACTCTTCCGCGTCCAGGTGCCAGGACTCCAGGTAGGCGCAGACGGCGCCCTTGCGCTTGCCGCCCTGGTTCACCGCCACGGCGGTGTCGTTGACCACCTTCAGGAAGGGGACCACGCCCTGCGACTCGCCGTTGGTGCCCTTGATATGGGAGCCCAGGGCGCGCACGCGCGTCCAGTCGTTGCCCAGGCCGCCCGCGAACTTGGACAGCAGGGCGTTTTCCTTGATCGATTCGTAGATGCCGTCCAGGTCGTCCGGCACCGTCGTGAGGTAGCAGGAGGACAGCTGCGAGCGCAGCGAGCCGGCGTTGAACAGCGTCGGCGTCGAGGACATGAAGTCGAAGCTGGAGAGCACTTCGTAGAACTCGATGGCGCGGGCTTCGCGGTCGATCTCGTTGAGCGACAGGCCCATGGCCACGCGCATGAAGAAGGCCTGCGGCAGCTCGATGCGGGTCTTGCGCACGTGCAGGAAGTAGCGGTCGTACAGGGTCTGCAGGCCCAGGTAGTCGAACTTCAGGTCGCGCTCGGCCTTGATCGCGCCGGCCAGCTTCTTCAGGTCGAACTGCAGCAGCTTCTCGTCCAGCAGCTCGTTCTCGACGCCCTTCTTGATGAACAGCGGGAAATTGTCGGCGTAGGCTTCGGCGCGCTCGGCCGGCGCCACTTCGCGGCCGATCACTTCCTTGAAGATCGTGTGCAGCAGCAGGCGGGCGGTGACGAAGGTGTAGTCCGGCTCCTTCTCGATCAGCGTGCGGGCGGCCAGGATGGACGCCTTGTAGACCTCGTCCAGCGGCACGCCGTCGTACAGGTTGCGCTGGGTCTCGGCGACGATCGGGTCCGGCTTGACGTCGGCGCCCAGGCCCGCGCACGAAGCGACGATCAGGGCCTTGAGGCCGGCGATGTCCAGCGGCACGCGCTGGCCCTGGTCCAGGACGTGGAATTCCGGCGCGACGGGCGCCTGGTCCTGCGCCTGCTTGGCGCGCTCCTGGGAGCGGCGCTCGCGGTACAGGACGTAGGCGCGGGCGACCTCGTGGTGGCCGCTGCGCATCAGGCCCAGTTCGGCGGCGTCCTGGATGTCCTCGATGTGGAAGGTGCCGCCGCCCGGGCGCGAGCGCACCAGCGCCTTGATCACCGACTGGGTCAGCACGTCCACCGTCTCGCGCACGCTGGCGGAGGCCGCGCCCTGGGTGCCGTGCACCGCCAGGAAGGCCTTCATCATCGCGATCGCGATCTTGTTCGGCTCGAACGGGACCACCGCGCCGTTGCGGCGGATGATCTGGTAGTGCGCCAGCGGCGCGGCGTCGGCCTGGCCGGCAGCGGCCGAAGGAGCGGCGCCGGTGGCGGCGCCGAGGGTGGTGATGGGGGTGCCCAGTGCAGCTTGCATGCTTGTTCCTCTCTGCGTTTGTCCTGCGGGAGGGGGGCGCAATGCAACGCTTCCCCTCTCTTGCGGGGCACTATATCTAGTGTTCCCTGGAGCATCAAGCACTAGATGTAGTGGTTGACGAGAACAAACCGGTGCACCACCTGTGGACAACGCTGTGGAGCGCCTGTGATGCGGGTTTGCCCGCCATCGCGCGCGATCAGGCCGTGAACTGCTTCGCGGCGGCCGCGTTGTGCGCGAGCAACCTGCGCCCGGAAAACCTAGGCGCGCACGGGAAACATCGCGTCCGGCCAGCCCAATCCGCGCTGCAGCTGCGCCCAGTCGAAGTTCTCGCCCGGATCCTTCTTGCGCCCGGGCGCGATGTGCTCGTGCCCCGCGATGTGGCGGATCGGGTAGTGCTGCGCGATGGCGGCGCAGACGACGGCCAGCGCCTCGTACTGTTCGGCCTCGAAGCTCCCGCCCTCGAGCCCCTCCAGTTCGATGCCGATGGAGTCGTCGTTGCAGTTTGCGCGGCCGCGGTAGCTCGAAGCCCCCGCGTGCCAGGCGCGCGCGTCGCAGCTGACGAACTGCAGCAGCGCGCCGTCGCGGCGGATGAAGAAGTGCGCCGAGACCTGGGCGCCGCGGATCTGCTGGAAGTACGGGTGCGCGTTCCAATCCAGCGTATTCGTGAACAAAGCCCGCACCTCGTCGCCGCCATACACCCCGGGCGGCAGGCTGATGGAGTGCACGACGACCAGGTCGATCGCCGCGTCCGCGGGGCGCGGTCCGAAATTGGGGGAGGCGACGGCGTGCGCGAAGCGGTACCAGCCGTCCCGCCACAGCGGGTCGCCCCCTTCAGGCGGCGTCGGGGCCATCGGGCTCTTCGGCGCCCGGCGTGGCGATGCCCAGGCGCGCGATCCGGTAGCGGATCTGGCGCAGGCTCAGGCCCAGGCGCTGCGCCGCCGCGGTGCGGTTGAAGTTGGTATCGCGCAGCGTCTTGACCAGGATGTCGCGCTCCTGCTGGTCCAGGTAGGCCTGCAGGTCGGCCGGCACGTCGGCCGCCGTCGTGGCGGCGGCCGCGGCAGGAGCGGGCGCGGATGCAGATGTGGATCCGGCGGCGGGCGCCGGGCTGGCGCAGGTCGGTGCGAAATCCACCTGCAGCTGGCTGCCGTCGGACAGGGCCAGCGCGCGGTGCAGCAGGTTCTCCAGCTCGCGCACGTTGCCGGGAAGGGGATGCGCCTGCAGCTGCGCCACCACGTGGGGCGAGAGCTGCGGCGCCGGCATGCCGGTTTCCTGCGCGATGCGCGCGAGCAGTGCCTCGCACAGCATGGGCAGGTCCTCGCGGCGCTCGCGCAGCGGCGGCACCAGGATCTCGATGACGTTCAGGCGGTAAAACAGGTCCTGGCGGAAGCGCCCGGCCTGCACGTCCGCCGCGAGGTCCTTGTGGGTGGCGCTGACGATGCGCACGTCCACGTTCTCCTCGCTGGTCGATCCCAGCGCGCGCACGCTGCGCTCCTGGATCGCGCGCAGCAGCTTGGACTGCATGGGCAGCGGCAGGTCGCCGATCTCGTCGAGGAAGAGCGTGCCGCCTTGCGCGGCCTGGAAGAAGCCTTCGCGGTCGGCGCTGGCGCCCGTGTACGAGCCCTTCTTGGCGCCGAAGAATTCCGCTTCCAGCAGCGTCTCGGGAATGGCGCTGCAGTTCACGGCCACGAACGGGCCGTCGGCGCGGTGGCTGCAGGCGTGCACGGCGCGCGCGACCAGCTCCTTGCCGGTGCCGGACTCGCCGCGCACCAGCACGGGCGCCATGCTGCGCGCGACCTTGGCGATGCGTTCCTTGACCAGGCGCATGGGCTCCGAGTCGCCCACCAGCCGCATCAGCGCACCCTGGCCGCCGGCGCGCTCCGCCGCCGGCGTGGCGATGCGCGGCGCGCCGGAAGCGCGGCGCTCCGGCGCGCTGCATTCCTGGATGGCGGAAGCGACCACCGAGCGGAACTGCTTCAAGTCCACCGGCTTGGTGAGGTAGTCGAAGGCGCCGGCCTTGAGCGCTTCCACCGCGTTCTCCGCGGAGCCGTAGGCCGTCATCACCACGCAACGTTCGGGGCGCTGCTGCGACAGCATCCGCTGCAGCAGCTCGAGCCCGAGCCCGTCGGGCAGGCGCATGTCGGTGATCACGGCATCGAAGCGCTGCTGGTCCAGCAGCGCGCAGGCCTCGCCCAGCGTGCCCGCCGCGTCCACGCGGTAGCCCTCGCGCAGCAGCGTGAGTTCGTACAGGGTGCGCAGGTCCGGCTCGTCGTCGACGACGAGCACGTGGGCGGGAGAGGCGACGGCAGCCATCAGGCGCGTATTGTGCCCAACAGTACGTCGTCTGGCACGACGGTCGTGCGCGTGCGGAATGTCACGGTGAAGGCGTTGCCGTCGCGCCGGCTCGCGTCCGGCGCGCTCGTGCGCGCATAGGTGATGAGCGCGCCGTGCCGGTCGCACAGCTCGCGGCAGATGTACAGGCCCAGCCCGCTGGAGCGGCTTTGCGAGGAGAAGAAGGGCTCGAACAGGTGGCGCTGCACGCCGGGGTCCAGCGGAGCGCCGTCGCTCCACACCGTGATGCGGGCCTGCCCGAGGTGCAGGTCGGTCGCGACGACGATCGCACCCGGCGCACCGGAGACGTACCGCAGCGCGTTATCGAGCAGGTTCACCAGGATGCGGCGCAGGTGTTCGCCGTCGAAGGCGGCCCAGGCGGGGCTGGAGCCCGGGCACCAGCGCACGCGTTCTCCCGCGCCCGTGTGGCGTTGCCACTCCGCCACGAAATGCTCCGCAACCTGGTCCAGTTCCAGCCAGTCGGTCGTCGGCGCCTGGACGCGCGCAAGGTTCAGGATCTCCTCGACGATCTGCGACAGGCGCTGCGTGTTCTTGCCCACCAGCGCCGCGAGCTGCTGGTGGCCGGGTTCGGTGAGTTCCTCGGCGAGCAGCCCGTTGGCCTGCGAGATCGCCGCCAGCGGATTGCGGATCTCGTGGGCCACCGCGGCCGACATGCGGCCCATGGCGGCCAGCTTCTCGGTGCGCAGCTGCGCCTCGGCCTCGCGCAGGTCCTGCAGGAACATCACGCACAGGGTCTGGCTGTACGGATCCTGCGGCGGCGTCAGGCGGGTGCGCACCTTCAGGTGCAGGCGCTCGCCGGGTCCCAGCTCCAGGGCTAGTTCCGCCGTCTGCGTGTCGCCGCTGTCGAAGGTGCGCTGTGCCAGCGCGGCCAGCGGCTTCCAGCCCGGACGCGACACCAGCGCCAGCGACGCGGGCGCCTCGCGCGCCTGCCATCCCAGCAGGCTGCGCGCCGCCGGGTTGGCGGCATGGATGCGCCAGTCCATGCCGACCACCAGCAGTCCGTCGGTGAGCGTGTCGATGACGAGTTCGTTGACGTGCGCCTGCGTGCGCGCGGCCGACAGGCTCTGGCGGGCCGACATTTCCTCGCGCGCCAGCCGCACGGCGAGCTGGTTGGCGAGCAGGGCGACGACGAAGTAGCCACCGCCGGTGAGCGCCGCCTGCACCAGCCGCGACGTGTGCTCGGCGAACTCCAGCGATTGCAGCCAGCCGTCCGCCAGCAGCAGCATGGTCACGCCCGCGGCCGTGCCCAGGGCCAGCAGGCTGGAGCCGAGCACCGAGGCGGTGAGCACCGGCAGCGCGAACAGCGGCGAGTAGTTCAGGCCCGCCGCCTGCAGGAAATGCAGGGTGGAGAACGCCAGCAGGTCGATGCCGATCGTGGAGACCCACTGCGGATCGAAGGAGCGCCCGGGTGCGACCGGCCGGGTAAACAGGCGCACCGCCAGGGAAGCGGCGAAATAGGTGGCGCACAAGGCCAGCTGCCAGTAGTTCACGGGCGCGACGCCGCTGGCCATCAGGCCGCCCAGCAGCACCAGCAGCATCACTGCGGTGCCGAGGCGGGCCGTCATGAAGCCGAGCCACAGCCGGTGGAACGGCGAGGTTTCCGGCCGCGGCAGCAACACCGGCACGTCCCAGGTCCACGTGGAATGGCTCCAGGTGGAGTTCGGGCCGGAGGACTGGGCCATGCCGCTCAGCCGCCGGCGCGCAGCCGGTGCTCCTGGCTGCAGAAAAAGCGCCCGTCCGCGCCCCGCAGCGCGTCCGGCTGCGGCAGGTGCAGCCCGCAGAGCGCGCAGCTGACCATTTCCTGCGGCGCACCCGGCTCGCCGCGTGGAGGGGAGGGGCGGCGCGTTTCCTCGTCGCGGCGCTCCACGCGGTTGTTGCGCCAGACGAGGTAGGCGATGAACAGCACCGCGAACAGCACGAGGTACTTCACGCCGGCCGCCCCAGCACGACTTCCATCACGAAGCGCGAGCCCACGTAGGCCAGCAGCAGCAACAGGGAGCCGACGTAGATCACGTTGACGGCGCGGCGACCGCGCAGGCCGAAACGCAGGCGGCCGAGCAGCAGCACGGCGAACACGATCCAGGACAGGACCGAGAACACGGTCTTGTGGTCCCAGCGCCAGGCGCGGCCGTACAGGACCTCAGAGAAGAAGATGCCCGCCACCAGCGTGCCCGTGAGCAGCACGAAGCCCGCAGCCGCGAAGCGGAACGTGAGCCGTTCCAGCGTCAGCAGCGGCAGGCCGGCCTGGTCGCCGCCCTGGCGGATGCTGTTCTCCATGCGTTGGAGCATCCACGCGTGGACCGCGGCCGCCGCGAACAGCCCATAGGCGGCGACGCCCAGCGCCCAGTGCAAGGGCAGCCAGGGCGAGGCCGAGACGTGCAGGGGCGAGCCGGGAAAGACCCACGCCAGCAGCACCGCCGCGGCGCCGAGGAAGGCCAGGGCCCAGCGCGCGCGCAGCTGCGGGAACATCTGCTTCTCGACCGCGTAGACCGTGAGCACCAGCCAGGCCGTGACCGACAGGGCCGGCGCGAAGCCGAAGCGCGGCGGCTCCGTCATCAGCCCCAGCGCCAGCGTGGCCGCATGCAGCAGCCAGGCGGCCAGCAGCGTCCGGCGCGCGGCCGGCTCGCTCAGCCGCGCCGCGCCGGCGGCTGGCACGGCGTAGGCCGCGGCGGCCGCCAGCGTGACCACCACGCCGGCGGGGGCCGCACTGGATAAAATCATGCTTCGAGTTTAGCCCCTGGCTTTTGCCGTCCCCCCCGCGCCCCTGGAAAGCCTGTGGCGCATCCCCCACTTCCCCATGGCCTCCGCCCTCTCCGACAAACTTTCCCGACTCGTCAAACAGATGCGCGGCCAGGCCCGCATCACCGAAGACAACGTGCAGGAGATGCTGCGCGAGGTCCGCATGGCCCTGCTCGAGGCCGACGTCGCCCTGCCCGTGGTGCGCGACTTCATCGCCCGGGTCAAGGACAAGGCGCTCGGCCAGGAGGTCGTGGGTTCGCTCAACCCGGGCCAGGCGCTGGTGGGCATCGTGCACCGCGAACTCGTCGCCACCATGGGCGAGGGCATCAGCGACATCAACCTGGCCGCGCAGCCGCCCGCCGTGATCCTGATGGCGGGCCTGCAGGGCGCCGGCAAGACCACCACCACGGCCAAGCTGGCCAAGCACCTGATCGAAAAGCGCAAGAAGAAGGTGCTGACGGTCTCCGGCGACGTCTACCGTCCGGCGGCCATCGAGCAGCTGAAGACCGTGACGCAGCAGGCGGGGGCCGAGTGGTTCCCCAGCACCCCGGACCAGAAGCCGGTGGACATCGCCCGCGCCGCCGTGGACTACGCGCGCCGGCAGTACTTCGACGTGCTGCTGGTCGACACCGCCGGCCGGCTGGCCATCGACGAAGCCATGATGCGCGAGATCAAGGAGCTGCACGGGGTGCTCAAGCCCGTGGAGACCCTGTTCGTCGTCGACGCCATGCAGGGCCAGGACGCCGTGAACACGGCCAAGGCCTTCAAGGAGGCGCTGCCGCTCACCGGCATCATCCTCACCAAGCTGGACGGCGACTCGCGCGGGGGTGCGGCGCTGTCGGTGCGGCAGGTGACCGGCGCCCCCATCAAGTTCGCGGGGGTGAGCGAGAAGATCGACGGCCTGGAGGTGTTCGATGCCGAACGCCATGCGGGCCGCATCCTGGGCATGGGCGACATCGTCGCGCTGGTGGAGCAGGTGCAGGCCGGCGTGGACGTGGAGGCGGCGCAGAAGCTCGCCGCCAAGGTCAAGAGCGGGGAGGGCTTCGACCTCGAGGACTTCCTGATGCAGCTGCGCCAGATGAAGCAGATGGGCGGCCTGTCCACGCTGATGGACAAGATGCCGGCGCAGGTGCAGGCCAAGGCCGGCCAGGTCGACATGGACAAGGCCGAACGCGACATCCGGCGCAAGGAAGGAATCATCTGCTCCATGACCGCCAAGGAGCGCCGCAAGCCCGAGATCATCAAGGCGACCCGCAAGCGCCGCATCGCCGCCGGTGCCGGCGTGCAGGTCCAGGAGGTCAACCGCCTGCTCAACGAGTTCGAGCAGATGCAGCAGATGATGAAGAAGATGAAGGGCGGCGCGATGATGAAGCTCATGCGGCGCATGGGCGGGGGCAAGGGCGGGATGCCGAAGATGCCGTTCTAGCTGTGAAGGTTCAATAGGTTATTGCGGGTGTTCACCCGGAGAGGTTTTGAGAGACTGGGAATCGCCAAACCCCCCGTCAACCAAGATTTCCAAACCGGATGAACACCCATAAGAATGCCCGA